>NZ_JAIZ01000748.1:10703-71588 GCF_000710465.2 Kitasatospora sp. MBT63 | reverse complement strand
CCCGCTCCGGCCCCGGCGGCCCCCGCTCCGGCCCCGGCGGTCCGCCGCCTCGCCGCCGACGAGTGGACCTGCTACCGCGACGTCCGGCTGGCCGCGCTCGCCCAGGCGCCCGAAGCCTTCGGCTCCACCCACGCCCGCGAGGCCGAGTTCACCGAGGAGCGCTGGCGCGAGCGGCTGGCCGCCCGCAACACCGTCGTCGCCGAACTGGACGGCGAGCCGCGCGGACTGGTCGGGCTGGTCACCGCGGGGGAGGGGGAGACGGAGCTGGTCTCGATGTGGGTGCACCCGCAGGCCCGCGGTCTCGGCGTCGGCGACCGGCTGGTGCGGGCCGCGATCGAGCGGGCCGAGGAGCTCGGCCGCCCCGCGGTCCGGCTCTGGGTCGCCGAAGGCAACGCGCCCGCCGAGCGGCTCTACGCCCGGCACGGCTTCCACCGCACCGGCCAGGTCCAGCCGGTCGACGACGAACAGCCCGGCCGTGGAATGGAGTTCGCCATGGCCCGCCCGGCCGGAGGCTGACCGTGGCGCCGCAGGTGCCCGCCGGGCTGCGCCGCCGCTTCGCCGGCCACACCTGGACACCGGTCACCGTCGGCTGCTCCGGCGCCGCCGTGTACCGGCTGGAACGGCACGGCGAGGCCGGCTACCTCAAGATCGCCGGGCCGCCCGTGCACCCGGACTCCGGCTTCGACCTCGCGGCGGAGGCCGAGCGGACCGCCTGGCTCGCCGCCCAGGGCATCCCGGCCGCCGAGATCCTGGACCGGGACACCGGCCCGGCCGGCGGCTGGCTGCTCACCCGGGCCGTCCCCGGGCGCTCCGCCGCCGACCCCTGGCCGGCCGGGCAGCTGCCCGCCGTCGTCGACGCGCTCGCCGACCTGGCCCGCGCGCTGCACGCACTCCCCGCCGCCGCCTGCCCGTTCGACCGGACGCTCGCCGTCACGCTGCCGGACGCCCGGCACGCCGCCGCGGCCGGGCTGGTCGACCTCGACGACCTGGACGAACGGCGCACCGGCTGGAGCGCCGACCGGCTGCTGGCCGAACTGGCCGCCACCGTACCGGCGGTGGAGGACGTGGTGGTCTGCCACGGCGACCTCTGCCTGCCCAACGTCCTGCTCGACCCCGACACCCTGCGGGTCACCGGCCTGATCGACCTCGGCCGGCTCGGCCGCGCCGACCGGTACGCCGACCTCGCGCTGGCCGCCCGCAGCCTCGCCGCCCCGGTCAACGCCCAGTACGCCCCCGGGCTCGCCGACCGCTTCCTGGCCCGCTACGACCCGCCCGGCGGGGTGGACACCCGGCGGATCGCCTTCTACCAACTGCTCGACGAGTTCTGCTGACCGGCGCGGGGGTGCGGGTAGGGCCTGTCCGGCGATTCCCGCCGGGGGCGCGACGCTCCCCGGCCTCCGGCCGGGAGGTGGGCCTACCTGGACGTACCGGTGAATCGCCGAGGTGCGTCGCAGTACGCGGGCGCTTGGCCGCCGCACCCGGCCGCGCGCCCACCGACGCGCGCTGACCCCACGCGAGGTGTCGGAAAGGCCCCGGCGCCCGCACCGTGCCGACCGGGCGTCAGGGTGGCTCGGCAGGACCGCCGTTCGACACGCGCGACCCGGTCGGGAGAACCGTTTCGCCCGTTCGGCCCCCTTCTAGGGTGATCCCGTCCCAGTACCAACCGACGGGAAAGCGAGCTCTCCCCGCCATGCGTATCCGCACCACCGCAGCCGTCGCCGCGGCCGCCCTCGCCCTTCTGTGGTCCGTCCCCGGCCAGGCCGCCGCCGCCCGGGGCGTCTTCCGGTACACCTACGTCAACGAGCTCGGGGTACGGACCGCCGGGGAACTCACCGGCCCGGCCGACGGTTCCTGCACCGACGTGCCCGAGGACGCCGCCGGCCGCGGCGAGCCGGCCTTCGCCCCGCAGAACCTGACCGACGACGTCGCGATGGTGCACCTGTTCCCCGGCTGCACGGGCCCCGCCTACCTGCTCCCGCCCGGTGGCTCGGCCAGCGACCGGCTGCTGCTCAGATCGGTCCGCTTCCTGCCGCTCTGACGCCCGCCCGCGGCGGTCCCCCGGAAGCGGCCGCGGGCCCACCGGCCGCCGGGGCGGCCGAACGGCGCGGGCGGGAGCGGACCCGCTGAACCCCCGCGCACCGGCCGGGCGGTGGCGCCCACCCACCGCCCGGCTCCCTCCCGGACATCGCCCCGAGCCGCCCCGGAGCCGTTCCGCCCCGACGACGAGCCGCGCCGGCCACCCGGTAGGGCCCGCCCACAATGTCCGCCGGGTGCCCGATGCTCCCCGGCATTCGGCCGGAGTCCGGGGAGCCGTGCGCCGATCCGACGCGAACCGTGCATGCGCGGTACCACCCGATGCCCGTCCCCGGCGGGGACCGGCGCCCGCGGTCAGGGGCGCCCGCGGACCGTCCGGGCGGGAGCCGCCCCGGCGATGGCGTCGAAGACCTCCGGGAGCGCCGCCAGGCTGTGCCCGCTCACGAAGGCGTCGCAGTGCGGCAGCGCCGCCGCGATCCCGGCGGCGAGCGGCAGGTAACCGGGCGCGGCCTTGCGGGGGTTGACCCACACCACGCGGTGGGCGAGCCGCCCGAGCCGGGCCGTCTCCCGGCCCACCGCCGCCGGGTCCTCGCCCTCCCAGCCGTCGGAGAAGATCACCACCACCGCCCCGCGGGCCATCCCGCGGCGCCCGAAGCGGTCGGTGAACTCGCCGAGCGCACGGCCGATCAGGGTGCCCCCGGACCAGTCGGGCGCGGTCCGGCCGGCCCGGCGCAGCGCCGCGTCCGGGCCGGTGTGCCGCAGCACGGGCGTCAGCCTGGTCAGCCGGGTGGCGAACACGAAGATCTCGGCGGGCACCGGCGCCCCCGCGCGCGAGCACAGCCGGGAGAAGATCCGCAGGTAGGCGCGGGTGTACGGCTCCATGGAGCCCGAGATGTCGCACAGCAGCACCAGCGGGCGGCGGCGCAGCCGGCCGCGCGAGCGCGCCAGCCGTACCGTCTCACCACCGTTGCGCAGGCTGCGCCGCAGACTCCGGCGCAGGTCGATGCGGCGGCCGTCGGGGTCGGCGCGGCGGCGGCGGGTGCGGCGCAGCGGGACCCGGAGCACCAGGTGGTCCAGCAGGCGGTCCAGTTCCCCCAGTTCGCCGGGGCCGAAGGTGCCGAAGTCCCGTTGGGTGAGGAGTTCCGCGCTGCTGCCGACCAGGCGCTGCACCCCGGTGTCGCCGGGCCGCGGGCCCGGCCGGTCGGCCGGGTCGACGTGGAGCCCGCCGCTGGGCAGCGGTGCGGGCTGCCGCCGCGGTGGCGCGGGGGAGGTGGCCGCGGCCGGGTCGGGCGGGCCGGGCTTCGGGGCGAGCCCGGGCAGCGGCGGGTTGCCGGGGGAGCCGCGGGACTCCGCCGGGTCGGTCCGGCCGCCGAACACCGCGGTGAACACCCGGTCGAACGGGTCGAGTTGCTCGTGCGCGGTGACGAACGCCAGCCGGGCCGCCCAGTACAGGGCCGTCCGGTCGACGGGCGGCAGCAGCCGCAGGGCGTCCAGGAAGCGGGCCGAGCGGTCCGGCGCGGCCGGCACGCCCGCCGTGTGCAGCGCCGCGCCGAAGCGGGCGGCCAGCGAGGGCCAGTCGAGGTCCGGCGGCGGGGTGCCGGGCTCAGCCATCGGGGGTGCCCGCCAGCCAGCCGAGGCCGCGTTCGCGGACCAGGTCGTGGTCCTCGCGGTACTTCACCAGCACCCCGAGGGTGCGGTCCGCGGCGTCGGCGTCGAGCCGCTCCACGCCGAGCAGGGTGAGTGCGGACACCCAGTCGATGCTCTCGGCGATGCCGGGGGGCTTCTGGATCCCCAGGGTGCGCAGCCGCCGTACCGCCGCCGCGACCTCGGACGCGAGCGAGGCGCTGGTGCCGGGGACCCGGCGCCGTACGATCTCCACCACCCGTTCGGTGTCGGGATAGTCGATCCAGTGGTAGAGGCAGCGGCGTTTCAGCGCGTCGTGCAGGTCGCGGGTCCGGTTGGAGGTGAGGACGACGACCGGCTCGACGGCGGCCCGGACGGTGCCCAGTTCGGGGATGGTGACGCTGGCCTCCGCCAGCACCTCCAGCAGGAAGGCCTCGAAGTCGTCGTCGGCGCGGTCGATCTCGTCGATCAGCAGCACCGCGGGGGCCGGGCCCGGGTGGGTGAGGGCGGCGAGCACCGGGCGGCGCAGCAGGAACGCGTCGGTGAACAGGTCGGCCTCGGCGAGCGCGGTGCCGCGGCTCTCGGCGAGCCGGATGCTGAGCAGCTGGCGGGGGTAGTTCCACTCGTACAGGGCCTCGGCCGCGTCCAGTCCGTCGTAGCACTGCAGCCGGATCAGCGGGCCGCCGAGGACACCGGCCAGGGCGCGGGCGGCCTCGGTCTTGCCGACGCCGGGCTCGCCCTCCAGCAGCAGCGGCTGCGGCAGGCGCAGGGCCAGGTAGAGGGCGGTGGTCAGGCCGGTGTCGGTGAGGTACCCGAGTCCGTCCAGGGCCGCGCGCAGCGCCTGCGGGTCGGGTGCGGCGCGGGCGACCAGGGTGCGCGCCGCCGCGCCGGACCCGCCCGCGGGTCCGGTGGCGGGCGCGGTCACGGCTGCTCCGCGGGGACGGCGCCGTCGGCCTCGAACCGGTCCCGGCAGCCGGCCGAGCAGAACCAGTGCCGGTGGCCGCGGACGTCCGAGGACGGCGTGTCCTCGAGGACCGCGACGGTCATCCCGCACACCGGGTCGACCGCGGTGCGCGGCTCCGCGGCGGGCGGCGGGTCCGCCGCTGCGGCGACGTCCTCGCTGTGCACCAGCACGGCGTGCCGGGAGGCGACCAGTTCGGCGAGGATCGACACCGCGATCTCGCCGGGGGTGCGGGCGCCGAGCCACAGCCCCGCCGGCGTGTGGATCCGGCTGCGCTGGGCGTCGTCCAGATCCAGGCCCGCCAGGACCGCCGCCCCGCGCCGGTGGCTGGCGACCAGCGCGACGTACGGCACCCCGGCCCGTACGGCGCGGGTCAGCAGGTCCTCCTCCTGGCGTCCGTGCGAGGCGACCACCACGGCCGAGGCCCCGGCGAGCTCCTCGGTGTCCACGCCTGCGGGGTCCGGGTCCGCGGCGGTGCCGGCGACCGCGCGGACGTCGTAGCCGAGCCCGCCGCCCAGCGCGACCAGGCTGCGCCCGATCGGGGTGTCGCCGAGGACCAGCACCACGGGGACCGGTCGCAGCGGTTCCAGGAAGATCTCCAGCTCGCCGCCGGACAGGCAGGGGTTGGCCACCAGGACGGTCCCGTCCGGCGCGGTGCCGGCCAAGTGCCCGGGGCCGGGCTCCTGCGGGGCCGCGGGGGCGTCGGGGGAGATCCGCAGCAGCACCGATTCGCCGCTGTGCAGCACTCGCAGGGCCTGCAGGCGTACCGTCGCCTCGGCGCAGACCCCGCCGACGAAGCCCTCGATCCGGCCGTCCGCCAGGACCAGCGCGGTGTCCCCGGGGTGGGCGCTGGTCGGGTGCAGGGCGCGGACCACGGTGGCCCTGACGAAGGGCACCTGCCGGGCGCTCAGGTCGGCCATCCGCCGTTCCAGGGCCGTGTCGGCACTCACTGCGGCGCCTCCACACCTCCGTGCATCGCCAGCCAGACCCGCCCGGGGGTGAGCGGCATGTCGGCGTGCCGGACCCCGATCGCGTCCATCACGGCGTTGACGACGGCGGGCGGTGAGCCGACGGTCGCGGACTCACCGACGCCCTTGGCCCCGATCGGGTGGTGCGGGGAGGGGGTGACAGTATGGCCGAGCTCCCAGGCGGGGACCTCCAGCGCGGTGGGCACCAGGTAGTCCATGAAGGAGCCGGACAGGCAGTTGCCGTCCTCGTCGAAGCTGATGATCTCGCTCAGCGCCATGCCGACGCCGTCGGCGAGGCCGCCGTGCACCTGGCCTTCGATGATCATCGGGTTGATCCGGGTGCCGCAGTCGTCGACCGCGACGAAGCGGCGCACCTTCACCGCGCCGGTGCCCGGGTCGACGTCCACCACGCACAGGTAGGCGCCGTACGGGAAGGTGAGGTTGGGCGGGTTGTAGACCGTGGTGGCCTCCAGGTGGCCCTCCACCCCCTCGGGCAGCTCCAGCGACCCGTGCGCGGCGAGCGCGATCTCCTGGATGGTCCGGCCGGCCGTCGGGTCGCCCTTGACGAACCAGCGGCCCTTCTCCCACTCCAGGTCGTCGGCGGACACCTCCAGCATGGCGCCGGCGATGATCCGCGCCTTGTCGCGGACCTTGCGCGCGACCACCGCCGCGGCGGCGCCGGAGACCGGCGTCGAGCGGCTGCCGTAGGTGCCGAGGCCGAACGGCGTCTGGTCGGTGTCGCCGTGGACGACGTCGATGTCCTCGGGCGGGATGCCGAGCTCCTCGGCGACGATCTGGGCGAACGTGGTCTCGTGGCCCTGCCCCTGGCTCTGCACGCTGATCCGCACCACGGCCTTGCCGGTCGGGTGCACCCGCAGCTCGCAGCCGTCGGCCATGCCGAGGCCCAGGATGTCCATGTGCTTGCGGGGCCCGGCGCCGACCGTCTCGGTGAAGAACGACAGCCCGATGCCCATGAGTTCGCCGCGCTCGCGCCGCTCGGCCTGCTCCCGGCGCAGCGCCGGGTAGTCGGCCAGCTCCAGCGCCTTGGCCAGGGTGACCCGGTAGTTGCCCGAGTCGTACTCCCACCCGGTCTTGCTGGGGTACGGGAACTGCTCGGGCCGCAGCAGGTTCTGCATCCGCAACTCGGCCGGGTCCGCGCCGAGTTCGTCGGCGAGGCAGTCCACCATCCGTTCGATCAGGTACACCGCCTCGGTGACCCGGAACGAGCAGGCGTAGGCGACGCCGCCGGGCGCCTTGTTGGTGTAGACGCCGGTGACCGCGCAGTGCGCGGCCTCGATGTCGTACGAGCCGGTGAAGACGTGGAAGAACCCGGCCGGGTACTTGGTCGGCTGGGCGGTCGAGTTGAACGCGCCGTGGTCGGCGAGCACCTTGACCCGTACCGCGAGGATCCGGCCCGCGCGGGTCGCGGCGATCTCGCCGTGCATGTGGTAGTCCCGGGCGAAGGAGGTGCTCATCAGGTTCTCGGAGCGGTCCTCCACCCACTTCACCGGCTTCTTGGTGAGGATGGAGCCCACGATCGCGCAGACGTAGCCCGGGTAGATGCCGACCTTGTTGCCGAAGCCGCCGCCGATGTCGGGCGCGACCACCCGGATCTTGTGCTCCGGCAGGCCCGCCACCATCGCGTACAGGGTGCGGTGCGCGTGCGGGGCCTGGGTGGTGGACCAGAGGGTGAGCTTGCCGTCCACCGGCTCCATGTCGGCCACGCAGCCGCAGGTCTCCAGCGGCGCCGGGTGCACCCGCGGGTACAGCATGTCCTGGGCGACGACCACCTCGGCGCGGTCGAACACCGCGTCGGTGGCGGCCCGGTCACCGGACTCCCAGTCGAAGATGTGGTTGTCGGTCCGGCCCTCCTGGTCGTCCCGGATCAGGGGGGCGTCGGCGTCCAGCGCCCGGCGCGCGTCGATCACCGGCGGCAGCGGCTCGTACTCGACGTCGATCAGCTCGATCGCGTCCCTGGCCGCGTAGTGGTCGTCGGCCACCACGAACGCCACCTCCTGGCCCTGGAACCGGACCTTGTCGGTGGCCAGCACCGCCTGGGTGTCCATCGACAGCGTCGGCATCCAGGCCAGTCCCAGACCGGCCAGCGTGGCACCCGTGATCACGGCCCGGACCTTGGGGTGCGACTCGGCCGCCGAGGTGTCGATCGACAGGATCCGGGCGTGCGCCAGCGGACTGCGCAGCACGGCGCCGTGCAGCATGCCGGGCAACTGCACGTCGTCCACGTAGTGCCCCTTGCCCCGGACGAACCGCGGGTCCTCCTTGCGCTTCAACCGCCCGTACCCGATCGGGCGCTCCTGCTCCGGCGCCGACCCGGACTCCTGGTCGACCCCGGTCTCCTCGACGGTGGTCATGACGTGCTCCCCGCGCTCGGGGCGGCCGAGGCCTCCAGCGGGTGCCGCGCGGCCCACTGGACGGCGCGGACGATGTTCAGATAACCGGTGCACCGGCACAGCTGGCCCGAGATCGCCTCGCGGATCTCCTGGTCGGTGGGGTCCGGGTTGCGGTCCAGCAGCGCCCGGGCGGTGAGCATCATGCCCGGGGTGCAGAAACCGCACTGCAGCCCATGCTGCTCGATGAACCCCTGCTGGACCGGGTCGAGGCCGTCTGCCCCCTCCAGCCCCTCCACCGTGCGCACCCGGTGCCCGTCCGCCATCACGGCCAGCACCGTGCAGCTCTTGACCGGCTCGCCGTCGAGCAGCACCACACAGGTGCCGCAGTTGCTGGTGTCGCAGCCCCAGTGGGTGCCGGTCAGACCGAGGTCGTCACGCAGGAAGCGGACCAGCAGATGCCGGGCCTCCACCTCCGCGGTGCGGTCCTCGCCGTTGACGTTGATGGTCACCTGCATCGTCGTCCAGCCCTTCCGGCCCGGTCAGGCCGCCGCGACGGGCCGGCCGGCCCGCTCGGCGGCCCGGCGCAGGGCGCGTTCGGTGAGTTCCCCGGCCAGGTGGCGCTTGTAGGCCGCGGTCCCACGGGTGTCGGTCACCGGATCGCAGTCCTCGGCGGCGATCCGGCCCGCCTCGGCGAACACCTCCGCCGACGGCTCCCGCCCGGCCAGCGCCTCCTCCGCCCGCCGGTACCCGACCGGCGAGACGCCGACCGCGGCCAGCCCGATCCCCGGCGAGGCGATCCGCCCGTCCACCACCGCCAGCGCGGCGCCCGCGGCGGCGATCGCCCAGTCCCCGGTCTTGCGCTCGACCTTCTCGTACGCGCTGCCGCCCCCCGGCACGACCGGCACCCGGATCTCCACCAGCATCTCGCCGGTCCCCACGTCCGTCTCGTACGGACCCCGGTAGAACTCCGCCATCGGCACCCGGCGCCGGCCCCCGCCACCGAGCACCACCGCCACCGCACGGACGGCCGCGCACACCGCCGACAGGTCCTCCGCCGGGTCGGCCTGGCAGAGCGAGCCGCCGATGGTGCCCCGGTTGCGCACCGGCGGGTCCGCGATCACCCGCTCGGCGTCGTGGAAGATCGGGAACAGCCGGCCGACCAGCTCGGACTCCAGCAGCTCGCGGTGGCGGGTGAGCGCCCCGACGCACAGCTCGTCGCCCTCCAGCCGCACGTAGTCCAGCTCGTGCAGGTCGTTGATGTCGACCAGCAGCCCCGGACGGGCCAGCCGCAGCTTCATCATCGGCAGCAGACTGTGCCCGCCGGCGATCACCCTGGCCTCCTCGCCGAACCGCTCCAGCTGCGCCAGCGCGTCCTCCACGCTCGACGCCCGCCGGTACTCGAATGACGCGGGAACCTGCACGGTGGCCTCCAACAGCGTCTCGGGCGACGGCCGCGGACGGGTGGCATCCGTCGCGCTCACGCTCCGCACTGCTCACGCGAGGCGCCGAACGGACGCCGGGACGGGCCTTCATCGCCGCACAACCACACTGTCGGCCCGCCGGACGGACCGGTCAACGCCGACTTAGGGGAATGGTTAAGAGCCCCCCGTGGCTGAACCGGAGGGAGCCGGGCACCGACCGACCCCGACCGGCGCCGAAGGGCCCCGGCGCCGGGCCCGCGGGAGGCGGCGATGACCCTCACCCAGCTGAAGGCGTTCCTGGCGGTGGCCCGGCTCGGCTCCGTCAAGGCCGCGGCGATCTCGCTGCGGGTCAGCGAACCCGCCGTCTCGGGCTCGGTCGCCGCGCTGCGCCGCGAACTCGGCGACCAGCTCTTCGTCCGGGCCGCCGGCGGCATCGCCCTGACCCCCGGCGGGCGGCGGCTGGCGGCCGGCGCCGCGGAGATCGTCGGCCTCGCCGAGGAGACCCGCCGCAAGGTCCGCGAGGCCGGCACCGAGGGCTCCCACCTGCGGCTGGCCGCCACCGAGACGATCGCCGAGCAGATCGTCCCGCCCCTGCTGGAGGCCTTCGTCCGCCAGTACCGGGACGTCGAGACCACCACCCTCGCGGTGCCCGCCGGCGCACTCGTCGAACTGCTGCTGGACCGGCGCGCCGACATCGCGATCGGCCTCGCCGACGCCGACCCCGACGGCACCGGCGGGACCGCGCTGCGCCCGGACACCTTCGAACACATCCCCTTCCTGCGCGTCCCCCTCGTCGTGGTCGCCGCCCCGCACCACCTCGGCGCCGGAATCGACCACCTGGCCGGCGGCCGGCTGCACCTGCCGGTCGGCCGGCTCGCCGGACAGCACTGGCTGCTCGGCCCGGGCGGCCTCGACCCGGCCACCCCCGGCGGCGCGTTCCTGACCCGGCACGGCGTCGGCGAGCGCGCCGCCGCCGTCTTCCCCAGCGCCGGCGCCGCCCTCGGCGCTGCCGTCGCCGGGGACGGACTGGCCCTCGCCCCCGCCCACCTGGTCCGCGACGAACTGCGCCGCCGGGTGCTCACCGTGGTCGCCGTCCCCGGCACACCGGTCGACGCCGTGCTGCGGGCCAGCGCCCTGCACGGCGACCGGCGGACCCCGACGGCCGCCGCGCTGTGCCGCTTCGTCACCACGCCCGCCGCCGTCCGCAGCCTGCTGGCCCGGGCCGCCGGGGTGCCGGCCGGCCACTACCGGCCGACCGTACGGGTGAGTCTGTGGACCTGAGCGCGGCGCGGGGTAGCGGGAATCGGGGTGCGCCGGGCCACCGTTGGACGGGAGGGGGCGCTACCGGCTAGGAGGCCCGTCCGCATGGAGTTCACCAACGAGTTCCGGGTCAGTCTTCCGATCGGACCGGCCTGGGACCTGTTCACCGACGTCGAACGGCTGGCCCCCTGCATGCCGGGAGCCGTGCTCACCGAGGTCGAGGGCGACCGCTTCCACGGCACCGTCAAGGTCCGGGTGGGTGCGGTGACCGTCCAGTACCGCGGCACTGCCACGTTCGAGGAGCAGGACGAGGCGACGCACACCGTACGGCTCAAGGCCGCCGGCCGCGACACCCACGGCCAGGGCAACGCCGACGCGCACATCACCGCACGCCTCGCCCCGGACGGCGACGGCACCCGGGTGACCGTGGAGACCCGGCTCAGCGTCTCCGGGAAGGTCGCCCAGTTCGGCGCGGGCGTCATGACCGACATCAGCAAGAAGCTGATCGGGCAGTTCGTCGACTGCCTGGAGGAACACCTGGCCGCAGGCCGCGAGCAGCCCCCGGAGCCCGAGCAGCCCACCCGGCCCGAGCAGCCCACGGCGCCGCAGCCGACCGTGGCGGCGGCGACCGTGACGCCCGCCGGACCGGCTCCCCGGCAGGCGCCCGTTGCGCCCGCCACCCCGCCCGAGGCCGAGCCGCTGGACCTGGTCGCGCTGGCCCGCGGCCCGCTGCTCAAGCGCCTGGCGCCGGTCGCCCTCGGGGCGCTGGTCCTGCTGCTGCTCCTCGGCGGGCTGCGCCGGGCCCGCGGGTGCCGGCGGCCGCCGCAGTGACCCGCCGGGGTCCGTGAGGGATCTCTCAGTACCGCGGCCCAGGGGTTTGACCAGCGCGGAGGCGGTGAGGCGGGAGCGGTCACCCGTTCCCGACACCGAAGGCGACCCCTTGAGTCAGACGTCCGTCCGAACCCCCGAGTCCACCGGCCACGGCCCCACCCCGGTCCCTGCGACCGGGGCCCCCGCCCCTGGCGAGGTCACCGTCGTCGACCCGAAGATGCTGAAGCGCGCGGTGTCCGCCGCCGCCCTCGGCAACGCCATGGAGTGGTTCGACTTCGGCGTCTACAGCTACCTCGCGGTCACCCTGGGCAAGGTCTTCTTCCCGACGGCCGGCGGCGCCACCCAGCTGCTGGCCACCTTCGGGACCTTCGCCGCCGCCTTCCTGATCAGGCCGCTCGGCGGACTGGTCTTCGGCCCGCTCGGCGACCGGATCGGGCGGCAGAAGGTCCTCGCCACCACCATGATCATGATGGCCGCGGGCACCTTCGCGATCGGCCTGATCCCCTCGTACGCCGCCATCGGCATCTGGGCGCCCGCCCTGCTGCTGCTCGCCCGGATGGTGCAGGGCTTCTCCACCGGCGGCGAGTACGGCGGCGCGACCACCTTCATCGCGGAGTACGCACCCGACCGGCGCCGCGGATTCCTCGGCAGCTGGCTGGAGTTCGGCACCCTGGTGGGCTACGTCGCCGGCGCCGGCCTGGTCACCGCGATGACCACCGCCCTGGACGAGCCGAGCCTGCTCTCCTGGGGCTGGCGACTGCCGTTCCTGCTCGCCGGGCCGCTCGGCCTGATCGGGCTCTACCTGCGGATGCGGCTGGAGGAGACCCCGGCCTTCCGCACCCTCCAGCAGCAGGCCGAGACCGCGGAACGGCAGCGTCCGAAGAGCCGCCTGCGTGACCTGCTGACCCGGCACCGCCGGGCCCTGCTGCTCTGCATGGCGCTGGTCCTGGTCTACAACGTCACCGACTACATGCTGCTGTCGTACCTGCCGACCTACCTCACCGCCGAACTCGGCGTCGGCGCCACCCGCGGACTGCTGGTGGTCATCGCCGCGATGGTGCTGATGATGGCCGTCAACGCCCCGGTCGGCCGGCTGTCGGACCGCATCGGGCGCCGCCCGGTGCTGCTGGCCGGCTGCGCCGGTTTCCTGCTGCTCTCCGTTCCCGCGCTGCTGGTGATCCGGCACGGCGGCCCGTGGGGCGTCCTGCTCGGCGTCGGCGGACTGTGCCTGCTGCTGACCTGCTTCACCGGCACCATGCCCGCCGCGCTGCCCGCACTCTTCCCGACCCACATCCGTTACGGCGCCATGGCCGTGGGCTTCAACGTCTCCGTCTCGCTGTTCGGCGGCACCACCCCGCTGGCGGTGACCGCGCTGATCGACGCCACCGGCAACCGGATGATGCCCGCCTACTACATGATGGCCGCCGCAGTGATCGGCCTGGTCGCGGTGCGGATGATGCCGGAGAGCGCGGGACGCCCGCTGCCCGGCTCGCCCCCGGCCGTCGCCTCGGACCGTGAGGCCCGCGAGCTGGTCGCCGCCGCCCGCGGTGCGAGGAGCGCCGGCTGATCCCCGCTCGGGGCCGGGGCCGGGCCTCGGGGTGTCGGCGGACGTTCCTAGGATGCCGCCATGATGATCTCCAGTCAGGAACAGCCGCTGATCCAGGTCCTGTACGACGGCTCCCGGAGCGACCTGCGGGACCCGGCCCGGCCGCGTCCGGTCCGGGTCTACCGGTGGGAGCCGGACCGGACGCCGTCCGAGCCGGGCCCGCTGGTGGTCCTCTCGCACGGCACCGGCGGCTCCGGCGGCGCCTTGGAGTGGCTGGTGCGGCCGCTGCTGGAGGCCGGTCTCCGGGTGGCGGCGCTCGACCACCATGGCAACAACTACGTCGACGGCTACGAGCCGGAGGGCTTCCTGAACGTCTGGGAGCGACCCCGGGACGTCACCTTCGTCCTCGACGCGCTCGCCCGGGAACGGCCGCTGGGCCCGGTCGGCGTGGCGGGATTCTCCCTCGGCGGGTACACGGCGGCGGCCCTGGCCGGCGCGCGCGTCGACCCTCGGCTCCTGACGGCGGTGCTGACGGGGGCCGTGCCCCTGCCGGAGGTCTCGGAGTTCCCGGACGTGCTCCAGGCGCTGCGGACCAAGCACCCGCATCAGGACCTGCTGCAGGGCGCGCTCGAGGCCGCCGCGGCCGACCACTCGGACGCCCGGGTGCGGGCGGTCTTCCAGGTGGCCCCGGGCATCGGCGCGCTGGTCACCCCGGAGAGCCTGGCGACGGTGCGGGTGCCGGTGGAGATCCGCTGGGGCGGCGCCGACCAGGTCACCCCGTACGAGGCCGACACCCGGCCGTACCTGGAGCACATCCCCACCGCGAGCGGCCGCTCGGCGGGCCCCGACGTCCGCCACGACGACTTCTTCGCCCCGGAACCCGCCGACCCCGGCGCCCGCGCCCGGGTGGGCGCGGAGGCGGCCGACTTCTTCCGGCGGCACCTGGTCTGACGGCCCGCCACCGGTCGGGCCCGCGGGAGCCGCGCGCCCGGCCGGTGGCGGCGGGTCAGCCGACGGTGACGGCCATCTTGCCGAGCGCCGTACCGCTCTCCATGACCCGGTGTGCCTCGACGATCTCCTCGAAGCGGAAGACCCGGACCGGGCCGGCCGGCAGCGCACCGGCCTCCACCTTGGCGTAGATCTCGTCCAACGGGACGTCGGTGAGCGGGAATTCCGGTGTGCCGAGGACGAAGGCGCTGGCGAAGAAGCTGAGCCGGACCCCGCTGGGGAGGTCGGCGATCGGGTCGAAGTCCGGCACCGGGTCGAAGCCGCCGAGGAAACCGATCTGGCAGACCCGGCCGCGCGGCCGGACCAGCGCCAGGGAGTCCCGCAGGACGCTGTTGCCGACGATGTCGAGGACGGCGTCCACGGTGATCCCGCCGTCCCTGACCTGCGGGGTGAGCCGGCCGTCGTCGATCAGCACCTGGTGCGCGCCGAGCTCCCGGAGCAGGGCGCGGTGGCCTGCGCTGCGGGTGGTGGCGACCACCCGGGCGCCGTGGTCGACGGCGAGGCTGACGGCGGCCTGGCCGAGGGCCGAGGTCGCGCCGCGGACCAGGACCGTCTCGCCGGACCGCAGTTCCAGGTTGCCGAACAGGCCGCTCCACGCGGTGGCGTAGACCTCGGGGACGGCGGCGAGTTCGGCCCAGCCGAGGCCGGAGCGGACCTCGACGACGTTGCCGGCCGGGACGGTCACCAGTTCCGCGTAGCTGCCGTTGCGGGTCCGGCCCATGCCGCCGAGGACCGCCACCACGGTGGTCCCGGCCGGGAGCCGGCCCGACGGGTCGGACTCGACCGTCCCGGCGCACTCGATCCCGGTGACGGCCGCCACCTGCCCCCAGGCGCCGGCCCGCATGTAGGCCTCGGCGTGGTTGAGGCCGAACGCCCTGACGCGGACGAGTACTTCGCCGTCGGCGGGGACGGGGTCGGGCAGCTCGGTGAGGGTGAGCACCTCGGGGCCGCCGTGGGCGGAGATGACGATGGCCTTCATGATCGGATCCGTTCTTGAGTGGTCATTCAAATATTGGGCCGGAAGAAGGGCCACCGCAGGTGCGGTGGCCCGGAGGGTGTGGTGTCCGGTGGTCAGGCGAGGGCGGCGAACGCGTTGTCCGTGATCGCGCGCAGGACCGCCTCGTCCGGGTTGGCCTTGCCCACGACCATCAGCCCCTGGCAGGTGGCGACCAGCAGCCTGGCGGTGCCGGCCGGGTCCAGCGAGGTCCGGACCTCGCCCCGCAGGCGGGCGGTGTCCAGGGCGGCGGCCATGCAGTTCTCCAGGCGGGCCAGGTGGCCCCGGACGACGGCCGCGGCCTCGTCGTCCTCGGCCGCGTTCTCGATCGCGGTGTTGACCAGCAGGCAGCCCTGCCGGCCCTCCGGGCTGAGCAGGTCGCGCACCAGTCCGTCGAAGTAGCCTCGCAGCTCCGCCAGGGACGCCCCCGGGGCCTCCAGTTCGCCGAGCTTCTGCGGTACGACGAGCTTGGAGTAGCGCTCCAGCGACTTGAGGAACAGGGCCCGCTTGCCGCCCGGGAAGGCGCTGTAGATGCTGCCCGGCTTCACGCCGGTCGCCTTCACCAGGTCCTCGATCGAGGTGGCCCGGTAGCCGCGCTCCCAGAACTTGCGCATGGCCTGGTCGAGCACGGTGTCGGGCTCGAACTCGCGGGGTCGGGGCATGGCAGGACCATACATGAGCGACCATTCAAGAACAAGCGGCCCCCGCTGGGGGCCGCCCTCAGTGACGGGCCACGTAGTACACGTTGAGGATGTCGCCCTCCACCCGCTCGGCCTCGACCCGGCCGAACCCGGCCTCGGCGAGCATCCGCCGGGCGGTCTGCTCGCCCCACACGGTGCCGAGTCCCTCCCCGCCCTCGCTCAGCGAGACGGACATGCAGTAGAACACCGAGAAGGTGTACAGCGCGGGCCCGAGCGGATGGTCGAGGTTCTCCTCCAGCCGGCTGGACGCGGCGATGTCGCCCATCAGGAACACCCCGTCCTCGGCGAGCGCCCCGGAGATCGCGGCGAGGGCGGCGGTCGGCCTGGCCAGGTCGTGGATCACGTCGAACGCCGTGATCAGGTCGTAGGAGCCGGTCAGCGCGGCGCAGTCACCGACCTCGAACTCGACGTTGGGCAGGCCCAGTCCGGCCGCCTCCGCACGGGCCGCGGCGATGCCCTGCTCCGAGGCGTCGAGCCCGCGGAAGCGGCTGGCGGGGAACGCGGCGGCCAGCACGTTGACCGCGTGACCCTGGCCGCAGCCGATGTCCAGCGCGTCGATGCCGTGCTGCAGCCGCTCGGTGAGGCCGGTCACCAGCGGCACGATCCCGTCCACCAGCGCCAGGTCGTACACCTGCCCGGACTCCTCCGCCTGCAGCGCCTGGAAGCGCGGGTACGCCGAGTACGGCACCCCGGCCCCGGTCCGGAACGCCGCCAGCACCCGCTGCTCGACCTCGCCCATCATGCCCAGGTTCTGCGCGATCCGGGCCAGGTTGTCCGGCCCCGCCGCCCTGGTGAGCGAGGCCGCGTGCTCCGGCGGCAGCACGTAGGTCCCGTCCGCGGGCCGGTAGTCGACGATCCCGCCGACCACCGTCGCGCCGAGCCACTCCCGTACGTAGCGCTCGCTCAGCCCGGCGGCCCGGGCGATCTCCGCACTGGTGGCGGGCGGCAGGACGGACATCGCGTCGAACAGCCCGGCCTCGTGGCCCAGGCTCACCATCAGCCCCAGGCAGGCGTCGTTGACCACCTCGATCATGCGTCCTGCGAACGCCTCCTGCTTGGCCGCATCGAGTTCCACGACCGACATCGCTCCTCCTCCCCACCGGGCGGGTCCGGGGAGAGCCGGGCGACGCCGGACGCGCCCGCGACGCAGCCCGATGAGACCGCAGCGGAGACCCTCTCCTCCTTGCCACGCTACGCCGGGCGGCACCCGGCCACGACCCCGGTCGTGCGCCCCTCCCGCGGAGGCTCAGGCGTGCACGGGCGGCCGCCGCCGGGACCAGGGCCGGGCACCCTCCAGTTGGGCGGCCAGCCGCAGCAGGGTGGCCTCGTCGCCGAAGCGGCCCAGGAAGTGGACCCCGACCGGCAGCCCGGCCGGGTTCCACCACAGGGGGACGGACATCGCGGGGTTGCCGGTGAGGTTGGCGACCACCGCCGGGTAGGCAACGGTCCGGCCGCCGTTGCGGGCGGCCCGCAGCGGATCGTCCTCGGTGGAGGTGATCTCGCCGAGCGGGACGGGCGGTGTGGACATGGTCGGGGTCAGCCACAGGTCGAAGCGGGCGAGGAAGGCGGCGACGACCCGGGCGAACGCCTGGAGGTCCTCGACGGCGAGCAGGTAGTCCGCGGCGCCGACCCGCTCACCGGCCGCCCGGTAGGCGCGGGTCAGCGGCTCCAGTTCGTCCTCCGCCGGCTCGCGGCCGAGCCGGCGGACCCAGTAGCGGACGATCCACGCGGTGGCCGCGTCGAACACCGTGCCGATGGCCGCGCCGACCGCGGGGGTCAGCCCGGGCAGGTCCGCCTCCGTCAGTTCGTGGCCGAGCTCTTCGCACAGGGCGACGGCGTCGTCGAGGGCGGCGACGCAGTCGGGGTGCCCGGGGGAGCCGTCCGGGGTGCGGGCGGTGTACGCGATCCGCAGCCGGCCGGGGTCGGCCCCGACCTCCAGCGCGAACGGCCGCAGCGGGGGCGGCGCCGGGTACGGATCGCCCGGGGCGGGCCCGGAGGTGGCGTCGAGGAGCGCGGCGCTGTCGCGCACCGACCGGGTGAGGGCGTGCTCGCAGGCCCAGCCGCCGACCACGTCGCCGTACTCCGGCCCGAGCGGGTTGCGGGCGCGGGTGGGCTTGAGCCCGAACAGGCCGCAGGCGGAGGCGGGGAACCGGATCGAGCCGCCCAGGTCGTTGCCGTGCGCCGCCGCCACCAGCCCGGCGGCGACGGCCGCCGCCGAGCCGCCGCTGGATCCGCTGGTGGAGCGGGTGGGGTCCCAGGGGTTGCAGGTCGGCCCGTGCAGGACCGGCTCGCAGGTGGGGACCATGCCGAACTCGGGGGTGTTGGTCCTGCCGAGGACGATCAGCCCGGCCCGGCGCAGCCGGAGGACCAATTCGCTGTCGTAGCCGGAGACATGGCCGCGCAGGAAGCGGGAACCCTCGGTGAACCGGCCCCCGGCGACCTCGGTGGCCAGGTCCTTGAGCAGGTAGGGCACCCCCGCGAACGGGCCCTGCGGCGGCCGGTCGGCGGCCGCGAGCGCGGCCTCGTACATCGGGATGACGACGGCGTTGAGTGCGGGGCCGAGCCGCTCGATCCGCTCGACGGCCGCCTCGACCAACTGCGCCGGGGTGACCTCGCGGCGCCGCACCATCGCGGCCAGCTCGGTGGCATCGGGCTCCACGGGCGGACGGGGATCCATCGCCGGCCCTCCTTCCGCCGCCGGGCCGCCCCGGCGGTTCAGCTCTGCCTGGTGCGCTCGTAGTGGCGGGCGGCACGGGCGCGGTTGCCGCAGTCCGGGCCGCTCCACTCGCGGCGCGGATGGTTCTTGAGGAAGTGCAGGACGCAGCCCGGCGCCTGGCAGGCCCTCAGCAGCTCGCGCTCGGGGCCGGTGACCAGGTCCACGGTCGCCTGGGCGATCTCACCGAGGGCGGCGGGGACGGGTGCCGCGGCGCTGCGGGTGAGGGTGGCCGGGCCGGGGCCCGTGGCCAGTTCACGCCAGCTGGGGGCGCGCCGCACGTGGCGGTTGAGTTCGCCGACCGCCTCGGCGGGCGCGTCCGTACCGCGGGCGGCGGCGTCGATCAGCGTGCGGGCCGCGTCGCGCAGCGACCGGATCGCGCGCAGGTCCGCCTCGTCGAGGGCGAGCAGAGCGTCGTCGTCGAGTGCGGTGGCGAACCGGGCCCGGTTGTCGCGCAGCCAGGCGGCGGCGTGCTCGACGGTCGTGAGCCCGTCCACCAGCCGGCCGCGCACGGCGTACGTCGCGTTGGCCAGCTCGATCGGCAGGGGCTCGCCCAGCAGGGGGGCGCCACCGCTCTCGTATGCGTTCAGGTCCACCTCCTCATGGTACGGCGGACTTGCAACCGTGAGAGTCCCATGGCATGGTTCTAACGGCTAGAGCAGCCAGCAACCATTAGAACGTTGGTTGCGTAACCATCCAGGAGCATCCCCATGTCGCGACTTCCGATCATCGAGCCGACCGAGGCGACCGCCCCCGCCGCCGCCCTCCTCTCCACCGTCCGCGCCGCCCTCGGGGTCACCCCGAACATGGCCAAGGTGATGGCCAACAGCCCCGCCGTCCTCAAGGGCTACCTCGAGTTCTCCGGCGCCCTCGGCGGCGGCAGGCTCCCGGCCGCCACCCGCGAGGCCATCGCCCTCGCGGTGGCGCAGGAGAACGCCTGCGACTACTGCCTCTCCGCCCACACCCACATCGCCACCGAGCTCGCCGGGCTCTCCCCGGACGCCGCCGAGCAGGCCCGGCGCGGCGCTTCGGCGGACGCCCGGACCGCCGCCGCACTGGCCCTCGCCGTGACGCTGACCCGCACCCGGGGGGAGCTCGAGGACGCCGACCTGAAGGCCGCCCGCGAGGCCGGACTGACGGACGGCGAGGTGGCCGAGGTGATCGCCAATGTGGCGCTCAACGTCTTCACCAACTACTTCAACAAGGCCGCCGACGTCGACATCGACTGGCCGCACGTCAGCCACCTCGCCTGACCGGCCCGCGGAGGCCGGCCGGACCCCCGGCCGGCCCCCGCCCCCGCCTTCGCGGGGCGGTCCGGTGCCACCCGAGCTCCCGTCAGGAGAGGCACCCGGCAACCCTGTTGTACGGTCGGACCGTGACCGGATCCGCAGTGGTGCGCCTCGCGACCTTCAACGTCCTGCACGGGCGGCAGCTCCTCGCCAGCGGCCGCCCGGCGCCGACCACGGGCCCGGACACCCCCACCGTGCGGCCGCTCGTCGACGCCGTCGCCGCCCTCGACGCCGACGTGCTGGCGCTGCAGGAACTCGACCGCCACCAGGAGCGGTCGGGTCGGCTCGACCAGGCGCGGGCGGTCGCCGAGGCGACCGGCGCCGCCGACTGGCGCTACGCCTCCGCGTTCCACGCCCGGGCCAGGCCGGGCCGCCGATGGGAACCCGACCGCTCCGAGCCGGGGTTGCGGGTCTACGGCCCGCCGGGCACGGGGCACGACGGGGAGGTGCCCTCGCACGGCATCGCGCTGCTGTCCCGCCTGCCGGTCCTGGAGTGGCGGGCCCGACGGTTCGCCGCGCCCCCGGTCGCCCTGCCGCTGCCGGTGGCCGGCCGGGCGGGGCTCACGGTGATCCGCGACCATCCGCGCGCGGCACTGGCCGCCGTACTGGAGGGCAGGCGCGGCCCGTTCACGGCGGTGGCGCTGCACCTGTCGTTCGTCCCGGGCTGGAACGTGCGCCAACTGCTCGCCGTGCACGGCTGGATCGCCGACCTGCCCCGGCCGCACATCCTGCTGGGCGACCTCAACCTCGCCGGCGCGCTCCCGGCGGCGACGCTCGGCGCGGCAGACCTGCTCTCCCCGTCGCCCCGGTCGGGCTGGCGCGACCTGGCCCGGGTCCCGACCTTCCCGTCGCACCGCCCACGGGTGCAACTCGACCACATCCTCGCGACCGGACCCGGCCCGCACCGGCCGGAGGCGATACGGGCGCCCAGGACACCGATCTCGGACCACCGGCCCCTGGTCCTCGACCTGCCGCTGTGACCCCACCGGCCCACGCCGGGACGCCCCCGCGTCCTTGAGCATGCGGGCCAACGGCAGTGCGAAGCGCTCGGCCCGGCCGTCCGCCGTCCGGACCTGCCCGGTTCCCGCGACCGGTTGCCAGGTGGTCGTCCTGGACCCGGGAACTCAGAAGTGCAGGGCGCCGATCTCGCGGACGGTCCGGGCGAGGGCCCGGACCAGCTCGCTCTCGCCGTCGCGGCGCCACACCAGGGCGTACGGCATCGTCCCCATCTCGGGAATGGGGAGGAAGCGCACGTGGGACATGGACCAGTACCGGGTGACGTGCGAGGGAAAGGGGTGGACGATCTCGCCGGTGGTGACGAGATGGATCAGCTCGTCCGCGTTGGTGACCTCCTCGACGCGTTCGATGGTCCTGCCCCGGGGTGTGTAGAACCCCAGGTAGGCGTCCTCCCAGTAGTCGGGCATGGCGGGGGCCATGGCGTGGGCGAAGTCGGCGAGCGCCTCGTGCGGAACGGCGTCGTGACTTGCGAGCTCGTGATCCGCGGCGACGGCCAGTACGCGGGGGTCGTGGAAGAGGACCGGGCCGACGGTGACATCGGGCTCGTCCACCGGCAGCCAGGTGACGAAGACGTCCATGTCGCCGTCACGGAGCCTGGCGAACGGCTCGACGTACGGTGCCCTGCGCACCTGCAGCTCCCACTCGGGGTGGCGGGACCGGAACGCCTCCCAGTAGCGGTGCAGGTCGGGCACGTTGAAGGGCATCATGCCCACCCGCAGGCGTGCGGTCCTGCCGCGGGCAGCCAACCGGGCCCGTTCGAGGCTGTCCCGCAGCTGCGCGTGGACCGGCCCCAGATCCGCGCGCAGCTGACTGCCGAGCGGGGTCAGGCGGATCCGGCGGCGATTGGAGCGGTCGAACAGCAGACCGCCGAGCTGCCGCTCCTGACGGCCGATCACCTGACTGACGCGTGCCTGGGTGAGGTGCAGCCGGGCGGCCGCCCGGCCGAAGTGCAGCTCCTCCGCCAGTGTCAGAAAGACCTCGATCTCGCGCATCTCCATGTGCCGCCGACCCCCGTCATAAGCCTGATTTATCGGATCCTACTGATCTTGGGCGTTGATGGCCGTGGCGTCCGCCTGAAGGATCGTCAGCACAACGAATCCCTACCGGACCGGAGTGCCATGACCGTCGTCGACGCCCGGAAGCCACCCACCCCGTCCGAAAGCGATCGGGTGCCCCTCAGGAGCTGGCTCGCCGTCGCCACCATGGCGGTCGGGACGTTCGCCCTGGTGACCGTCGAGTCACTGCCGGTGGGGCTGCTCCCGTTCATCGGAGGAACTCTCCACGTCTCCGAGGGCACCGCAGGCCTGATGGTCACCGTCCCCGGCCTGGTCGCCTCCGCCACGGCGCCGCTGCTGCCGGTGGCGATCGGACGGCTCGACCGGCGGGTCGCACTGATCGGCCTGATCACCCTGATGGTCCTGGCCAACGGACTGTCGGCCGTGGCACCCGACTTCACCATCCTGCTGGGCGCGCGCTTCCTCATCGGGATCAGCATCGGCGGCTTCTGGTCGCTCGCCGCCGGCCTCGCCGTGCGGCTCGTACCGGATCGCTCCGTCCCCCGGGCCGTCTCGGTGGTCTTCGGCGGCGCCACGGCGGCCAACGTCCTCGGCGTACCGGCCGGGACGCTGATCGGCGGTCTCGCGGACTGGCGCACCGCGTTCGTGGCCGCGGGCGCACTGGGCCTCCTCGTGCTGGTCGGCCTGCTCCTCCTGCTGCCCCCGATGCCTGCCCAGCAGGTCGTTCGGCTGCGCACGCTGCCGCAGCAGTTCCGCCACCCCGTGGTACGCGCCGGCGTCATCGCCACGTTCCTCCTGGTCGGCGGCCACTTCGCCGCCTTCACCTTCGTCAGCCCGATCCTGCGGACCGTTTCAGGGATCGGCGAGGGCGCGATCGGCCCGCTCCTGCTCGGCTTCGGCGTCGCCGGAATCCTCGGCAACTTCCTCGCCGGTGCGGCCGCGGAGCGGAACGTCCGCGCGACCGTCGTCACCATCAGCGTCCTGCTCACCGCGATCCTCGCGGTCTTCCCCCTCGCCGGCCGCACCCCGGTCGGCGGAACCCTGCTGCTCCTGGGCTGGGGGCTGGCCTTCGGCGGTGTGCCGGTCGCCGTCCAGACGTGGATCCTCAAGGCGGCGCCCGACTCGGCGGAGGCCGCCACCGCCCTGAACACCTCGGTCTACAACCTGGCCATCGCCCTCGGGGCCCTCCTCGGAGGGATCGTCGCCACCAACCTCAGCACCAACGGTGTCCTGACGACCGGCGCCCTCTTCACCCTCCTCACCGCCCTGGCCGTCCGCAGCGCACGCCGCGGCCGAGCAGCTGGCCGAACCCTCCCGGCCACCCCCATTCCCACGACCTCTCCCGGACAGGAGCACCGCACATGAGCACCACGGCCGGATCCACGAGCCGCGTCTGGTTCATCACCGGCGCCAGCCGCGGTCTCGGCCGCGCCTTCGCCGAGGCAGCCCTGACGGCCGGCGACCGCACCGTGGTCGCCGCCCGCACCACGACCGCGCTGAACGAGCTCGCAAGCGCCCACCCCGGCCGGGTCCTGCCCCTGACGCTGGACGTGACCGACCGGGACGCCGTGTTCGCCGCCGTCGCCGAGGCGGTCGGCCACTTCGGACGGCTCGACATCGTCGTCAACAACGCCGGAATGCTCCCGATGGGCATGGTCGAGGAGTTCACCGAAGCCGAGGCGCGCGCCCAACTGGACGTCAACTTCTTCGGCGCACTCTGGGTGAGCCAGGCCGTGATGCCCGTGCTGCGCGAACAGCGCTCCGGCCATCTCGTGCAGGTCTCCAGCATCGCCGCCCTGGGCGGCTTTCCCAGTACCGGCATCTACAGCGCAAGCAAGTTCGCCCTGGAAGGCCTCAGCGAAGCCCTCGCCCTGGAGGCGGCCGGCTTCGGCGTCAAGGTGAGCATCATCCAGCCCGGCGGCTACTGGACCGACCTCTACACCGCAATGCGCAGCACAAGCCACCTGAAGGCGTACGCACCACTCCGGGAGGAGCTGGCCAGGCAGTTCGCCGAGGGCTCGGTCGACAGCGACCCGAAGCTCGCCGCAGCCGCGCTGCTCCAACTGGTCGACAGCGACGAGCCGCCGCTGCGCCTCCTCCTGGGCAGCATGGTCTACGACCTGGCCTTCGACATCGCGCGCACCCGGGCGGACACCTGGGCGGCGTGGGAACACGTCAGCCGCGCCGCGGAACAGGCGATCACCGGCCCGGCCTGACGGCAATCCGCACCGACGGTCGACGGTGGCCGCCGCGCTGATGCTGGGCGTCATGGCCCACGAGCCACCCGTACCCGCCTGATCAGCACCGGACCCGCCGGACCAACCGCTCTTCGCCGCAGCACCGTTGACTCGTCGTGATCACCCAGGGCGCCTTCGGCCCGGCGCCTGTGCGAGGAGCCGGGAAGACCTGCGCACGTCGTCGACCGTCACCGACCCGAACGCAGCCCCGCTCACCCCTAGTTGTTGTCCCCCCTTGTCGTCGAGCAATCGAAGAGGAACAGACGTGAAGGTACTCGTGCTGGGTTCCACCGGCTACATCGGATCCGCCGCGGTGCGGCAGCTGATGGCCGACGGCCATCAGGTGGTCCACTTCGTCAAGGACGCCGAACGGATCGGTCCTGACGCGGCGTCGCGCGTCGGCGATCTGCGCGACCCCGCCTCGCTGCGGGCCGCCGTCACCGACGACATCGACGCCGTGCTGAACCTCGCGACGCCGACCGGCGAGGAGCCGGTGGACGCTGCGGCCGTGGGCGCACTGACCGAAGGGGTGCGCGGCACCGGGCGGGCGTTCGTGTACACCAGCGGTGTCTGGGTGCTCGGCGCCACCGGCGACACCGCCGTCGGCGAGGACGCCGCCACGGACGCGATCACCATCGTCGGCTACCGCCCGCGCATCGAGCAGCGCGTGCTGGCGAGCGCGGCCGAGGACGTGCGCGCCGTGGTGCTGCGGCCCGGCATCGTGTATGGCCACGGCGGCGGCATCCCCGGTCTGATGACCGGCTGGGCGAAGGAGCACGGCAGCGGCCGGTATGTCGGCTCGCCGGCCACCCGCTGGCCGATGGTGCACGTGGACGACCTCGCCGAGCTGTTCGTGCTGGCCCTGACCGGGGCCGAGCCGGGAAGCGTCCTGCACGGCGTGGCCCACGAGGCGGTGCCGGTCGCCGCGCTCGCTGCCGCCGCCGACGTCGCCGCGGGTGGCACCGGCCGGGCCGAGCCCTGGCCGCTGGAGCAGGCCGCCGAGGCCGTGGGCGCCCCGTTCGCCGAGGCCCTGGCGCTGAACCAGGTCGTCTCCGGGTCCCGCGCCGTCACCGAGCTGGGCTGGCGGCCCAGCCGCCCGTACGTCCTCACCGAGCTGACCGGAGGCGACCGTGGCTGACCTCACCGGATCCGCCCTGCCCATCTGCCGCACCTGCGGCACCCAGTACGCCGCCGCCCGTCCCGACTGCCCGGTCTGCCTGGACGAACGCCAGTACGTCGGGGCCGACGGCCAGCAGTGGACCAGCCTCGCCGAACTGCGGGGCGAGGGCCACGAGATGCGCTTCGAGGAGCAGGGCCCGGACGTGCTCGGCATCGGCTGCACCCCCGCCTTCGCCATCGGCCAGCGGGCCCTGCTGCTGCGCACGGCCGCCGGCAACGTGCTGTGGGACTGCGTGCCCTACCTCGACGACGCGGTGATCCGCGAAGTGGCGCAGGCCGGCGGGATCGACGCGATCGTCATCAGCCACCCGCACTTCTACTCCGCCATGGTCGAGTGGGCCCACACCTTCGACGCTCCGGTGTACCTGCACGAGGCCGACCGGCAGTGGGTCGGCCGCCCCGACCCCGCCCTGCGCTTCTGGAGCGGACGGACCCACCGGCTGACCGACGACCTGACGCTGATCAACCCCGGCATCCACTTCCCGGGCAGCACGGTGATGCACTGGAGCTCCGGGGCGGGGGCGCTGTTCAGCGGCGATGTGGTCAACGTCTGCCCGGACCGCCGCTGGGTCACGATCATGTACAGCTACGCCAACCACATCCCGGAGCGGCCCGACGCCGTCCGCGCCGCCGGAGAACTGCTCGCCGGCTACCGCTTCGAGCGGATCTACGGAGCATGGTGGGACCGCGTCGTCACCAGCGACGGCAACGAAGTCCTCGCCCGGTCGGTCGACCGCTACCTGCGCTTCGAACTGGGACTGGAGACGGAGGCCCGCCCATGACGACGACGGAACGGATCCGCTGAACGCCGGTGGGGCGGGCCCGGCCGGCTGCTGCCGGAACTCAGCGGTGCTCAGGGGTTCTCCGAGTCGAAGCGGCAGCCGGCGTCCCACCAGCTCGCCGCTGGAGGTCGAGGGCGAGACAGCGAAGCGGAACCCACGCCACCGAGCACTCGAGTGGGACTTCGAGATCCCCTTGCTTCAGGGGACGGAAGGTCGTCGCCGGTAGCGGCTGCGACGCGTCAGCCGGGCAGCTCTCACCCGTCCGTCTCATGCCGTCGGCCGCCACTGTGTGCTCGATGCAGGCCGCCTGAGGTTCGGCCCGATGCACGGCGAGGAGGTACTCGCGGTCACCACAGCCGCGGCTGCTTCAGGTCGTCCAACGCCCGGCGTGCGGCGAGTGCGCGCACCAGCGGATCGCCGAAGCCGAGGAGCTCGATCACGTCCTCGAGCCGCTCTTCCAGCAGGGGCTCGAGGGCGTCGAAGTGCCCGGCCAGGACCAGCGCCTGCATGAGGAGGGCCACCGACTTCTTGGTCCGGTCGTCGGACCGGCCCAGGTACCGGTCTGCTGCGTCGAGCGTCTCCCTGGCCGCCTCGACCGCGTCGTCCCACCGTTCCTGCCGGAAGTGGACGATCGCCAGCAGCCGTCGAGTTGCGACCACGGCAGGATGGCCGGCGCCGAGGGCAGCCTCGCCACGTTCGAGCAGCTGCCGGACCTCCGGTTCGACCGCCTCCGAGTCCACCTCCGGGTCCTCGTCGGCCAGCAGCAGCGCGTGCCATCGACCCAGCTCGTCGAAGACCACCTCCCCGGTGAGCTCCTCCACCGACCGGGCCTGCTCCGGCTCCTCCGGTTCGATCGCCGGACCGCCCTGAGCGCCCTGAGCGCTCTTCAACCGCGTCCTCACCAGGACGGTGTCGGGGTCGTCCGGTCCCAGAGCCGACTCGAACTCCGGGAGAAGCGCTGCCCACACGCGTGCGGCCTCGTCCCGGCGACCCGCCCACTCGTGGATAACTCCGATGTTGTTCCGGGCACTCAGGGTGTCGCG
Source organism: Kitasatospora sp. MBT63 (assembly GCF_000710465.2). Classification (GTDB taxonomy): domain Bacteria; phylum Actinomycetota; class Actinomycetes; order Streptomycetales; family Streptomycetaceae; genus Kitasatospora. The sequence goes on along the minus strand of NZ_JAIZ01000748.1, from coordinate 44,614 downwards.
GTGCGTTGCTCCCAGGCTCGCCGTCCGGTCGGCGACGATCCGTTCGACGACCTCCATTGCCCGTCGGTGGTCACCCGACTCGAGGAGGGTCTCGCCCAGCCCGGTCTCCAGGTCCGACACCAACGGATGCCCGGCGCCGCTGATCTCCACCTGGACGGCGATGAGGCCCTCCCAGATCCGGGTGGCACGCTGGTACTGCCCCACCTCGCGACAGGCGTGCGCGAGCCTGCTCCTGCTCAGCCGGCTGGCCGTTGAGCCCGGTGGGAACCGCAGCTCGGTCACCTCGTTGACGCGCTCGCACAGGGGCAAGGCGGCACGCCACAGCCCGCTTTCGAACAGCAGGTCGAGCATCCGTTCGATGAGACGGACGATGTTCGTACCGTGGTCCTCGGCCCTCGTGTAGCCGACCCAGGCGGAAAGGTGCGGGGCGAGTGTGATGCAGCGCGCGGTCGCGCCCGGAGCCCCGGGGTCGCCGAGGTATCCGGCGATGCCTGCGATCGCGGTGAACTGCCACCGCTCACCGAGGAATCGGCGGAACTTCTGCTGGACCCGGGGCGCGACGGAGCAGGTGCCGTCCGGACCTCTCGTCACCAGCCCGGCCCTGACGAGCGCTGCCAGGTCCGCATCGCGATCCGGCGTCGACGGGAGCAGCTCGACCGGAATGCGGTCGGGCGCCAACCAGGCGGTGGTCGCGAGGACGGGGAACGCCGTCCCGGGGAGTGATCCGAAGTCGAAGTCGCCCACCCCGATCACGCCCCGGTGTGCACGAACGAGGCCCAGACCGTCGGCGTCGCGGGACAGCGCTCGCGCAATCGGCGGACGGCGAGGTGCAGCGCGTGGGCGGAGGTCTCGACCCGGAGTTCCCGACCGCCCTCATCCGTGAGGTGGGAGTAGAAGGTGTCGAAGATCTCCCCGGCCGTCGCATCGCTGACCGGCCAGAGCGCACCGATGACATGGCGGAATCCAGCGAGTTGCAGGGCGCCGGTCAGGTGCAGTTCTTCGTCGGTCAGGTCCGAGCCGGTCTCGGCGGTACTGCAGGCCGACAACACCGCCAGCTCGCGGCCGGCCAGCTGGAGCGCGGCGAGCTCGGCCATCGTCAGCGGGTTCTGCTCGTGGTCGGCGAGCAGGAGTCGACTCATGCCCGGTGAGTGGATGTCGGTCACCGCGTGGCAGGCCAGGTGGACGTTCGCGTGGCCTTCCAGCGCCGCCAGGAAGGCCTGCTTCGTCGCCTGGGTCCCGGCCAGCAGGCTCGCGTCGGGCAGCCAGTGCCGGATCGCGGCGACCTCCGTGTCGACGCCGCGCAGCGCGACGGTAGCGGGGGCCTGCGCCTGCGCGACGATCACCGTCCGGCTCGGGCCGGTGCTCTCCGGCATCTGCCGTACGAAGTGCAGGGCGCGCAGACTCGTCGTGTAGGAGGAGACCACCCGGTCGAGCACGCCGTCCGCGGTCCCGTTGCCGGCCGCGTGCCAGGGCAGGTGGCTCAGGAATCCGAGCGGGCACCACCACATCCGCGGCCAGTCGCCGCCCTGGGACACGGGTTCCAGCCCGAGGTCGGCGAGGATCGGCTCGGCGGCGGCCGTCCAGAGCCACTCCAACGTGTCACGTACCGCTGCCTGTGCCTGGAGGCGGACCCGGAGGGTGTAGGTGTCCGTCAGCGCGTAGCGCCGGGCCGTCAGGAAGGTCAGCACCCGTTCCTGCGTCGGCCCGTGGGCCAGTTCGGGCAGTTCGAGGATGCGGACGGGCCGGTCGGAGTCGGAGGTGACCAGGACGGCGTACCCCTTTTCGTCGCCGGTGGCGATCAGGGCGATCGGGCCCTGTGCCGCCGCGCCGGCGAGGGAGTGCTGCGCGTCCGGTGCGGCCGTGGCGTGCAGGTGCCGCCAGCGGTCCATCAGCCTTCGCCGTTCCTGCGCAATGTCCCGTTCCAACTCGCGACGCCGGGAACTCGTCCCTGTCGCACTGTCGCGAAGATCGAGGGCCCGCAACGCGGCGGTCAGCTGCAGCAGTTCGGCGGTCTGTGACGGGTCTGCCCCGGATGCACCCGGGTGGACGGTCATGACGTCCTGCGACAGCAGGCCGCGGCTTCGCTCGATCAGCTCCACCGTCCGCACCGGGTCCTCGGCCGCGATCCCGGCCTCGATCAGCTGCCCGGTGAACCCGCGGTAGCGGCGCAGAACGTTCTCACGGTCGGCCCGGAGCGGACCGGAAGCGACGTTCAGCCGACGGAGGTCGATCATCTCCGCCAGGTCGTCCAAGGTCCGGCCGGCTGTCGGCGCCGACAGCCGGCTGCGCAGCACCGCCGCGGTCGTCCTGACGTCGAGCCGGGCGTACGGCGAGGCGATCACCCGGTCGAACCCGGCGCGCGCCTCCAGGGCATGGCTCGGGTCCTTGGTGACCGTTGCCAGGTTTCCCAACGCCGTGGCGCGTTCCAGTTCCGCGGCGACCAGGGTCCCGGGCATGGCGACGTCGGCACGGGCCAGCACCTGCTCGGCGAGTCCGATCGCCTCCTGGAGCCGTTCGACGTCGCCCGTGGCCACGCCCCGCAGGACCTGGACACGAGCCAGCTCGCACAGCACCATCGGCTCCTCCGGGCCGCCGGGTGGCGCCAGCGTCCGCGCCTGTTCGCCGTACTCGACGGCCTCGTCGATCGCCGCCGACCGGTGCGGGGAGCGGCGGAAGATGTCGCCCAGAACCCTGGTCAGCAGATGCAGGATCGCCACTCGCTGCGCCCCCGGGAGGTCCGGGAACTCATTGGCCCGCTTGAGGGAGGTGAGCGCTTCCTCCAGCAACTCCGGGCTCCGGCGGCGGCCGCCGTCGTAATGAACGGCTTTCGCATGGCTCAGGTAGGCCCCCGCGGCGATCACGCCATCGGCGTCGTTGACGACCTCGATCGCGAGCCTGCTCTCATGGACCGCCTCGTGCAGTGCTTCCAGGTCGTCGGTCAGCTCGTAGACGGTCCGGTGAGCCTCCGAAAGGGCGATCCTGACGAGTCCCGCCCTCGCCGGATCCGATTGCGCCATGAACTCGACAGCGGTGCGTGCCAGCGCGACCGCCTCCCGCGCCGGTTCCGGGTCGTGGGTCTGCTGGGCAAGCTTGCCCAGCCCGGCCGCCAGGTAGATCCTCGCCAAAGTCTGTGTGCCGCCGCCCTCCGCCACGGTCAGCAGGCGCCGGCTCAGTCCGACGGCCCGACGGAGCCCGTCGGTGTCACTCTCCTCGGCCAGATCCTCCAGTGCCGCCTCGCAGAGGACCAGGAGCACGGCGGTTTCGGTCGGGCGGTGCGGCGGCGACGAGGCCAGGAGCTCGTGGCAGCGTGCCACGGCGGCGGCCCGCTCGTCCCGGCCGGAAGCCAGAAGTCTCGTCAGCACGGCCGACAGATGCCCGACCGCCAGGCTCTTCAACTCCTCCGGAAGGTCTCCGTACAGGTCGAGTGCCTTGAGCAGTGGCCGGACCTCATCAACCAGCAGGCCTAGCTGCATCAACGCATTCATCAGGGCGAAGCGGTGGTCCACCCCTCCCGAAGCCGTCGCGCGCAGCCTGTCGCGCCCCGCCAAGTCGTACATCGCTGTGTCATGGTGGTGGTCCATCAGCGAACGGTCGGCCTCCTCGGGGCGCATACGGACGTGCACGATGCCGCCCACGTCGACAGCCCGCACGCAGACGTCCCGCTCGTGAGTTGCTGCGCGCAGGACACTCAGGACGACGAGGAGTTGCTTGAGCACCCTGGTCAGCTCGGGATGGTCCGGAGAGGCAGCCACGAGGGCCAGCTCGAGAATGTCGACGGCGAGCCTCAGGGTGGCGAGGTCACCCGTGTCGGCGTAGCTCAGGAGCGGCCCGCCGTGCAGCTCCAGCCAGACAGTGGGATCGGTGACGAACCCGGTCTGCTGGGAGAAGGTCGCCAGGGGGTCGTGACCGGCCCGGTAGACGCGGCTCATCTGCTCGGGGACGAGATGCGGTGTCGCGGCGTAGACCGGTCCGAACAACTGGCCTGCGATCTCCAACTCCAGCATGTCCTGTCCGGGAGGTCCGACCAGGCTGCGCTCCAGGAACATTCCGGCGGAGAGCCCGATGGCCTGCAGATCGAACTGTCCCTTTCGGCGATGCCCCAGAAGTGCCACCACCTCAGCCAACGCGTCCATCGACAGCAGCATCTCCCGGCCCGAACCGCCCCGGGCAGCGCCCAGTCTCGCGAAGACCCTCGCCACCAACTCGTCACGCATCCGACCGCCCCCAGTCCCCACCGCAGGCACCAACTACCGCTGCTTTAGCCTAAACTGATGGTATGCCAGATACCCCGACGGGCCGACGCTCGAACGACGCGCTGACCGAACTCGCCGAGCGGGTGGAGAAGCTCTGCCGGGTGTACGGCCGCAATGATCAACTGGCCGACCTGTTGACGGCGGCCGGCGCAGACGACCTCCTCCGACAGGTGATCGAACTGATGGCCTCGGGAGACCGCCCGTTGGACGGGATGACGGACCTCCTCGACCAGCTCGACGCGGCGGCGACCAACTTCGGTCTTCACGGTCTGACCCGGCCGGACCGGACGTGGAGCCCGCTGCCGGGGGTCCGGACCCCTCGTGCGGCGCCGCCGCTGCGGGTCTGCCCGCTCCGCTGGTGCACCCGCGCCGAGGAGAGCGCGGCCAGCTGCGCCCTGGTCGACCGCCCTCTCACCCTCCTGCCGTGACACCGTGACCACACTGCTCCTGGGAATCTCCAATAAGGCCGCCGAGCGCTGGGCCGCGCTGCTGCTCGGCCCCGGCCTGCTCTTCGTCATGTGCCTGGTGATCGCGCGACACTCGGGCTTCCGGCACGCGGTGGACCTCCGGTACCTCCGCACCTACCTGAACGCGTTCGCCGGCGCGCGGGCAGACCAGCAGCCGGCCGAGCTCCTCACCGCCCTACTGCTAGTGACCGCCCTCGCAACCGCCGCCGGGGCAGCTGCGGCCTCGGCGGGCCGGACCTTCGAGCGGGCCTGGATCCCGGACCGGCCGCACTGGTACGTCACGGTGCTCACCCATCGGCGCATCCGTCGCTGGACCACCCTCACCCGCGCCATCCAGGAGGCTCGTGACCAGCGCGTTCACGATCACCTCCACGGGACGACGCCGAACCGCCGTCGTCCGACCGAAGCCCGACTGCTCGAGCAGCAGGAGCGGCGCTTCCCGGACGGCCCACCGGACCGGCCGACCTGGACGGCCCAGCGCATGGCCACCGCCGCCGGTCGGGTCCGGCAACGCTACGGCGTCGAACTCGCCGAGATCTGGCCGCACATCTGGGCGGTTGCCGACAGCGAGGCCCGCAAGGACATCCAGGGTGTCCGGGACGGCTACGCGGACGCCGGCCGGCTCGCCGCCTGGGGAACGGCCTACCTGCTCGTCACCGTCTCCACCGGCTGGTGGCCGGCCTCCGTCATCGGCGCCGTCCTCGTCAGCACGGCCGTACTGCGGGCACGCGCCGCGATCGACGCACTCGCCACCCTCGCCGAGGCCGCGGTCGACCTCAACATCCGCAAGGTCGCGGAGCAGCTGGGAATCGCATGCCAGGCCGGGTTCGACGTGACGGCGGCAACCTCCCTCAACGCCGTCCTGCGCCCGCGACCGTCGATCACGCCCTGAACCGGCCGGTCCTGTTTCCTTACGGAACCCGGACGAGGAGCGGCCGGCGCGTGCACAGGAATACGGCGGCCTCGTAGGTTGTCAGTAGCAGCGAAAGCCGATGTCCGTCACTGAGGGAGTGGAACCATGGCGACCGAGAAGGCCATCCTCGCCGGGGGTTGTTTCTGGGGCATGGAGGAGCTCTTCCGCCGCCAGCCCGGGGTGGTGTCCACCCGCGTGGGCTACACCGGTGGCGACGTCCCGAACGCTACCTACCGCAACCACGGCAACCACGCCGAGGCCATCGAGGTGGTCTACGACCCGGCCCGGACCGACTTCCGGGCCCTGCTCGAGTTCTTCTTCCAGGTCCACGACCCGTCGACCAAGGACCGCCAGGGCAACGACATCGGCGCCAGCTACCGCTCGGCGATCTACTACCTCACCGATGAGCAGAAGCGAGTCGCCGAGGACACCATCGCCGACGTCGACGCCTCGGGCCTGTGGCCGGGCAAGGTCGTCACCGAGGTCACCCCGGCCGGGCCCTTTTGGGAGGCCGAGCCCGAGCACCAGGACTACCTGCAGAAATTCCCCAACGGCTACACCTGCCACTTCCCCCGCCCGGGCTGGAAGCTTCCCCGCCGCGCCGACGCCTAGGGAAGCCCTGGCCTCGGCCGGACCGGGGTCCGCTCGAGGTCGTCGGCCGCGCCGAACTCAGCGGTGCTCAGGGTTCTCCGAGTCGAAGCGGCAGCCGGCGTCCCACCCGGAGCGCTGGTTGCCGTACGCCGGGATGCCGCCCGCGTCCTTGAGCATGCGGGCCAGGTGGAGCAGGTTCCAGGTCATGAAGGTGGTGTTGCGGTTGGTGAAGTCGTTCTCCGGCCCGCCGGAGCCCGGGTCGAGGTAGGACGGGCCCGGACCGGCCGCACCGATCCAGCCCGCGTCGGCCTGCGGCGGGACGACGTACCCCAGGTGCTGCAGGCTGTAGAGCACGTTCATCGCGCAGTGTTTCACCCCGTCCTCGTTCCCGGTGATCAGACAGCCGCCGACCCGCCCGTAGTAGGCGTACTGCCCGGCGTCGTTCAGCAGGCTCGAACAGGAGTAGAGCCGCTCGATGACCTGCTTCATCACCGAACTGTTGTCGCCCAGCCAGATCGGCCCGGCCAGCACCAGGATGTCGGCGGCCATGACGCTCGAGTAGAGGACCGGCCACTCGTCGGTCTCCCAGCCGTGCTCGGTCATGTCCGGCCAGACACCGGTCGCGATGTCGACGTCCACCGCCCGGACGGTCTCGACCTGCACGCCCTGGCGCTCCATGATGCCGGCGCTGAGGTCGATCAGCCCCTGGGTGTGGCTCCGCTCCGGCGAGCGCTTCAGCGTGCAGTTGATCACCATGGCCCGCAGGTCGTCGTAGCGGGCCGGCGGGCCACCGGGGGAGACGGGTGGAACGGTCACGAGAACTCCTCGAACGTCAGTCGCACGTCACTTGTAGGGGAAGAAGCCGCGGCGGTCGCCGCCGTCCCAGGCCTCCCGCAGGCCCGGTGCGGACAGGTCCCAGTCGGGCCGGATCTCGCGGGTCACCTCGCGCAGGTCGCGGCGCAGGTCCTCGACCGACGGCCGGCCCCAGTACCAGTAGCCGTTGTAGACGCTGTGGATGACCAGCCCCGGCTTGAGCACCAGGGTGTGCGGGACCATCGGATCGTGGTGCGGGTCGGTGTACTCCTGGATGTCCAGGTCCTTCTGGACCTTGCGCCCGGCGTCGGAGAGGAAGGTCCACCGGGCCCCGACCGAGTCGCGGAACTCCGCCAGCTCCAGGATGCCGTCGGTCGAGATGGTGACCACCTGGGTGTAGGCCACGGCGATCTCGGGATAGTGCGCCGCCAGCTGCTGGTGCTGCTGGTGTTCCTTGGGGCAGTAGTGGCCCCGCGAGAGGAGGAGCACCATCGGATCCGTCCCCTGGAGGTCACTCAGCCTGCGCCTGGTCCTGGCGTGGTCGGTCAGCTCGTAGTCGGGGAACACCCCGCCCGGCCTGATGTCCGTACGCATCTTCAGCTCCTCGCTCCGGTCCGTGCGCGTCCTAGCGGCCCGGGTCGTTCGGATGGGGGGACAACGGCGTCACTTCGTCCCGCCGCCACACCCGCAGCGGCATCGACGCGAGCACCTGTTCCAGACGCTCGGCGTCCTCGGCGCTGAACAGGCCCCAGGTCCGCCACTCGCCCGGCGCCAGCGGGGGCCGCCACAGCCGGAGCAGGCTGCCCTGGGCCGCCAGCTCCCGGGCCCGCGCCGCCTCCCGGGCGCGGATCTCGGCCACGGCCTCCTCGGAGGTCCCCTCCGGCACCGTGGTCACCATGTCCACCAGGAACTCCATGCGCTGCTCCTCAACCTTCAGCCTCGCCCCCATGGTGATACTCGCCAAGACCCGCTCCGCGCGCACCTCGACCACCCGGGCTGCAGGCTGGAACAGCCCGCAGCACACCGATGCCACGAGAGAGGTCCCGATGAGCACCACGGCACAGGACGAGGCGGTCGCGCGCAGCGTCCTCGACCCCTGGAAGGCCGCTGTCGACGCCCACGAGCCCCGGCAGGTCGCCGCGCTTTTCACGGAGGACGCGATTTTCCAGGGCCTGCACCCCTACAGCGTCGGACGGCAGGGCGTCGCGGACTACTACGACTCCCAGCCGCTCGGGATGACGGCCGACTACCGGATCCTCGAGACCAGACGGCTCGCCGAGGACCTGATCCTCGCTTACCTGGGCGTCGACTTCTCCTTCGTCGACCGGCCGACCCTGACGGTCCACCTGAGCGTCCTGGTCCGCCGGGACGGCGGCAGCTGGCTCATCGGGCACTACCAGGTGTCCAGGCTCGGCTGAGGCAGGCATCCGGGCCCGGCCCCTTCAAGCCGATCCGGCGCCTGTCCTCCGGGCCCGGGCCCACCCCCATGCCCACGCGACCGCACCCACCAGCAGCGCGGTCCCCAACGCGTACACCGGCAGCCACCGGGTGGTGGTCGCCGCCAGGCAGTCGGCCACGGCCAGACTGCTCTGCTGCTGCTGGGCATGGGTGAGCGCGTCCCCCGCGCCGGCGGCCAGATCCCCCAGCGCGGCCTCGGTCCGCAGACTCTCGTACCGGCCCGACTCCACGCATCCGTCCCGGGTGCCCGGCATCGGGAACAGCCAGTCCCAGCGCTGCATCGCCGGAGCCAGCGCCAGTGCCACGCACAGACCGGCCACCAGCGCGTACGCGGCCAGGCCGCACGCGTACGCGGCCTGCCGGCCCGGTGCCCACAGCGGTACCCGCCCGAAGGACAGGACCACCACCAGCAGCGTCACACCGAGGTAGGTGGAGAACCACTCCCACGCGCCCTGGGACAGCGAGAAGGCCAGCACGACGGCGAGTGCGGTCCCCAGCACACCGGCATTGCCGGTCAGTCGGTCGGCGCCCCCGCCCCCGCCCCCGTCGTCGGCCACAGTGCTCCGGACACCTCTACGGCCGCGCTCGCTCACACGCTCTCTCCTGCCTGCCGCCGGCGCACCAGCCTCCCGCCCCCACCCGCGGCCACCACACCGGTACGGCCCGGACCCCACCCGGCCGGCCCAGCCGACGGCGGTCCGGAACTCTGCGCCCCGACCACCCGCTGACGGCCCGTAGGATGCCGGTCATGGCCTGTCGCATGTCCGAACTGGTGATCGACTGCCGGGATCCGCAGCTTCTGGCGGCGTTCTGGTGCGAGGTGCTGGGCTACACCGTGCTCGGCACCGACGAGGACGGCGCGGTGGAGATCGGGCCGCCGGAAGGGTTCGGCGGGCTGCAGCCGACGCCGGTCCCCAGCCCCGCGGCCGAGCCGAGGCCGGGCAGGCTGCGGCCGCACATCGACGTCAGCCCCACCGACCGTGACCAGGACGCCGAACTCGCGCGCCTGCTGGCAGCCGGGGCGCGCCCGGCCGACGTCGGCCAGAGCGGTGAGGAGAGCTGGCACGTCCTGGCCGACCCGAACACTCCGGACTACCTGTACTGGAGTAGTCCACGGTGTCGACCGCCGCCCTGTCCCGCAAAACCCGGAATCCTGCCCGCCCCACCGACGGGATGGAACCCAACAGCCTGCCCGGCACAGAGGGCACCGTGTTCAGCCAGACCCTGCGAGGGGCCCGAGTAGTTCGACTGTCCGTCCTGACGGACGAGACCACCAGCCCCGAGCGGCAGCGCGACGCCTGCGACATGGTGGCCGGCTCGCGTGGGATCGACTTCGGCGAGGGCGATGCCCTGCGCGAGGCCGTCGACTTGGATGTGAGCGCGTCCAAAGTCGCCCCGTTCGACCGCCCTGCCCTGCGAACCTGGCTCACCGACCCGGACAGCTTCGATGCTGTTGTCTGCTGGCGGTTCGACCGGATCATCCGTCCATGGCGGAGATGCACGATCTTGCCAAGTGGGCGCGCGAGCACCGGAAAATGTTGGTTTTCGCCGAGGGCATCGGCGGCGGCCGTCTGGTCTTCGACTTCCGCAACCCGATCGACCCCATGGCAGAGCTGCAAATGCCCATGCTGGCATTCGCCGCGCAGGTCGGTCACGCAGTCGATCAGTGACCGCGTGACCGGCGCCATGGCGGCCATTCGCAGGATGCCGCTTCGCTGGCGTGGTTCCCGCCCGCCGTACGGCTACATGCCTGCCCCGATGCCCGCGGACCACGGCGGAGTCGGCTGGACGCTGGTTCCCGATCCGGACGCCGTGGCAGTCATCGAGCGCATCGTTCGGGAGCTACTGGAGGGTCAAACCGTCTCCGCCATCACGGCAGGACTCAACGAGGACGGCATCCCGAGCCCGCGCGATCACTGGGCTGTAAAGATGAACCGCGCCAAGGGTGGTAATACCGGCGGCGCCAAGGGCTCCCGCGTCGTCCGCACCGGGTTCAAGTGGACCCCCGCGGTTATCACTCGGATGCTCAAGAACCCGGTGCTACTCGGTTGGAAGATGCACAAGGGGAAGCCCGTCCGGGACGCCCAGGGCGCTCCGATCATGTGCACCGAGACGCCGATCATGACGCGCGAGGAGTTCGACCACGTTGGTGCGCTGTTGGACTCCCGGAGCGTAGAAAACCGCGAGCGAGCGGACACCGATGCGCTTCTGCTGCGGGTGATCCACTGCGCCAACTGCGGCGGGCGCATGTACCTGAACAAGCAGGCGAGAAGTCCTCGGGACTTGTGGTGACGCGGCACACAGTGAGGGCACCCTCGCGTGGTAGTGCAATCACCGGTTCGGTTCACCCGTGAGGCGTCGCCGACAGGCGCAAACTAAGTTGAGGAGATGAGTAATCTGCCAATGCTGACTGTGCAAGATCACCCTGATGACACGCTTGCCTGGCTGGCCCTCGGACACGGTCCCGAAATCCATGACGCACTAAAGGAGATGTCCGAGAGTGCCCAAAATGCTGGCGCATACCTAATTACCGGAGTGCGGATCTCGGCAGTAGGTGGCGGAGGTCCGCCGGGAGGCATCAGTTTCATTGCATATGGAACTGCCCTACAAAAGAAGCCTCCCCGCTAGCTTCGCCACCGAAGAGCAGATGCAGGGAGCACTAAAAGTCTTCCGGACTGGTGGCCACTCGGCGGGCTTCGACGGCAACGAGTCCCAGACGCATCCGGGCTTCCGGCGTGAAGCCGATTACGGTCGCGATCGCCCGTAGTTCCTTCTCGGTTGATTCGACGTACCGCATCGCGGGGTGCTCCACCGGCTGACCGGTGGACCCGACGGCCATCAGGCCGTCATTCTCGACAGTCGCGAGAAGGTGCGCGCGGCGGTCGTGAGGCTCGCAGTACCGCAGGATCACGTACCGGTCCGTCTCCGGGCTGTACGCGCCGCTACCAGCCTGCCAGACGGTCCGCCAGACCTCTTTGCCGACCCGCTTGAGGTGAGCCGGCGCGCGGGGCGCGCGGCCTTCGTAGACCACCGGGGCGGTCTCGTCGGCCGGGCCGTTCGCGTGCCCCGTCGCCATTCCGGGGGCCTTCGAGCGGCTGGACCAGGAGGTTTAGACCCTAGTGGCCGAGGTCCGCGCGCTGCGGGCCGAAAACGCCGAGCTGCAAACACGGATCCGCGAACTACTTGGCCGCCCTTAGCATTTCATCATTCCCCTACGTTAGGGCACCGATGCGGGCATTGATCGCAATTTTGCACCATGTTAGGATTGGCGGTCAGTCCGGATTTGTAGGTCTCCCGAAGGATAACAAGAAGTAGATGGACGAAGCCTGCCACCAAGAGACACATCAGCCCAATAATGCTCCAAAGAGCGTTAGTGGGAGTTGGCTTTCCCGAGTAAAGGGCAAGAAGGCAGGCCGTCCCTCCGCTAAGCGCCCCAAAGAGGGCAGCAAACGGAGCGATCCTTCCAAGGGCCACCAGATATGCCTTGAACTTATTATCCGGGAATCCCGCAAGCTCCCTAAGTGTGCCAAGTGCATCCATGCTAAATAGATACGCCACCAGTAATAGTGGAATTACGGTGGCCGTCGCCAGGTAGTACGCCTCGGTCCCATTCATGGCTGCATTCTATTCGGCATGTAGCTGTTGCAGTTACAGCACTTGCTGCAAATGGGCAGCCCTGGTTAGTCCATCAGGCCTATCCCGCGGTCACGGTCAGCGCCATTGAGAACGGCGCGAACCGTTTCTGGGCGGGGCTCGCGTAGCCGTCCGCTCTCACTCACCTGCCCCGACCGGGCCGATCCGGCGGGGCTGTTTCATGCCCGAACACAGGGGGAACCAATGGGCACTGTTGACGCAATGATCAATGCCGCTTCGGCTGATCTCGGGTACCGCGAGGGCCCGAGCAGCGACACGAGGCCGGCGAGACTCTGAGGCTGGCCGCATGACCGCGCACCGGCACTTCATGGTGTCTGAGGACACCGAGGACGACGCGTACGGGATCATGTTCCGACTCGCGTCCGTCCTGGTGCGAGCCGGAATCACCGAGCGCTACGGCATGTCCGTCCGCTGGATCCCCTCTCAGCGGGACCTACCTCCCGGGTGAGGTGTCTACCTGATCGACCGTATGGCGGACCAGCCGACCCCGGCCGGTTTCACCTTCGTGACCACGGTCCGACACGCCCGGGCCCTGGTCGCCGAGCTGGCCGCCCTCGCGGCGTAAGCGTGAGGAAGCCCCGTCACCCCATCAGCAGGGTGGCGGGGCCCTGAGGTCAGCAAATTGGGCGACCATCGCTCAGGTATCGGGCGTGGCCGTCGGTCAGCGCCGAAAGTGCAGCGTCAAAGCGCGAGTGCAAGCGAGGGCGGAGCAACGCACGAGCTTCGGCGGGTTCCATCATGGCTAGCTCTGACAACTCATCATCATGTGGCCGGAGTTGGGCAGACTGTCCGGCGGACAGCTCGCCACCATCCAGGATGAAGGCAAGCTGATCGTCCCAAGGGCCGTGCGGGGGAACCCACTCCACTGCGAGGAGCCGGCCGGGTGTGAGGTGCAGCCCTAGTTCCTCGCGCACCTCGCGCCGCCCTGCCTCCTCGGGAGACTCGTTGGCTTCAACCATGCCACCTGGCAGGTCCCAGTCAGGTTTGTAGCTGGGGTTGACCACCAGCACCCGGCCGCGTTGGTCGCGGATGATCAGGTCAACGGCAACTCGCTTCCGCGCTTGTTTGGCATTGCCCTCGGCTAGGTAGGCGTTCCACGCTTTCGGGTCGTCAGGTGTGGGCGGTGTCGTCAATGCCGGTTCCTCCCCTTTGCTGCGGCATGATGTCGGCGAGCAGCAGCGCCCTCATACGGCGCGCATCATCGAATCGTGCCAGATACTCACAAACGGGGCGGTAGGTGGTGTGCTGGCTCAGCTGATCACGAAGCCCGTCAAGCTGTTGAACCACCCGGACCGACCCCATGGTGGGGCTGGTCGCGAGAAGTTCGACCCCAACGCCAACGGCGGAATCTAGGTCGCCTCGCCTGACGTGCAGCGAGGCGAGCGTGATCCGACTCAGGGCCAGCGATCGGGCTCGGCCTTCCTCGCGCAGGCTAACGGCTTGCTCCGCGTACGTAAGCGCGGATTCGACTATCCCCAAGTCCCCGAGGGCAAGCGCGGATTCGCTCGCGAGAGTCGCGTGATCGAACGGCGAGAGCCACGGGTGATCGTCGTCTGCACCAAGCTCAAGAGACACACTCGCCTGATCAAGAGCGGCGGTCGCCGGAGCGTACTGCCCTGTAGCTGCAAGGGCGCGGGCATGCATGGTATGCAACCGAGCCATGAGGCTTGGCAGGTGCGGCCCGGAGCGCGCAAGCTCGACCCCGACCAGCGCCCAGTGAACTGCCTGCCGTGGATCGCCGGTCTGTAGCGCAAGGTGGCTGCTGCTGGCGGCGACGTGTGCGGCTAGAGGTAGGTCGCCAGAGGTTCGCGCGAGCGGCAGCGCCTTCGAGAAGTGCGCCGCAGCGAGATCATCTTGCCCTGAGTCGTGGGCCATCCAGCCGGCCATTTCCGTAAGCGCGGCGGCCGCCCCGAACACCACAGGGCCGGACGCCCCGTCGACTAAGCGGGGCGCGACGCTGGCTGTCAGGTGCCGAACCACTGCGCTGTAGAGCCGTCCGCCCCCGGCTTGCCGGTCCGCGTTCCGGAAAGCGTCCATCGCTGAGAGATCGTCCGAGTCGGCGAGCACTTCGCCGAGCGGTGTGTGGTACGGCGCTGCCTGCGCGGCTGCCTCCCATGGACGCCGGGCGAGTCCCAGCAGAGCGCCCGGGATGTGGAAAGCGTCGGCGATCTGCTCAAAGACCGCTAGTTTCTCGACCCGGAAGCGGCCGTTCATGTAGTCGTAGAGCCGCCCTTGGCCGATCCCCGCCGCTGTTGCGATGCGCCGAGTGCTGACCCCACGGGTGTTGAGCAACTTGAACAGGGCGCCCATGTCTCTGGTCCGAAGGATGGAGAGCAAGCGCTCATCCCCGAGTAGGCCCGCGACAACGTCGCGTGGGTCCGCTAGTTGCTGGTCCACTGGTTCGCTCCCCTGGCAGAGTGCTCCGATCGTAGACCCACTCTGTGTGCGCAGACTCCAACATGGAGTCACCAACGTGGAGTCCTGTGGACGTGCAACGACACCGTTCAATGTCGTCAGTCGGATAGCCCATTGCGAGATCGTGAGGTGCCGTCCGTCAACGAGCGTGTTCGGTTCGACATGACGCCCGCCAAGGCGTCCAACGGCCAGAAAGCTGGATGATGAGCGAGACCCCCGAAGCGCCCGAACGGTCAGCACTGTGGGCCCCGGCGCACTCGGATTGTCGGCCCCGGCGGGTCGGCAAGAGCGAGACAACCACCCGGCATGGTGACTGGCGGCTCCGCCAGGACGACGGGCCCGACGTAGACCCGGCCGCCTACGTCCTGGTGTGCCGGTCCGAGGCCGAGGACGGCACCGTGTGCGGCGCCGAGTCGGGCCCGGTCCCCACCACGGACGAGATGCGGGAGTGGGCGCGGAAGCACGAGTGGAACCACGACGACCACCGGAGCTTCCGACTGCTGGCCGACGTGGCCATGGTCATGGTCCCCGAGGTGGAACCGCTGTGAGCCTGCCGAGCCGGGTCGAGGCCGTCGCGACGATCAGCGTCGTCCTGGTGGCCGCCGGTGCCGCGTCCGGGGCTGTCCTGGTGATCGATCCCGAGCCGGTGGGGGTTCGACAGGCTCTCTGGTTCGGGGTCGCGCTGCCGCTGCTGCTACTCGGAGTGCCGTGCGGCGCTGCCGTGGCCGAGCGGTGGCGCCGACGCAGACGCATCCGCCTCACTGTGAGGCGCGTCTCCGGCCACCGAGAGGAGCAGCCGTGATTGGTGCCGTGATGGAGCCCGGCACCCTGCCGAAGGTGCCGCTGGGACTGCCCTGGCTGCCCGGACTGTGCTGGGGCTGCCTCGCCGAGCGGGACGTGACGCCCCTCGGTGGGGCCGAGCTGGACGGCGCCGAACTGCCTCTGTCGGTCTGCCGCTGGTGCCTCGCCGGTCTCCGGCAGAGGCTCACCGTTGTGCAGCGCTGGCACCAGCTCGGCACCCTCGCCGGCCAGCGAGCGCACCGGGTCGCGCAGTGGTCCCGGGCCCTGCGACGCCGCAGACAGGCGGAAGGACGCCACCGAGCCCCCGTCCGCACTTAGCCGCCCGCTCTGGCGTCCCATCCATGAGGCTCCCCCTCCCCATGGGCCAGAGCGGGCCCCAAATCTCCCGTCCCGAGCCGTGGTTGAGGCCCGGTCGCCCGTGACGGGGCACGACTCCCACCCCGGCCGTCCCCAACCCTGGACAGGTCGAGCCGGTCGGGGTGGGATTACACAACTCGGCTACCTGGCCGAGCTGTTGATCCTGTCAGCACCACCAGCGAAGCGGAGGCGCAGAACAGATGACAACCGCAGCGTGGGGAACCACCCGCATGGGGCCGTACGCCGATTCCCCGGTGATCCCGGCCCATACCCCCGTGATCGACCCCGAGACGCAAATAGCCGTGATCGTGGACCAGCACGGCCGCACGGTTGAGATGGGTGCACACGGCACCAGCACCAACACCAGCACGCCCACCAGCACGGGCGGCGGCGACGGGCAGGGCGCGAACCCGACGACCGACATGGACAGCATC
Organism: Kitasatospora sp. MBT63; assembly: GCF_000710465.2. Lineage (GTDB taxonomy): Bacteria > Actinomycetota > Actinomycetes > Streptomycetales > Streptomycetaceae > Kitasatospora. Next base: position 28,458 of record NZ_JAIZ01000748.1, on the reverse strand, counting down.
CCGGCCAACGACCAGGACCAGGGCACGGGCTGATGTCCGGGGGTCGACACCGGGCCGTACTGGTCCTGACCAACCCGTACGACGTGACGGCCGATGTGGTGGTACGCATCCTCGCTGACCGCCGAGTACCGGTCGTCCGTGTCGATCCCGGCGCCGATCTGCACACGGGTGCCTCGCTGTCCGCCACGTACCGTACGAACGGACAGCGGGGCACCCTGCGCACGCCGAGCCGGGAACTCGACATCACCGACGTTCGGTCTGTCTGGCTCCGCAGACCCTCGCCCTACGAAGCGCCGCCCGGACTCGCCGAGCACGACGCGAAGTTCATCAGTGCGCAAGCCTTCTGGGGCACTGGGGGCATCCTTGCTTGCCTTCCCGGAGCACACTACGTCAATCACCCCTGGCGAATCCGCAATGCCGAGTACAAGCCCGCGCAACTTGCTGCCGCCGCCCGATGCGGGTTCCTGGTCCCGGACACTGTCATCACGGCAGACCCGAACGAAGCCCGCGACTTCTGCGCCTACCAACCCGGCGGAGCTGTCTACAAACCACTGTGGGACAGCCGGTACCGGAACGCGGAGGGAACCGCGCAACAGGTGTGGGTGCGCGGGGTCGACCCGGCCGAGATCACCGACGCCGTGTCCGCATGCCCCCACCTGTTCCAAGCCAAGGTGCCGAAGGTGTTCGACGTGCGGGTGACTGCCGTCGGTGACCGCCTGTTCGGGGTCCGGATCGACAGCCCCGATCTCGACTGGCGCCACCGGCAAGACCTGATGACGTGCACGCCCATCGAGATCCCCGGGGCGGTCGCGCGTTCGGTCGCCGCCTACCTTGCCAAACTCGACCTGGTGTACGGCGCGTTCGACTTCGCCGTGACCCCTGACGGCGCCTGGTACTTCTTTGAATGCAACGCCAACGGGCAGTGGGCATGGCAGCCGGCGGAGACCACCGCAGCAATCGCCGATGCCCTCGCCGACCAGCTAGAGAAAGGCCCCGACACGTGAGCACATCGGCCGAACTTCGCGCCGCAATGGTGGCTGCCTTCACGGGGGACGACATGGTGACCGATCCCGCGTGGGATCGCGCCGCGAAGACCGTCCCCCGGGAACTGTTCGTCGGGTCGTACTTCCTTCCGGTCGAAGGGAGCAACCCGACCGAGTACCGGCCCGTTCGCGAGGGCGAGCCCGGATGGCTGGAGAGCGTCTACACGAATCAGACCCTCGTCACCCAACTGGACGGACGGACCCGCCCGGAGGACGTGCCCGACGGCACCGTGACCGGCGCCCCGTCTTCGTCATCCACCCTGCCGTCCCTGGTACTGCGCATGTGGCACCAGCTCGACACCGAGGCCGGGCACCGCGTGTTGGAGATCGGCACAGGAACGGGCTACTCAACCGCCCTCGGTGCGCACCGCCTCGGGGACACCAACATCACCAGCATCGAATATGACCCCACGGTGGGTGGGGCTGCTGCCACTGCCATCAAGGCCGCCAGCTACGCGCCCCGCCTGATCATCGGTGACGGGATGCTCGGCGACCCGGACGGGGGCGACTACGACCGGCTCATTGCTACCTGTTCGGTTCGGTACATCCCGCCGCCGTGGCTGCACCAGGTCAAGCCGGGCGGAAAGATCCTGGTAACCCTTTCCGGCTGGTCCTACGGATTCGGTCTGGCTCTGCTCACCATGACAGCCCCCGGAGAGGCCACGGGCCGGTTCCTGCCGGGCTTCACCAGTTTCATGATCGCCCGGCCGCATGACCGGCCGCCCCGCCAGAGCCTTTCCCTGCTGCCCGGCAACGAGCGGCCCAGCAGGATCGACCCCGAGGTCATCAGCACGTGGACGGGTGGGTGGGTCGCACAGCTCGCGGCACCGTCAGCCGAGCGGATGGGCGCGGGCGGGCATCAGATTCTCTCGGACGTGGCCACCGGATCGCAGGCCCGGACCATGCCCAACCCTGACGGGGGGTGGACCGTGGTCCAGCGTGGCCCGCTCCGGCTGTGGGACCAGGTGGAGAACGCCGTAGAAGCGTGGCAGACGAAGGGTAAGCCGCACCAGGACGGATTCGGCATCACCGTGTCCGAAGAACGACAGCGGGTCTGGCTCGGCACCGCGGACGGTCCGGGCTGGGATCTCCCGATCTGAGCCGGATAGGCTCGGTGGGGGCGCAGGCGTCGTATTCACTCAACGGCCATTGGCTATCCTGCGCCCTCGGCCCCGTCCCGCTGGTGATCCGGCAGGACGGGGCTCAATGGTTCCCGTTGGCCTGGTCGATGCGCTCCGCCTGGTCGGTCACGAAGCTGCCCATCCCGAACTCGGTCCGGATCAGCCCCTTGCGTCGAAGCTCCGCGAAGACCTTCCCAGCGGTGATCTTGGCTACCGAGAACTCCGCTTGGACCATAGGGCTTGTGATCATCGAGCCCGGCGCGTAGCCGTTGGCGCCTCGCTCAATTCGTGCGGCGAGGACTGCCACGATCTGGGGCCACTTCGGGCGGGTCGGGTCAAGGTCGGTCACAGCGCTACGGTATCCGGCTGCGCACCGCCACGCCTGCCTACCGTAGGTAGTGGCCGCCTATGGACAGGTATAGGCTGGTCCCGTATTTTCAAGAAATTAGAGAACCCCCGGAAGCCGATTAGGCCCGGCTCCGGGGGTCGCGTCCGACAGCTTTAGGGAGCTGAACGAACATGCGACACCTTATCGCCCTCGCCCTCCTGTGGGTGCTGCGCCGAATCCTTCCGGCTCGCGGACAGCACCGCGCCGCACCGGCCACCCCCGAGCCCATCCGGGTCACTCTCCCCGAACAGCGACTCGCGTCGTGGGCCGAGCGAGAGAACCCGTACGTGGGGCCGCTGGTGCGCCCGTACGTCGACCACACGGCATGGCTTGCCGAGCTGGACGAAATGCAGCGCCAGTACGAGGAGAGGGAGCAGCAGCGCGAACGGCGTGAAGCCCTTCGGGCAGTCGTGATGGGGAAGCCCGACCCCGGATACACCTACCCCGGCGCGCACACGCTCGCTGGGGCGGTGGCGTGATGACCCTCGCCGCTACCGAGAAGCCCACATGCGGCGCCCCTCGCCCCGGGCAGTTCGACGGAGCCCCGTGCGTCCGTGAGCCGTTCCACGGGGACAACCACCAGAACGCCCGCGGGGAGACGTGGCCCCGCCTCGCTCCGGTGCGCTGCGCTCGGTGCGGGGGTCCGGCCCCCACCCCGGTCCCGATCGTCCACCAGGAAGCCGCGAGCGGCCCCGGGCACACCCTGTGGGCGTGCTCGCTGACCTGCCCGCAGTAGAACCCCCCTCGCCCCGTCCGGGACCGATCCCGGGCGGGGCACTCTCGGCCCTGTCGTAGAACCGTTAGTTACCGCCCGTCCGGAGACCCCGAGGGTAGCGAGTTCTGCTTGCTGCGGACCCGGCTGAGCTGACCGGGCCGGGCCGCCCGGGCCGGTCCGGTCCGGCCGCGCGTCGCCGTCCGGGGCTCCGGAGCCGAGACTGGAAGGGGGATCCCGGTTCGGGTGAGGAGCACGTCATGTCTGGTCTGATCCGCAAGAGTTTCGACAGCCCCGAGGAGGTCCGGCCCTTCGAGCAGGACTCGGGGAAGGTGGAGCTGGTCAACCTGGACGCCGGAGCGGTGGGACGGGGAACCTTCGAGCCCGGCTGGAAGTGGTCGACGCACATCAAGCCGCTCGCGGGTACCGAGACCTGCCAGGCCTCGCACATGGGGTACGTGATCTCGGGCCGGATGCACATCGTGATGGACGACGGCGAGTCGGCCGACTTCGGCCCCGGTGACTTCATGGTCTGCCCGCCCGGCCACGACGCCTGGGTGGTGGGCGACGAGCCCTGCGTCGTGATCGACTGGCAGGGGCTGTCGGACTACGCCAAACAGCGGTAGCGGCCCCCTGAGCCCCGAGCCCCGAGCCCTGAGCCAGGTGTCAGGGCAGGTGTCGGGCGGCCCCGGCCTCGATGATGGCCGCGCTGGCAGCGAAGCCCTCGGCGGTGCCGCCCATCGGGTCGGGCACGTCCCGGCCGTCCAGGTAGAGCCGGATCTTGGCGGCGTTCCGGGCACCGCCGAGGGACCGCAACTGCTCCAGCACGGAGCGGTCCATGGCGAGCACGACGTCCGCCCGATCGAGCATCGCGGCGTCGACCCGGACGGGGCGGTGGCCGGAGAGGTCGTAGCCGAGCCCGGCCGCGGCCGCGATCATCGTGGGGTGGGCGGTCCCGCCGACCCATAGGTCGAGCAGGCCGGCGGAGCTCACCTCGGCGGCCGCGCCCGCCTTGGCGGCGAGCACCGCGGCGGCGAGCGGGCTGCGGCAGTAGTTGCCCAGGCAGACCGTGAGGATGCGCAGCGGGGCTCCGGTGGGGCCGGTGGTCACGGGCGTGCTCCGATCGGTCGAACCGCGGGCCCGGCCGACGGCCGACGGCCGTCGTACCGGGGGAGGGACACCACCATGATCCGCCGACCGCACGGGTGAGGACACCGGGACACCGGGACGTCAGGACGCCAGGACGTCCGGGCGGTCGTCGGGCGCCGGGGTGCCGCGCGGTGGAACGGGGCCGGGGCCGGGGTCGGGGCCGGGACCGGCCGGGCCGAGGTCGCCCGCGGCCGGATCCTCGAACGGGGAGGGGACCGGGAAGCAGTCCCGCAGGAAGGCCCGGACGGCGCGGTCCTGTTCCGCCCGCGGAATCGCGTCGCGGACACCGTCGGCGAGGCAGAAGGCGTCGGCCCAGCGGCGGTCCGCCAGATCGCGCAGCCGCCCGAGGTCGTCCCCGCTGTCCACGCGGAAGTAGCCGTGCTCGAGCTCGCCGGTGACGGCCCGGCCGGTGGCGTGGGCGAGGTGACTGGCCAGGGTCACCGGCGCGAGGTCGGTCGCCGAGCGGAAGGCCGTCCCGGCGGTGAGGGCCAGCGGCTCGGCGAAGCGCTCGGCGCTGTCCGCCAGGATGCTGCGCCGCAGCGGGTACGGGACGTGGCACAGGACCCGCGGGTAGGTCCGCCCGCACGCCGCCCGGATCGCGGCCCGGGTGTTCTTCTGCGCCGCGACGTAGACGGTGTCGCCCGGGCCCGCGTCACCGGGCGGGATCACCCGGTCGTCCGGGAAGACCTTGGGCAGGCCGTTGCCGTGGAAGAACAGCTGCGGGCTCAGCGGCCGGCCGAGGAACATGTCGTCGTTGAAGTACAGGAAGTGTTCGGCGAGGCCGGGAATCAGGTGCAGCCGGGCTTCGATGGCGTGCGAGTTGAACACCGGGCGGGCGCCGCCGTCGGCGAACAGCTCCCGGTGGGAGACCACCGTCAGGCCGGGCCACGAGGTGTCCAGCCAGTGCGGCACCTGATCATCCGTGACCAGGTGGACGTGCCTGACCCAGGGCGCGTTGGCCGCGATCGACCGCAGGCAGTAGCGCAGTTCGTCCCGGTTGCGGTAGCGCTGCGGGGTGTCGCCGGGCAGTGCGTCCGGCCCGTCGTCGGGCAGGCCGCGGTCGGCCAGTACCCGGGCGCGGGCCTCGGCGCGGCGGCGTCGCCAGGCCCGGTCGCGGTCGTCGACCCAGGACACCACGGCGTCGACGGGGAAGGACACGTCCTCGGGGAACGCGGTGGCGAAGGTCCGCGAGCGGGTAGGTCCGGTCCCCGATCCGGATCTCCGAGGTGGCCTCCAGCGAGGAGAGCCACCAGCCGTACGGGGTCACCCCGATCGAGGCGACGGCACCCTCCCCGGACTCCGCCGCGTCCCAGAACTCCACGTCACAGCCGTGGTCGGCGCCGTAGTGCACCCGGCCGCCGGCCAGGACGGGCCGGTACACCCGCACCCCCTTCACCCGGTCGCGCCCGCTCCCGTCATCCGCCTCCCCGCCCTCGTCCGGTGCCGCCGCCGGGGTCCGCGCGGGCGGCGCCTCCACGGCGGGGACGGCGGCGGGAAGCTGCTCGGCGAGGACGGTCCCCAGCGTCCGGCCGTGCTCCAGCAGGTCCGCGTAGACGGGCCGGCCGGCGAAGGCGGCCGCGCAGGCCTCCAGCGCCGCGGTCCGGCCCCCCGGACGGATGGCCAGCCGGTGCCTGCCGGGCCGGTCGGGCACCACGGCGAACGGCACCCCGGCCGCCGTGAGCGCGGCGGCGGTCTCGGCGAGGTTGGCGTCCGCCGTCTCGCCCGGCAGCACCGGGCCCCGCAGCAGGGCGCACCGTTCACCGTGCCGGACCAGGTCGGGCAGGTCCGCCAGCAGCTGCTCCTCGCGCTCCAGCAGCGGATCGGGCCGCGGCCGCGCGGCGGCGGCCGGGGCCTGCGCAACGGCCTGCGGAACGGCCTGCGGACGTCGTCGTGGGGCCAGCCGGTCGGCGAGGCGCCGCAGCCGGCGCCGCAGGGCACGGGGCACGGCACGACGGACGCGCATGGAACCTCCGGGGGTCGGCGCCGCCGCGGGCCCGGGGGCGGCAGTACGGCGGCGAAGGCGGAAACGGCGCAGGCCGGGGAGTCTGCCAGGCGCTGATGAGCCCAACCCGGGAGGACGCTTCCCAGCAGCTGGACCACCCGCCGTCACCCGCCGCCACCCGCCCGCTCGGCGTCCGCCGCCACCCCGCGGCGCCCGGCACAATGGCCACGGCTCCACCCGCCGTCGAAGGGCCCGACACGCCGACCAGCCAGGAAGCAGGCCATCCGGATGACCCGCCGCGAACGCTGGGAACACCGCACCCAGAACCCGCTGATCGCCCTGTCCGTCGTGTTCGCCGTGGCGTACGCCGTGCCGATCCTCGCCCCCGACGCCCGGCCGTGGGTCCTGCACGGTGCGACCTGGGTGGAGTGGGCCGCCTGGGCGGCGTTCGCCGTGGACTACGGCATGCGGCTGCTCCTCGCCGAGCAGCGCTGGACCTTCGTCCGCAGCAACCCGCTCGACCTCGCCTCGGTCCTGCTGCCCCTGGTCCAGCCGCTGCGGCTGCTGCGCCTGGTCTCCACCCTGCTGCTGGCCGGGCGGCGGGTGCGGATGGCCTCCCAGGTCCGGCTGACCACCTATGTCGCGGGGGTCGTGCTCGGCCTGCTGGTGTTCGGTTCCCTGGCCGTGCTGGAGATCGAACGCTCCTCGCCGACCGCCAGCATCCGTACGCTGGGCGACGCGCTCTGGTGGTCCTTCACCACGATGACCACGGTCGGCTACGGGGACCTCACCCCGACCACGGGACTGGGACGGCTGCTCGCGGTCGCCCTGATGCTCTCCGGCATCGCGCTGCTCGGTGTGGTGACCGCCAACATCGCGGCCTGGTTCGTCGCCCGCTTCCAGGCGGAGGAACGTGTCGACCACCAGAACCAGCAGGCCATCCTGGAGCTCACGGCCGAGGTCCGCGAACTGCGCCGGCAGCTCGCGGAGCTGGGCGCCGTCCGGCCCGCCGACCCGCCGTCCGAGCCGTCCGAAGGCCTGTCCGCAGATCTGTCCGCCGAGCCATCGGCGGAACCGTCCGCCGAGCCGCCCGCCGGGCCGTCCCGCGCCACCGAGCCGGTGGCCTGAGCCGGTGGCGGGCCTGGCAGCGCCGGACCCCGGTCACCGGTGGTGTCGGCCACCGGTGTTGCCGGTGGCCGGAGTTCACGCAGGCGCGGCTCAGCCGCCGCCCATCCCGCCCTGGGCCGCCACCAGCGTGGTGCCGAGGCCGCCCACCGCGCGGGCCAGGGCCGGCGACAGCTCCGACAGCCGCCCGGTCAGCGCCGTCACCCGGTCGCGGTGGGCCCGGCGCTCACCGCGGGAGACGACCAGGCCGACGCCCCCGGCCGCGGCCAGCGCCGCCAGTGCGGCCTCACCGAGACCGACCCGCGCCGGGTCGCCCTCGCCGCGCAGCAGCGCCGCGGTCGCCCGCTGCACCGCCAGCGCCTCGGCGGGGTCCGGGACCAGCACCCGCCGCCGGGCGGGCGGCCCGTACGGGTCGCGGTCCTCGATCAGCACCGCGCCCAGGACGGCCAGTTGCTGCTCGACGGCCTCCAGGGTGTCCTCGCGGTCCCGGCGGATCCAGGCCTTCCAGCGCCGAGCATGGGCACCGACCTCGGTCAGCGCGGCGTCGAGGACCGGATCGCCGGTCGGCTCGGCCTCCGCGACGGCCACCGTGCCGCCGTCGTCGGCCACGCTCCCGCGGCGGGCCAGCTCGGCGAGGACCGCCGCCCGCACCAGGAACCCCGTCCGGGTGCGGTCGAAGAGGGTCTGCCGGTCGGTGTCGAACGCCATCAGATAGGTCGCGAGATGCAGCGGTCGGGTCATGCACCGACCCTAGGCCCGCGGCGGGCGCCGGGGCATCGCCCGCAAGGCCGGTCCGCCGTCCGTCCGGATGAGGACGCCCGCGCCGGGCCGGTCGGCCCTCAGTAGGACTGGAGCTCGATCAGCGTGCCCTCGGGGTCGCGCAGGTGCGCGGTCCGCAGGGTCGGCCCCCAGGACGGCCGGTCGGTGGCGGGCGCGACCTCCTCGGCGCCGTGGGCCAGGCAGAGTGCCAGTCCCGCGTCGACGTCCGCCACCCGGCAGACGAACATCGCGCCGCCGCCGGGCGCCGGGGACTCCGCGGCGGTGAGGCCGGTCGCCGCCGCCATCGCGGCACGCTCGAACAGCACCAGGACGCCCTGCCCGTCCACGTCCCAGTGCGCGTACGGGCCGGCGGGCCCGCCCGTCGCCAGGCGGGCGCCGACGAGCCGGGGCAGCACGGCGTCGTAGAAGCGGAAGGTCTCGGCGAAGCGGGTGACCAGCAGGCGGGGGTGCAGCGCGTCCACGCGGTAGCCTCCAGAAATAATGGGTCCACACCCACTATAGGTGAGCACCTAGAATCATCGCCATGAACCCCGAACCGGCCCCGGACACCCTCCCGCCCAGCCTGACCGGGCTCACGACCTACCTGCTGTCGCGAACCGGCAAGGCCGCCCGCGGCCTGCTCGCCGCACGGCTGGCCCGCCGCGGGCTGCGCCTGTGGCACATGGCGGTGCTCGCCGCACTCGCGGACTTCGGCCCGCACGCCCAGCGCGAGCTGGCCGTCCGGCTCTCCGTCGACCCGAGCGACATCACCAAGGTCGTCGACGACCTCGCCGCCGCCACCTGGGTCGAGCGCACCCGCGACCCCGCCGACCGCCGCCGCGTCCGCGTCCACGCGACCCCGGCCGGACTCACCGCCCTCACCGAACTGCAGGCCGAGGCCGAAGCCGTCCAGGCCACCCTCCTGACCCCGCTCACCCCCGCCGAACGCACCCAGCTCACCGACCTCCTGCGCCGGGTCTTCGAAACACTCCCCACCGGCGGCTGACCACCCCGCGCGCGCCGGGGGAGAGGGTCGTGCGGCCGCGGCGGAAGCGGCGGCGCCCGCGCCGCCGGGCGGGGAAGTCGCCCGTACGGCCGACCGGACCTCCGGCGGCGGCCGGTCGCGGCGTGCCGTCCGGCGCGGCGGCGCCGGGGCCAGCAGGTCGCCCGGTTACGCTCCTGACCCTGTGTCATCTTCCTCAGGAAGGTGTGGACCGCCTGCGCCGGACACCGACCCCGACGGTCCGGGCCGGCGCTCGGATCAGTAGTGGGAGAGATCTGGATGACGACGGCACCGCACAACGTCCCCGGCCTGTCGCACCCGGTCACGGGGGGCGCCCGGTGAGCCCGCTGCGCCGTCGTACCTTCCTCGTCCTGGCCGGCGGCCTCGGATCGATGGCGGGCAGCGGGGTGTTCGCGGGCCGTGCGGCCGCCAGCGTGATCAACGGGGAGTTGCTGACCAGCCGGATCGAGCTGCCGGAGCCGTTCTCGGTGCCGCTGCCGGCGGCGCCGTTCGCCAAGGCGGTGCGGCAGGCCGACGGCAGTGACCGCTTCGAGGTGGTGCAGCGCGCCGCGGACGTCGAGATCCTGCCCGGGGTCAGGACCCGGGTGTGGGGCTTCGACGGCCTGTTCCCCGGGCCGGTCTTCACCGGACAGGCCGGTCGGCCGGTGGTGGTGAGCGTCCGCAACGAACTGCCGGTCCCCACCTCGATGCACCTGCACGGCGGAGTGACGCCGCCGGACTCGGACGGCTATCCGACCGACCTGGTGGTCCCCGCCGGGTGGCAGCACCACGACGCGATGGCAGGCGGCCACCACGACGCACCGGCGGCCGGCCGGCAGCTGACCGAGCTGACGAAGGAGTACCGCTACCCGCTGGACCAGCGGGCCGCGACGCTCTGGTACCACGACCACCGGATGGACTTCACGGCCCCTCAGGTCTGGCGCGGACTGCTCGGACTCTTCGTGGTCCGGGACAGCGCCGAGCTGGCCCTGCCGCTGCCCTCCGGCGAGCGCGACCTGCCCCTGCTGATCTGCGACCGGGCCTTCGACGAGGACGGCGACTTCCGGTACCCGTCGCTCGACCCCGAGCTGATCGACCCGCCCGGCGTCGAGGACGCCTACATGGCCGGCGTGGTCGGGGACGTGGTGCTGGTCAACGGTGCGCCCTGGCCCGAGCTGGAGGTCGACGCGGCCCGGTACCGGTTGCGGCTGCTGAACGGCTCGAACGCCCGCCGCTACCGCCTCGCCCTGCGGCCCGGGCCGCGCGACGGTGCCGCGTTCACCCAGATCGGCAGCGACGCCGGGCTCCTGGCGGAGCCGGTGGAACTGGACGCCGTCCCCATCGCCCCGGGCGAACGCTACGACGTGGTGGTCGACTTCTCCGCCTGGCCGGTCGGCTCGACCGTCACCCTGGTCAACACGCTCGGGGACGGCGACACCCGGTGGGTCATGCGCTTCCGGGTGGTCCGGGAGGCCGCCGACGACAGCGAGGTACCGGCCCGGCTGGCCGACCCGGACGAGCTGTCGCAGGACCAGGCGGTCGCGCACCGCCAGTTCTCCTTCCGCCGTACCAGGACCTCGCACGGCGGCCACGCCTGGACGATCAACGGCGAGTCCTTCGACCCGGAGACCACCCTCGCCACCACCAGTCTGGGCAGCGTGGAGAGGTGGCGCTTCATCAGCGACGTCCACCACCCGGTCCACCTCCACCTGGCGCACTTCCAGGTGGTGGCCCGGGGCGGCGGCGACCCGCACCCGTGGGACGGCGGCTGGAAGGACACCGTCGACGTCCGGCCGAAGGAGCCGGTGGACGTCCTCGTACGGTTCCGGGGGTACCCCGGCCGGTACATCCTGCACTGCCACAACCTCGAGCACGAGGACATGGCGATGATGGGGAACTTCCAGGTCGAGTAGGCCGGCCCGGCCGGGGACCTGCCCGGGGCGAGCCGCAGCGGCCCGCCCCGGCCGGTGCGGGCCGGATCCGCTAGACGTCCGTGGTGGTCGGCATCTCGCCCGCGGTGGTCGTCATGTCGATCACGGCGAAGGCGGCGCCCTGCTGGTCCGTCAGCGCGGCGAACCTGCCGAACGGGCTGTCCATCGGACCGAACTGGAGCCGGCCGCCCAGCTTCGTGGCCTTGGCGACCGCCTCGTCGCAGTCCGCCACGCCGAAGTAGACCTGGATGAACGCGGGGACCTCGGGCGGGAACTCCTCGCCCATGCCCATCCGGCCCAGCACCGCGTTCTCGGGACCGCTGCCGCCGAGGCCGAAGATCCGGTAGTCCATGCCGGCGGCCTCCGGGTCGTCGCCCATGTCGACCTGCTGGGCCCGGTACGGGAACACCTTCGGCAGGAAGCCGTCGACCTTTGCGTTGTCCCGGGTGAAGACCTCCGCCCAGGCGAAGGAGCCCGGCGCGCCGGTCTTCTCGAAGCCCCGGTGCTCGCCCGGCTGCCACACGCCGAACACGGCGCCGCTCGGCTCCCTGGCGATCAGCATGGTGCCGAAGGTGCCGACCTGCATCGGATCCATCACCACCTCACCGCCCGCGGACCTGATCTTCCCGGCGGTGGCCGCCGCGTCGGGCGACGCGAAGTACAGGCACCACTGCGACGGCGCCTCGCTGCCGGGCATCGGCGGGACCACGGCCGCGACCGCCTTGCCGTCGGAGTAGGCCTGCGTGTAGTTGCCGTACTCGCTGGACGCCTCACCGAAGGTCCAGCCCAGCACCTCCGAGTAGAAGCTCTTCGCGCCCTCCACATCGGCGAACATCGCGTCCGCCCAGCACGGCGCGCCCTCCGGGAACCCGGTCATGTCGGTCGACCTCTCTGTCGTGTACGACGGCGTATCCGTCCCACGCTAGGTCACCGGGTCCGGACTCCCCGGGCGATCGAAGCGCGTGTCCGGTCCGGTCCCGGGCGGCACACGTACCAGTACGATTCGCGGAATGACAGAACCGATCAAGAACGAACCCCCGCGGTCCGAGGGCCGGCCGGAACCGCCCACCCGGGACCAGGTGATCGGCCGCATCGCCGACCACCTCGCCACCCGGCGGCCCGGACATCCGCTGCGGGTCGCGGTGGACGGCATCACCGCCGCCGGGAAGACCACCCTCGCCCGTGCCCTGGCCGCCGCGGTGTCCGACCGCGGACGAGCCGCGATCCACCTCTCCATGGACGGCTTCCACCACCCGCGCGCCCACCGCCACCGGCAGGGCCGCGACAGCGCCATCGGCTACTACCAGGACGCCTACGACTTCCCCGCGTTCGCCCGGCACGTCCTGGTCCCGCTCGGCCCCGGGGGTGACCGGCGCTACCGCAGCCGCATCATCGACCTCTCCACCGACCGGGCGATCGACGAACCGCCCGCCACCGCACCCGTGGACGCGGTCCTGGTGGTGGACGGCAGCTTCCTGCAGCGCGGCGAACTGGCCGGGCTGTGGGACGAGGTGGTCTTCACCGACACCGGCTTCCCTGTCGCCCGCCGGCGCGGCACCCGGCGCGACACCGAGCTGATGGGCTCCCTCGCCCAGGCCGAGCGGGCCTTCGACAACCGCTACCACGCCGCCTGCCGCCGCTACCTCGCCGAGGCCGACCCGGTCGCGCACGCCACGATCGTCGTCGGCAACGACGACCTCGACCACCCCGTGCTCCGGCGGATCGCGGACCACCGCGGCTGACCGGTCGTCAGTAAGGGCGCGTCCGGCCGACCGGCGTGCGAGGGCGGAACGAGGGGGCGCTGAGGAGATCCCGCACGCCCCGGCCCGGGCACGCCGGGCGGGCGGCGGACGTTGGCGGGGCATGCCGGAGGACAGCGAGAGCAGCATCTCCAACCGCATCGTCGGCGCCGAGGCGCAGACGGTGATCCAAGTCGGCGTGCTGCACGGCCATCTGACGGTCGACCGGCCCGCCGGGCGAGCCCCGGGGGAGCCGCAGCTGACGGTCACGGTGGACACCGAACAGCCGGACAGCACCGGCTACACGTACGAAGGCGGCGGCAGCGGCCCGGACACCGCCGTGCACCTCTACGTGGAGAGCTTCACCGCGCAGGCGGTCATCCTGCACGGGCTGCGGCCCGTCGTGGTGCGCCGGATCGCGCGCTTCGGCTGGTGGGACGCGGCGGACCTGAGCCCCCGTCGGTTCCGCGTCGGGCTCGACCGGGCCGCCGCCCACTACAACGCCGACCTCCGCGGAGCCGGACCCGCGGACGGCGCCACGCCCGGCGGCGGAGCCACCCGGGAGGCCCGGCTGGAGCGCGCGACGCCCCTCGACGGGACCGACTTCCCGTTCTACGTCACCTCCGGCGCCCCCGAGTACCTGATCGTCCGGCCCGACGGCTACCGGGAACGTGAGCTGATCGAATGGCGGCTGGAGCTGGACTGGTCCTGCCTCGGCCGGCGCGGCACCGTCACCATCGACCACGGCGGCCAACCGTTCCTCTCGGACGGCCTCCGCCCGTACCACTACGACCGGTACCGCTCCCCGGGCGGAGCGGCCCCCCGGCGCGCCGCCCCCGCGGCGCGGGAACAGCCCGGACCGGGCCGGATCCGGGCGCTCCGCGACCGGCTGCGCCGCCGACGCCGGACGCCGCCCGGCCCGGATGCCCCCGGGCCCGGACGCCCCTGACCCTGAACGCGCCTAAGCGCTGTCCTGGCGATCACGAGCGTAGCCGGCCGACGAGTGCTGCTGCGGTGACGGTGCCGAGGTAGACGTAGCGCCCGGCCCGACGAGACGATGCCTTGGGCGGTCCGGGCGTAGCAGTCCGGGCGGGTAGGCGATGGGTCATCATGAGTGCGACCACGGCGGCGGGTGCCGCCCGCCGCCGGGTCCGGGCGCCGGAGGAGGGGTGCGGCTGATGGGTCTGGCCGGCCGCGCGCGCATGCCGATCGACGGCCGCGCCGTAGCGCGCAGTCGCCGCCCCCGGAGGCTGGCGCAGGAGCTCTTCCGCGGGTGTTTCACGGCGGAGGAGGGGATCGTCCGGGAGCTGCTGCAGGAGTTGCCGCCCGACGCCCGGTACGTCTCGTTCAACAGCCACCGCGGCAAGGCCACCGGCGCCGACCTGCTCTGGTGGTGGGTGGAGCCCGGTGGGCGGGGGTTCGGCTGCCTGGTCCAGACGCGGAGCCTCACCTGCCACGCGGGTCTGTGGCGGATCGGCTCGGACCGGCGGGCCGACCCGGACTCCCAGCTCACCCGGCTGCTGTACACCGCCGAGCACCTGGAGGTCCCGGCCGCGCTGCTGCTCCACACCGGGCCCGAGGAGGCCGCAGCCGCCGCGACCACCGCTCCCGACGCCGTCACCGCCGCCGCGGCGCTGCTGCCCGCCCTGGCCGTCCGAGCCACCCTCCGCCACCGCGCGGCCGAGGCGGAGGCCGCCGGTCTCCGGTTCGGTGGCCTCGACGGGCCCGGGCTGCTGGCCGGCGCCGTGCCCTTCGCCCCGCTCCTCGCCCGCGGCGCCGGGCCGTGCCCGCCCGTCGCGACCGACGCCGAGCTCGCCGGTCAGGGGGTGCACCCTCGGCTGCGCGGGTTGCTGAGCGCACCGCAGTCCGGCGCGGGCGCGGTCGCCCGGAGCCTGCACGACGCCCTGTGCGCGTACCACCCGTGTGCCGGCCGGGCCGCCGACGGCGTCACCCTGCTCGACGGGCCCGGGCCGATGGCGCGGTTCCACCGCACCGCCCACCTCCGCCACGTCGCCGTCGGGCTGCGGCCCGCGGTGCCCGGCTACGTCCACCGGGCGCTCGCCGGGCACGGTCCGGCACGGCTCGCCCGCTACGTCGCCGGCCTGGTCGTCGTCCCCGTGTGACACATCACGCCACCACCCGCACCGGCCGTTGCCCGCCCGCAGGTACGGCAGCAGCCGTTCCCACTCCGCGTCCGACGGATCACCGCGTTCTCTGCGCCCCGTACCTGGAACATCGCGCGGATCAGGCGCAGTCACATGATCGGCCGGACAGCTCCTACGCGCCGACGGCCCGGCCGGGGTGGGCGGCGAGGCCGGTGAGCAGGCCGTCCACCGCCGTGTCCACGGTGGCGGCGACGTCGCTGTCCGCGATCATGCCGGTGTTCAGCAGGACGGCCAGGCCGTGCAGTGTGGCGAAGGCCAGCCGCCCCGCCGCCTGTTCGTCGGTACCTAGGAGTTCGCCGCGGCGCCGGGCGGCCGAGATCGCGGCGAACGGCACGGCGTACGCGGCGTGGGCCGCCGCCAGCGTCGCATCCGTGCCCTCGCGGTGCTTGCTCGCGAACATCAGCTCGACCAGCGGCATCCGGCCGATCGCGAACGCCACGTAGGCGTGGGCGATCGCCCGCAGTTGGGGCTCGAAGCCGCCCCGGGCGCCGTCGAGGGCCTCGGTCAGCCGCGCCGCGAGGTTCTCGAACCCGCGGACGGCGAGCGCCTCGAGCAGCGCCGCGCGGTCGGGGAAGTGCCGGCGGGGGGCGCCGTGGCTGACCCCGGCATCCCGTGCGAGGGCGCGCAGCGACAGGTCCTGGACTCCGGTCTCGATGAGCGCGCGCTCTGCCTCGTCCAGGAGCACGGTCCTCAGATTGCCATGGTGGTAGCTCCGTTCCGGCATGCCGGGATGCTAACAAACCGCTGGTCGGCCCGGTTCCGGGCGGTGCGGGCGGACCGATGTAGTCATTGACAACATAGGGGTGCGGTGGCAGCCTGGCGGTATGAGCACATCGCACAGCAACTGGACGGCCGCGGACCTGCCCTCGCAGGCCGGCCGCACGATCGTCGTCACCGGAGCCACCAGCGGCCTCGGGGCCGTCACCGCCCGCCGTCTGGCGGGGGCCGGCGCCCACGTGGTGCTGGCCGTCAGGGACACCCGCCGCGGCGAGGCGCTGGCGGCGGACATCCAGGGCAGCACCGAGGTGCGGCGCCTGGACCTGGCCGACCTCTCCTCCGTTCGCGGGTTCGCCGCAGGCTGGGACGGCCCGCTCGACGTTCTGGTCAACAACGCCGGCGTGATGGCCATCCCCGAGGCCCGCACCGCCGACGGGTTCGAGATGCAGTTCGGCACCAACCACCTCGGCCACTTCGCCCTCACCAACCTGCTGCTGCCGCAGATCACCGGCCGGGTCGTCACGGTCGCCTCCAACGCACACCGCCGACCGGGGGTGGACATCGACTTCGACGACCTCAACTCCGAGAAGTCCTACCGCCCGTGGCGCGCCTACCAGCAGTCCAAGCTCGCCAACCTGCTGTTCACCCGAGAGCTCCAGCACCGCCTCGCCGCGGCCGGATCCCCGGTCACCGCGCACGCCGCCCACCCGGGCTACGCCGCCACCAACCTGCAGAGCCGCTCGGCGGGCGCAGTGCAGCGCCTGGTGATGGCCGTCGCGAACCGCGTGATCGCCCAGTCCGACGAGCAGGGCGCACTGCCGTCCCTGTACGCGGCCACCCAGCCGCTGCCCGGCGGCAGCTACACCGGCCCGGGCGGCCGGGGCGAGCTGCGCGGGTACCCGGCTCCGGCGCAGCCGAGCGCGTACGCCGTCGACGACCGCAGGGCCCGCCGGCTGTGGGACCGCTCGGAGGAGCTCACCGGGGTGCCCTTCCCCGCCCTCGGCCCCGACCTCGGCGCGGCGGGGGGAACGGCCGGCTGAGCGCGGCCGGGGGGCTCGTGCGGTGCACCGGGCCCGGGGGTGGAGGGGCCGCCAGGGGCCGTGGACGGGACGACTCCGGATACGCCCGTGACGTGCAGGTATCGTGCACCTTGAAGGAGGTCGTCATGATAGCTGGCCCGGGCTTTTGGGACGTGGAGATCGAGCGGGCGGGTTGGTCGCGGATCCTCTCCCCGCGACCGGCCGACTTCCCGGAGATCGACCGGCCGAGCAGGGTGTGGGGCAGGAACTGCTACGTGCGTGGCGCGGACCGGCTGGTCATCGAGTGGTCGGACCAGGTCACCATCTCCGCTGCCCTGCTCAACGGCGTGCTCTGCCCGTTGCGCTCCGCGGAGGACCTGTCGGCCGCGATACGGCCGGGCGGCGGCCCGCGGCGCTAGTACTGCAACCGCGTGGGATCGGCGGGCTCGGGCCTGGCTGCGGCGTCGGAAGCGTGACCGGCGCAGATGGTGCTCGCAGTCCGTCCTTGCCGTCGGCGTCGCCCCATTTTGCGGCCTCGCGAGCGCGGAGAGCGGTCAGGTGGGCGAGCGCGGCCATGGCCAGGGTGGTGTGACTGGGCTGCTCGCCCCGTACTACTGAGGCTTTCAAGGTGGAGTCGGTGGGGTGAGTGGCAGGCCGGTGCCAGCCAGGCATCCATCGATAAGGGCGGGTCGGAGTTGGATATGCCGCAGTCCGCGTCGGAGGGTGCGGGTGAGATGATCCGGATCGGTGAAAGCGGTGTTCGCCGTCGGGCCGCGACGCAGGAGTGACCAGATGCCCTCGACCGGATTGAGGTCCGGTGCATAGGAGGGCAGTTGGAAGACGGTGAGCCAGTCGTGCTCCGCCGCGTACTGCTTCATGCCGACGGCCAGGTGAGTGTTGAGATTGTCCCAGACCAGAACAATCGGGCCGCCGAGCTGGATG
>NZ_JAIZ01000748.1:0-10538 GCF_000710465.2 Kitasatospora sp. MBT63 | reverse complement strand
TGTAGCAGCACAGCGCGGCCACCGAGATCCGGCGCCGGGAGCGTCCCCGGACCCGAACGACGGGCGTGTGTCCGCGCCGGCCCCAGGTGCGGGCGCGCGGCGGCGTCATCGCGAATCCTGCCTCGTCCTCGAAGACGACCCAGGCCCCGAGCGCCGCCGCGGTGCTTTTATCCGCGGCCACACCTCCTGCTTCCACAGCTCCACCGCGTGCTCGTCCCGCTCGAGTGCCCGGCGGGCCGGGGCCTGCCAGGACCAGCCGTGCCGCTTCAGCAACCGCCACACCGTCGCGATCGACAGTCGCATCCGGAACCGTCGACCGATCACCGCCTGGACCCGGACCAGGGTCCACCGCTGATCCTCGAACCCATGCGCGGCCGGCCCCTTGCCCAACTCCTTTTCAAGCTCGGCGAACTGGACCTCGGACAGCTTCGGCAGGCTCGCCGGACCCGCCGAGCGCAGGGCATCCGCACCGCCCTCACGCCAGGCCCGCCGCCACCGTTCGACCGACCGACCGCTGACCCGCAGATCCCGGGCGATCGCCGATGTCTTCTCGCCCGCCTCGAACCGGACCCCGGCCTCCAGCCGCACCTGTTCACGAAACGCCCGCCGCTCAGCGGTCAGGCCCCCACCCTGCGCGTACCGCATACCACCGGCATACCGCAGGGATCACTACCTGTCACCACCGACAACAGAACGAAAACCTCAGTAACCCACGCCACCGCGAGGCGCTGGAACCCCTCCAGCGCTGACGATCCCCCGGTCGCGTGACGCACCCGGAGGCTGTCGTCGGCGGGCGACGGCCGTCGGGCGCCCGGGCGGGCAGGCGTTCGTTCCGGCGTCAGGGGCGGCGGAGGAGGGCGGTGCCGGCGGCGGTCCCGATCCGGGCGGTGAAGAGGTCGGTGAACGCGGCGACGAACTCCTCCTCGGCGATGCGGCCGTGCGAAGCCCGTCTTCCGCCGTCCTCCTGCCTGCTTCTCCGCCGGTATCCGCGCTCCGGCCGGATCCGCATCCTCGCCTCCGACGTGCTGAGTGCCGCTGCACCGAGGAGGAGGGCGGCGCGCGGCGAGTCTGCGCGGCCCTGGCGGGGGTTGCGCGAGGGCTGTCCGGGTGGATCCGTAATCAGGGCGTGTACGATCGGCCGGCTCGGCGCATCCCTGAAGCGTGGACATCACCGAGCAGCAGGCCACCGGACCGGACGCCGCCCCGACGATCACGGCGAAGGAGCTGCTGGCCGGTGCCGCGGCCGCGGTCACGGTGACCGCCGTGGTGATCTGGTTCGCCGGTGGAGTTGTGCTCGCGGCCCGGATGCAGGCGAGCGGCTTCCGGTGGGGGCTGGTGCTGAGTCAGATGCCGGCCCAGGTGCTCCGGGAGATCGCCGTCTCGTGGGTTCTGCTCCCCGCTGCAGCCTTCGCGGTGGTCGGCTATCTCCTGTCGCACATGGTGGTTCCTTCCGGTTCCCGGGCGCGTCGTCGGTTCACGCTGGTGTTCCGTCGCTTTCCCCGGGGCGTCTTCGTGCTCCTGACCGTGCTGCTCGTGGTCCCGGGCATCGTCACCTGGTACTACTTCGGTTCTGCCATCCCCGAGTGGTGGCTGATCGCCCTGGCGGTCGCCGTCGTCATCGCCTACGCGATGATGCTCGGGGCGGCGCTGCAGAGGACGTGGCGCTTCCGGAAGGCCCACCGCGGTGTGTGGGCGGCCGCGGTCGCCGCTGCGACGATGCTCGCCGCTGTCCCGGGTGCGGTGGTTCTGGCCGCCAGCATGCCTCTCCAGAACGCCCGGGCCTGCGGGAGCGGCTACGAGCTGGACACCCTGTTCATCGGTGCCGCCAGCGACTGGATCTACCTGGGGGAGTACAGCTTCGACGCAAATGGCGGGAAGCTGCCGCCGCAGCTCGTCCTGGTTCCCACCAGCCGGGTCAATGCGCTGGGTGTGGCGAGGGGACTGGGCGCCGCAGACTGTCTGCCCACGACAGGGGAACTCGGGACCACCAGAGCGCGGTGAGCAACTGCGGGGATGTGCGCCGGGTGGCCGAAGGGGCCCGCCGTGTTTCGCGCGGTGCAGCGTCGCGTGTACGGGCCGCCGTCGCCGCCTCGGTCGCGCCCTGCTCCGGCGCGGCCCGTGAGGCCGGTGGGCCGGCTGTTTCCGGCCGTGCCGAGCCTTCGCCGAGGGTCAAGGGAACCCTAAAGCGGCCTTAAGTCATCGAGCCTGCGGAGATCGTCGCAGGTCAGGGCGGTTGTGTGGGTGCCGTGAACCTTGTCCGTGAGTCGGCTGGTGCATAGCATGTGGGCTCGCTGAGAGCGCTCTCGGGAGGGCGGGCCGCCTCCGGTGGCGCTCGTCTCGAACCCGGCCCCCTCGGGCTGCGCCGCACGCCGTCGAACACAGGCCCCCACGCCGAAGGGAAGTTCCTCGATGACTCCGCGCCACCACCGACCGCTCTCCCGCCGAAAGCTCCTCGCCGCCACCGCGGGCGCGGCCCTGTCCGTCGCCGCCGTGACCAGGTGGGTCGAGTCGAGCGCCGTTGCCTCCACGGCGGCCACGCTGCCACTGGACCTGGTCAACACCACGGGCAACGCGACCGTCTACGCCTACGTCCTGGGACGTGACCCCGCGGCCGGCGGCACCTGGGCCTTCATCCAGGCGGACGGCTCCACCCTGTACCACCCGCCGTCCCCCGCCAACGACCAGACGCCGCTGGGCGTCGACTGCGCCATCCCGCTCAAGGGCCCCGGCGCCGGCGCCCGCCAGATCACCCTGCCCCGGCTGGACAGCGGACGGATCTACTTCTCCGTCGGAGCCAGGCTCACCTTCCTGATGAACCGCGGCGGGGGCCTCGCCCTGCCCTCCGTCAGCAACCCCACCGACCCCAACGCGGGCGTCCGGCACGACTTCTGCGAATTCACCTACAACGCCGACCAGTTGTACGCCAACATCACCTTCGTCGACATGGTGGGCCTGCCCATCTCGTTCCGGCTGGAGACCGCCCAGGGCACCCAGGCGGTCCGTGGCCTCTCCGCCGACGGGCTGGCCCGGGTGGCCGCCGCGCTGCGCGCCCAGTCCGCCGCCGACGGCAGCGACTGGAGCCAGCTGATCGTCCAGAAGGACGGCACCGACCTGCGGATCCTCAGCCCCAACCTGGCGATCCGGGGCAACAGTTCACTGTTCGCGGGGTACTTCGACGACTACGTCGACCAGGTGTGGAACGCCTACCGCACCAAGGACTTGCGGATCGACACCCAGTTCACCTGGGGCGCCGTCACCGGCCGGGTGAACGGCGACACGCTGACCTTCGCCGGCGCCGGGAGCTTCGCCAAGCCCTCCACCCGGGCGATCTTCTCCTGCAGCGACGCACCGTTCACCACCGGCAACGACCTCATGGGCAACCTGAGCGCACGCCTGGCCGCCGCCTTCAACCGGACCACCCTGCTGGACAACCCCCACCAGCCGGACGGCGAGAACCCCGCCGCGTTCTACACCCGCGCCCGCACCAACCACTACGCCCGGATCCTGCACACCACCACCCCGGACGGGCTCGGCTACGCCTTCCCGTACGACGACGTGCACCCCGCCAACGTGGACTTCGAGGGCAAGGTCCAGTCCGGGAGCCCGACCCGGTTCACCATCACCGTCGGCGGTACCACCGGCGACCCGGGCCCCGGCGGCTCGCCCACCCCGACGGCCACCGCCACCGTCCCGCCCGGCGGCGGGACCGGTGCCTTCACCACCATCCAGGCCGAGGCGTTCACCGCCCAGTCGGGCGGCCGCGCCGAAGCCTGTGCCGACACCGGAGGCGGCAGCGACATGGGGTGGCTGGCGAACGGGGTCTGGCTGAAGTACGCGGCCGTCGACTTCGGTACGGCCGGGGCCACCCGCTTCAGCGCCCGCGTCGCCTCCGGCGCCGCCGCCGGGATCAGCGGCCTCGTCCAGGTCCGCCTCGGCAGTCCCACCGCCACACCGGTCGGCGGCTTCGCCGTCGCCGCCACCGGCGGCTGGCAGAGCTGGCGCACCGTCCCGGCCGACATCGCCCGGACGACCGGGGTCCACGACGTCTACCTGACCTTCGACAGCGGTCAGCCCGCCGACTTCGTCAACCTCAACTGGTTCACCTTCGCCTGACGGTCCGCCGGCCCGGGACCGGCCTCGACGGCGGTCCGGGCCGGACGTGGCGGGCCGGACCCGGCGGGCCGGAGTGGACAGGTGCGGACAGGAGTGGACAGTCACCGGCCCCGGTGGACCTGGAATGTGAACAGCGGTCGGGCCGAGGCTGTGCGTCATGAACCTCCAGCGCACAACGGCCGGCCGGGCGGCCCCCGGCCCCGGACCGGGGGCCGTGCTCGCGTCACTCGCGGCGGCCCAGTTCACCGTCATGCTCGCCACCTCGATCGTGAACGTGGCACTGCCGCAGATCCGCGCCGGGGTGGGCCTGTCCGACACCGGCACCACCTGGGTGGTCAACGCCTACGGCCTGGCGTTCGGGGCGCTGCTCCTGGCGGGCGGCCGGGCGGCCGACCTGCTCGGGCGCCGCCGGGTACTGATCGCGGGCCTCGCCCTGTTCGCGGTGGCGTCGGCCGCCGCCGGACTGGCCCCCTCCGCGGCCGTGATGATCACCGCCCGGGCCGTCCAGGGCCTCGGCGCCGCGGCCATCGCCCCGGCGGCGCTCGCCCTGGCGATGGACCAGTTCCCGACGGGCCCCGGGCGCGGCAAGGCGCTCGGCGTCTGGGGTGCGGTCTCCGGCGCGGGCGGGGCGGGCGGCGTCCTGCTGGGCGGTGTCCTCACCCAGGCGTGGGGCTGGCCCTGGATCTTCCACGCGGTCGCGCTCGGCTCGGCGCTGGTGCTGGCGGCGGTGGCGGTCCTCGTCCCGAAGCCGGCCGGCCGCCGGGCGGGCAGCTTCGACCTGGTGGGCACCGTCACGGTGACCCTCGCGCTGACCTGCCTGGTCTGGGGGCTGACCACCGCGCGTTCCGCGGGGTGGACGGACCCGTCGGTGCTCGGCGCCCTGGCTGCCGCCGCCGCGCTGCTGGTGGCCTTCGCCGTGATCGAGCGGCGCCGCACGGACGCGCTGATACCGCCGAGGCTGTTCGCCACCGGCCGGGTCGCCGCGGGCAACCTGCTGATGGCGCTGCTGGGCTCGGTGTGGATCGCGCTGTTCTTCTTCCTGCCGCTCTACCAGCAGCAGGTCCTCGGGGCCAGTGCCCTGGCCACCGGCGCCGGCCAACTCCCGCTCGCCGGGGCCAACATGCTCGGCGCCGCGCTCTCACCGCGGATCTCCCGGCGGATCGGCGCCACCGCCACCGTGACCGCGGCCCTGCTCACCGAGGCCGCCGGGCTGCTGTGGCTGTCCCGGATCTCCGTCGACGGGAGCTACCTGGCCGACATCCTCGGCCCGAGCATCCTGATCGGCCTCGGCCTGAGCACCGCGTTCGTCCAGCTCACCGCGCTCGCCGTGGACGGTGTCCCACCTCAGGACGCGGGCCTGGCCGGCGGACTGGTGAACACCACCCGCCAGGTCGGCGGCGCGATCGGCCTCGCCGCCCTGGCCACCCTGGCCGGGTCCGTCACCGCCCACGCACCGGCCCACCAGCCGCACCTGGCGGCACTCACCGCCGGCTACCGCACCGCGTTCGCCGTCTCGGCCGCGGTCCTGGTGGTCACCGCACTGCTCGCCCTGGTACTCACCCGCCGCGCCCGCCCCACCGCCCCGGGCACTCGGACCGCGGCCGCGGCGCCGGCCCCGCGGAGCCTGCCCGCCGAGACCGCACCCACCGATCCCACGCCCGCCCGCTGATCCGGACCCGCCCACCGGGCCACCCGATCCGTCCTCACCCCCACCACCCGTACCCGCAAGGACCGCGCATGCACACCATCGACACCGCCGCCCCCGTCGTCGTCCGGCTGACCACGCTGATCGACGCCCCGCTCGACACCGTGTGGTCGCTGCACACCGACATCGACAACTGGCCGGTTTGGAACGTCGACATCGACCAGGCCAAGCTCGCCGGCCCGTTGGCGGTCGGCAGCAGCTTCATCTGGCGCACCCACGGGCTGAGCATCACCTCCACCATCCGCGAACTCGTACCCGGACGGCGGATCGTCTGGGGCGGGACCGTCGAGGGCATCGTCGGCATCCACACCTGGACCTTCGAGCAGAGCGGCGACCGGGTCGCCGTCCACACCGAGGAGTCCTGGAGCGGCACCCCCGTCGAGGCCGCAGTGGAGGAACTGGCCACGGCCCTGCAGACCTCCCTGGAGAACTGGCTCGACTGCCTCAAGTCCCGCGCCGAGCAGACGCTCTGAGACCGCGGAGCACCGCTGCCCCACTCACGCACGCCAGACCCGCCTGATCAACCCCTACGATCCGAGGAACCGAACATGACCAGCAAGCCGTACCTGACCGGCCACTACACCCCCGTCGCCGACGAGATCACCGCCACCGCCCTCACCGTCGAGGGCACCCTGCCCCCGGAGCTGACCGGCCGGCTGATCCGCAACAGTCACAACCCCAAGCCCGGCGTCACCCCCACCCACTGGTTCAAGGGCAGCGGCATGGTCCACGGCATCCGGCTGCGTGACGGCCGCGCCGAGTGGTACCGCAACCGCTGGGTGCACACCCCGGCCCTCGACGGCGCACCGTACATGACCGAACACGGCCCCGACCTGACCGCCAGCACCGCCGGCACCCACGTCATCGAGCACGGCGGACGCCTGCTCGCCCTCTGCGAGGCCAACCTGCCGTTCGAGCTGACCCGGGACCTGGACACCGTCGGTGCCTACGACTTCGACGGCAAACTGCGGACCGCCATGACCGCGCACCCCAAGGCCGACCCGGTGACGGGGGAGCTGCACTTCTTCGGCTCGTCGCCGTTCCCGCCGTTCCTGACCTACCACGTCGCCGACGCCAAGGGGGAGCTGCTGTACAGCGCCGACGTCCCGGGCGCGACCGCCTCCCTGAAGCACGACTTCGCCATCACCCGCCACCACGTGGTCTTCATCGAGGGCAGCGTCACCTTCGACCCGAACGAGCACTCCGGCATCCCGTACGGCTGGAGCGACCGCCAGCCGTCCCGGATCGGCGTGATGCCGCGCGGCGAGGGCGGCGCGGCCAAGGTCCGCTGGTTCTCCATCGAGCCCGGCAACATGCTGCACACCTCCAACGCGTACGAGGACGGCCAGGGCCGGATCGTACTGGAGGGCCCCACCGTGGACCAGGAGGGGTTCCGGCTGTCCTGGAACTGGTGGGTCGGCGCGCCCGGCCGCGGCACCGAGCCCAACACCCGTTCCTACACGCGGCGCTGGGTGATCGACCCGGCGGCCGGGACCGTCGACGAGCAGATCATCGACGACCTGGCGGTGGAGTTCCCGACCCTCAACGAGGACTACCTGGGCGCCGAGAACCGCTACCAGTACGCGGTCTCCTTCCCGGACCAGGAGGGCTTCGGCGGCTACGGCGTGGTCAAGTACGACCGCACCACCGGCGCCCGCCGCATCCACCAGATCGGCGACGCCCGGCTGCCCAGCGAGGCGGTGTTCGTCCCGGCGGCCGGCGCCGTCAACGAGGACGACGGCTACCTGCTCACGGTCGTCTCCGACCTCAAGCAGGACGCCTCGCAGCTGCTGGTCCTGAACGCCTCCGGCCTCGACCGGGTCGCCACCGTCCACCTGCCCCGCCGCGTCACCGCCGGCATCCACGGCTCGTGGATCCCCGACTCGGCCCTGGACGGCAGCGACAGCTGACCCACCCCGTCCCCCGACACCGTCCCCGGGCGCGGCACCCCGCCGCCCCGGGGACTTCGCGTTGCCCGCGGGCAGTTCCCCCCGCCCGCCGGTACCGGCGCGGCGGGGTCAGCAGGTGCCGGGCGGGGTGGCGGGCAGGTGCCGTTCGGCCCAGGTGCGCAGTTCGGTCATGGCGGGGCCGAGCGCGCAGCCGGACTCGGTGAGCTGGTAGCGGACCCGCAGCGGCGGGCCCTCGTCGACCTCGCGCAGCACCAGACCGGCCTCGGCGAGTTCGGCGAGCCGGTCGGAGAGCATGCGCTCGCTGATGCCCGGGATGGCGCGGCGAAGCTCGGCGAAGTGGGCCGGCCCGTCGCCGAGGACGGCCACCACCAGGCCCGTCCAGCGTTTGCCGAGCAGGGCGAAGACACGGGTGATGCCGAGGTCCACCCCGGTACAGGCCGTGTGGGTCTGTGGTGCTGCTTCCTGCGCCATGCCACCAGACTACTGCCCCTCCGCTAGTGGCTTATTAAAAGTAAGCTGCTACTGTAATGACAGCTGCGCACCAAGCTGCAGTTACTACCGAAAGGGAGGCATGCTATGCCCACGCTGCTGCACATCGACTCGTCCGCACTGACCGAGGGCTCCGTCTCCCGCGAGGTCTCCGCGACCTTCCGCGCCGAGTGGCTGGCCCAGAACCCCGACGGCACGGTCGTCTACCGGGACCTCGCGGCCGAGAACGTCCCGCACCTGGACGCCGCCGGCATCACCGCGGGCTTCGTCCCCGCCGAGCACCGCAGCCCCGAGCAGCAGGCCGCGTACGAGCTGCGCGAGCGCCTGATGGCCGAGCTGGAGCAGGCCGACGCCGTCGTCATCGGCACCCCGATGTACAACTTCACCATCCCCTCCAGCCTCAAGGCGTGGCTGGACCAGGTGATCCTGATGGGCCGCACCGCCGGCGAGCGGCCCTCCGCGGCCGGCACCCCGGTCACCGTGGTCTCCGCCCGCGGCGGCTCGTACGGCCCGGGCAGCCCGCGCGAGAGCTTCGAGTTCGTCACCACCTACCTGGAGAAGGTGCTCTCCGGCATGCTCGGCCTGGAGGTCGACTTCGTGGTGCCGGAGTTCACGCTCGCCCGGGTCAACCCCGCGCTGGCCGACTTCATCGAGACCGCCGACGCCTCCAAGGCCAAGGCGCACGAGGACGCCGCGGCCAAGGCCAAGGCCGTCAGCGCCCGCCTCGCCGCCTGAGCACCCCGCCCGGGGCCGGTCGTCCCGGCCCCGGCGGCTCCGGGTCCGGCCGGCCCGGTCAGTCCCGGTAGACGGTGCCCGGCGGTGGCACCCGGCCGGTGACCAGGTAGGCGTCGATGGCGTCCCTGGTACGGCTGGCGCCCTGGGCCAGGTAGCTGGTGTGGCCGTCGCCCTCCCGGGTCACCAGCGCGCTGGAGGGCAGGCCACGGTGCATCCGGACCGCCCACGGGTACGCCGTCGAGGGATCGTGGGTGGCGTTGGTGATCAGGATCGGCGGCGCCTGCGGGGCGCCGTACGGCCGTGGCGGGTTGGTCACCGGCGCCGGCCAGCCGACGCACCCGGCCAGGATGGTCCAGGACTGGGACGCGCCGCCGAACCGGGGCGCCACCGTGCGCCCGAGCCGCTGCAGCCGCCGCAGGTCGTCCAGGGTCCGGACCGGGGTCGGCCAGTCCTGGCACTCGATCGCGATCGCGCTGCCGTTGGCCTCGTCGTCGGCCGGGCCGGCGGCGACGGACTGGGAGAACGCCGAGGCGTCGCCGTTCTGCGCCTGCCGCAGCGCGAGGGCGAGGTCACCGCGGCGGGACGGGAACAGCAGCAGGCCCTGCAGGTCGAGCCGGAGGTCCTCACCGGTCACCGACGTCCGGCAGCCGCCCGCCCCGGCACACCCCGGCGCCGGGATCGGCATACGGTCGGCGGCGGCCACCAGGCCGTCGAACAGCTGCCCCACGTCGGTGTCGTGCAGGGCACAGGAGTCGTCCCGGGCGCACCAGTCCGCGAACCGGGTGAAGGAGTCCTCGTACGCGCGGGCCTCGTCGGTCAGCAGCGAGGTCAGGGACAGCGAGTGGTCGAGCGCGCCGTCCAGCGCCAGGGTCCGGATCCGGTCCGGGAACAGGCCGGCGTACGTCGCGCCGAGCTGGGAACCGTAGGACAGGCCCAGGTAGTTCAGCTTCCCCTGGCCGAGCGCCTGCCGCAGGGCCTCGAGGTCGCGGGCGGCGCTGACGGTGTCGAGGTGGTCCAGCAGGGGGCCGGTGAGACGGCGGCAGCTCTCGCCGAGGTCCCGGTTGCGGGTGACCAGGCGCTCGAAACCGGCCTCGTCCACCGGGAACAGCGAGACCTGACGGTTGAGCGGCTCCGGGTCGCAGTGGACCGCGCTGCTGAGTCCGACACCGCGCGGGTCCAGGCCGATCAGGTCGAAGTTCTCCCGGGTCGCGGCCGAGAACAGGTGCATCCCGAGGGACTCCGCGTACACGGCTCGGGTGCCCGAGCCGCCGGGGCCGCCGGGGTCGAAGAACAGGCTGCCGACGGGGTGCCCGCCGGTCGCCCGGAGCCGGTCCACGGTGACCGTGGCCGTCGCGCCGCCGGGGTGCGCGTAGTCCACCGGCACCTGGATCGAAGCGCACTGGAGCTCCGCCGGCGAACCGGGGAACGGGCACGCCGTCCAGCTCAGCGGCGGCGCCGGACGGCCGGCGGCCGTGACGGCGCCGGCGGTGGCCGCCTCCGGTGACCCGGCGGCGGTCGCGGTGGTCGGCGCCAGGATCGCCGCGACCAGCGCCGCCGCCGTGACGAGGCGCCGGGTGCGGGCCGCG
>NZ_JAIZ01000747.1:23176-30547 GCF_000710465.2 Kitasatospora sp. MBT63 | reverse complement strand
GCCGCGGCGGACACCCGGCGCGAGCCCGCCGCGCCCGCCGGATCCCGACGCCGCACCGCCCTCGCCCACGCCGTGACCCTCGCCACCGTGCTGGCCGCACTCGCCGCCGCGGGCCGGCTGCTGGCCGGCGCGCCGACGGGCGGCCTGCTCGTGCTGACGGAGACGCTGGGGCTGCTGCTCTACGTCCTGAGCCTGGTGGGAGCCGTCCTCGCCCGCCACCGCGCCGAGTTCGGGCAGCGACTGCACACCGGCGCCGCCTGCCTGATGGCCGCCGCGCTCCTGCTGACCGTGGACAGCCTTTTCAGCGGCGCCGTGACACCGCTGGCCGTCCTGCTGGTGCCGGGCCTCGCGGGCGGCGTCATCGTCGCCGGCCGCACCACGGCCGACCAGCTGCACGGACTGCGCGTCCGCAACCGGGCCCCTGCCCCTGCCCCTGCACGGGCCCGGGGCCGAAGGCACTGAGGCGGCAGCCGCTTCGCCGTGCGGCGCCCCGGGAGCGGGTGGCCGGCCCTCGCTGCCCCGCGGTCACCTCCGGGCAGAGCTCATGCCCGGGCGGGGTCGCGTCCGAAGAAGGCCGCCAGGCGGTCGTACAACGCGGCGTCCGGGCCGGCCTGCACCTCGGGGCCGAAGGCCTTGCCGGATGCGTCGCCGCCCCGGAACTCCGGCCGCAGCGCCGTCCGCGCCCAGTCGAGGGAGGACCGGCCGACCTCCTCGTCGAACCCGGGTGACCGTCCGGTGGCCCTGGCCAGATCCCAGGCGTGGACGGCGAATTCGGCGGTCTGCTGGTCGACGGGGAAGCGTGCGGGCACCGTGCCCATCCCGGGCAGCTCGACCGTCCCGGTGAGGTCGCCCGCCTGCCGCCAGGCGGCCACCAGCTCCGCTGCTCCGCTCCGGAAGGCCGTCGAGCGGTCACCTGCGCCCCGGTCGGAGGCGGGGGTGTTCCGGTCGCGGGCGGCGGTGTTCCGTTCCGGGGCGGCGCCCCGGGCCCGTGCCGTGAACCGCGGGAGTTCGTCGAGCAGGTGGTCGACCAGGTCGGCGACGGTCCACGCCCGGCACGGCGACGGATCCCCCAACTGGTCCTCGCGCACGGCCTCGACCCCCGCCGCGGCCTGGGCCAGTGCGCGTGCGAGGAGGTCGACCGGGTCACCGGGGGCAGCAGTCATGTCCCCAGTCTGCTGGAGCCGTTGCGCCGGGCGCCTTCACCACGCGGGATCGGCGCGTCCGGCCGTGACGCCCTCCGGGGCCGGAAAGCAGAACGGGCCGCCACCGTGGTCACGGTGGCGGCCCGTTCCGAGCGGGGTGCTCATGCGGTCAGGCTGTCGAGGGCCTGGCGGGCCCGCTTCTGGACGCGCTCGGCGCGGTTCTTGAGCCGCAGCGCGCGGACGATGCGGTCCTGCTCGGCGGTCCGCAGTCGCTCGTCGATCGTCGCCTGAATCGCTTCGTAGTGGTAACTCATGATGGTTCTCCCCCTGGAGTCGGGTGCCGTGGGCGTCGTCGTGACGCCCGTCCAGCGGCTGCCCTTGCGCTTCTGATTCTACACCAAGACGGCGCCGGGTGCCTTTCATTAATGGCTCGATGGCGCAGATGCCCTGTCGATCGAAGGTTTCGCCAGCGTTTGGGGGCTGTTCGCCCGGGTGTGACCGAGTGATCGGCAGGTGGGCGGCAGGTGATCGGCGGGCGATTGACCCCGGCCACCCCCGGCCGCTAGTTTGAACGTGTTCAACTCTCTGTCGGGGGGCGCAGGTGACGGGATATCAGCAGGTCGGGGCAGCGATGGCCGGGAGCGGCGGCGGCCGCATGTCCGGTACGTCCTGCCAGGTCGGCCACTCCTTCGCCGTCACGGCGCTCGTGGCCGTACCCGCCGCCTACCTCGCGGTCGGCGGACTGACCGGGGAACAGTCCGGCGGCGGCCCGGGGTTCCTCCTCCTGTTCGTGGCGCCGCTGCTCCTTCTGCCGTTCGCGATCGGCGCCCGTGCGTGGGCGACCCGCGGCCGGACGTCGCTGGGCTGGTTCGGCCGGGCCGCGGCGTACTACCTCGCCTACTACCTGGCGCCGATCGCGGTGATCTACCCGCTGCTCCCGCTCGCCCTGATCCGCCTGTACTTCGACGGGTTCGGCGCCTCGCCGATCGTGGAGTACCTGCGCCTGGTTGTCCTGTTCGCCGTGGGGTTCGGCGGACCGGTCCTGGTGGCCCTGCTGATGGTCGCCCCCTGGACGGCCCGCGGCCCGCGCGCCCGGGCCGTCGCCCGGCTGGTCCTCGGGCTGCTCGCCTGCGCCTTGCCGGCCTTCGAATTCCTGCTCGCCGGCCTGCTGGTGGTCCCCGTCCTGGTGGCCCACATCGTCTTCGTCTGCCGGGTCATCCCCTTCCCGCCCGACCCGGACCGCACCGGAGCCCCCATCCGCTGACGGGAGGGTGCGTCCGGAGCGGGGGAGTGGGGTACGGCTCAGCCGAAGTCGGGGATGGGGTGGTCCGGGGCGAGCGCGGCGGCGATCCGCTGGGCGATGGTGTGCGCGCTGTGGCCGCCCTGGGCGCCCGGCCCCTGGGTGGTCGAGACGGCGATGGACAGGTGCTCGCACGGCAGGTAGTCCTGGGAGGCCGAGTACCCGAAGAACAACGGGTGCTGGGCGACCCAGTCACCCAGCACCAGCACACCCATGCCGTAGTGGGTCGCCGCCGAGTTCGCCAGGCACACCGTGGCCGGACACCTGTCGGTCGGCGTGCCGAGCCCCACCGTCCCCGGGTTCAGCAGCTCCTGCCGGGCCGACGCGGACAGCAGTTCACCCGAGCCGACACCGCCGGCCGAGCGCGCCAGGTCGCAGATGTCGGTGGTCTCCACCGCGCCGGGGGCGGTGGTCCACGAGGGGTTCCAGAAGGTCGACTCCTCGTACGTCCCGCGGTCGGAGGTGAAGGCGTGCAGGACGGGCGCCGGGATGTCGGGCGTGAAGCTGTTGCGGGTCTTGCGCAGTCCGAGCGGATCCAGCACCAGGCGCTGGAGCAGCACGTCCAGCCGGGTCCCGGTGATCTTCTCCAGCGCGGCGCCGAGCAGGACGAAGTTGGCGTGCGAGTAGCTCCAGTTGGTGCCCGGGTCGTACAGCCGGTCCGCGCCGGTCGAGATCCCCACCAACTCCTCGGGGGTCCACTGACGGAACGGGTCGGCGTACACCGACTCGGCGAAGCCGGGGGCCTTGACGTAGTCGACCAGGCCGGTGGTGGAGGCGCCGAGCATGCGCAGCGTGATCCGGTCGCCACCCGCCAGATCGGGCAGCCAGCGTGCCACCGGGTCGTCGAGGCCGACCCGGCCCTCGTCGACCAGCCGCAGCAGTGCCGTGCCCAGGTAGCTGATCGCGATGTTGCCGTTGCGGAAGTGCATGGCGGGGTCGGCCGGGACGCCCGTCATCGACTCGCCGAGCGCGGAGGTGATCACCTCCCGGCCGTCGACGGTGACCCGCAGGATCACCGACTTGAGGTCCATCTCCGCCTTGGCCTGTTCCGCGATCCGCAGGACGTCCAGCGCCGGCCCGCCGCCCGGGCGCGGGGAACTGACACACTGCCGCCGCTGACCGCCGTCGCCCACCGCCCCGCCGGCGGTACCGACCGGGACGCTGAGGGTGACGAGCGCGGTGACCGCTGCGAGGCGCAGCAGCGCGGTCCTGCCAAGGGGTCTCATCCCCGCAGTATCGGCCGCCCGCCCCCCGGCCCCCGGGCCGACGGCCGCCGACCCGCACGAAGATCACCCGTCGGGCCCGCACCCCGGGGCGGGCGTGCCGGGGTCTACCGGGTCACGGACGCGTCGGTGATCCGCGCCAGATCTGCGGCGGACTCCGGGGTGAGGCGGTAGAAGCCCTGGAGGCTGACCGAGCGTTCCAGGCGGCCGTCCGCGACGTACTTGAGGCCGCGGGTGTGGCCCCGGCGGTTGCGCCAGGTGAGCTCGGACAGGAGGTCGCCGGGGATCGGGACGTCGAAGCGTACGGGGGTGGCGTCCACGTGTACGGGCGCGGCGCCGCAGCCGCCCGCTCCCAGCATCGACCAGGCGTCGTGCCCGGAGAACGCCGGCTCGTCCCACCTGGCCGGGGCGGGTCCGCAGCACTCGCCGCGGTCGCGGTCGACCACCCGCATCCGGCTCACCACGTGCACGACACCCCGGTTGACGTGCACCGCGTACACCTCGTCCCCGGCCCGGGCGCCGGACCACGCGGGCAGGGAGGAGTGGACGCCGCTGAACGCGACCGGCGGCCGCTCGCCGGTCCGGCCCGCCCGGCGCAGGGCACGGCACACGTCATGGGTCCACAGGACCGTGAAAGCATCGGACATGCCGGCGAGCATATGGACGATCACTGACATCCCCGCCCGTGGACCGCTCTCGACGGGGGAGAATGGCCAGGTGGACGGGGTGGACGAGGCCTTGCAGCGGGCCGCATCGGAAGAAGGCGTGGCCGCAGCCTGGCTGCGCGGGCTGGCGTGCAATCCGGGCCTGCCGGCGCCGGTGCTGCAACGGCTCCTGGAGTTCGGGGAGTTGCCGATGTCGCCGGTGCGGTGGCGTGAGCTGGACGCCGGGTCGACCGCCGTCGCCGCGGCCGCGGCCCGGATGGAACACCGGCTGCACGTCGCCGAGAACCCGACCGCCGACGTCGACGAGCTGGCGCGGCTCGCACACGACGCCGAGCCCCGGGTGCGGTTCGTCTACGCGGCGCTGCTGACCGACTTCGGACGCCGGGTCCCGGCGGGGGTGGTGGAGGTCCTGGCGGCGGACCCCGACCCGAAGGTCAGACGGATGATCAGCAGCTACCAGGACCTTCCCCTCACCCTCGAGGACCGGTTCCTGGCGGACGAGGACCCGGGTGTTCGGGCCGCCGTGCTGCGGCCGCAGCTCTGGGAGCGCCTGCCGCGGCCCGTACGGGAGCGGCTGCTCGGCGACCCCGCTCCGCAGGTGCGCGAGAAGATCGCCGCACTGCTCCGTGCCGACGACCCGCCGCCGGCGCTCACCGCCGAGGAACGGCTGACCCACCCGGACGGGTACGTCCGCCAGCAGGCGGTCGGCGATCCCGAGGTACCGCCAGCGCTGGCGCTGCGGATCGTCGAGGACCCGGAGAACGAGGTCAGACTCGCGCTGTCGATGCGGGAGGACCTGACCGAGGAGCAGCGGGCCTCGATCGCGTACACCGTGGAGGGCCACGGACCATGGCCCTCCTGGGTCGAGGAGCGGGCGAAGGACCCGGCCGCGGCGCGGCGGATCGCGGCGTCGCCGCACGTGGGACTGCGCAGGGCGCTCGCCTGTCGGCCGCACCTGCCCGCGGACGTGGTGGCGCAGCTGGCCGCGGACGAGGACCCCTGGGTGCGGCGCTACCTCTGCGAGCACTCTCCGGATGCGCCGCACGACCTGCTGGTCGAGCTGTACGCCACCGCGCAGGACCGGAACTGGTCGGCCCTGCGCCACCACCCCAACTTCCCCCGGCCGGGCCTGGCCCGGTTCGCGGACGACCCCAACCCCCGGCTGCGCCACGCCGCGCTGGACGATCCGGCGGCCGGACCGGAGCTGCCGTTGCGCCTTGCCGACGATCCGGAGGTGGGGATGTGGGCGGTCCGGGATCCGCGGCTGCCCGCAGGTGAACTGCTGCGCAGGCTCGCCCTGCCGGGCGGTGCGTTCGCGGCCGCGGCCAACCCGGCACTGCCGCCGGAGCGGATGCACCGACTGGTCGACCTCGCCCGGGGGCGCTGACCCCGCGACATTCGGCGGGGGTGCCGCCTACGCGGGGTCGGCGACGTTGACGGTCAGCTGGCGGAGCAGGGTGCGGGCCTGGGCGAACTGGGTGGGTGTCAGGCCCATGGCCGCACCCATCGCCGCCGGGATGCCCCGGGCCCGGGTGTGCAGGTCGCGGCCCTGGCCGGTGAGGCTGACCAGGACGGTGCGTTCGTCGTCGGGCCGGCGTTCGCGGCGGACCAGGCCGGCGCTCTCCAGGCGCTTGATCAGCGGGGTGAGCGTCCCGTAGTCCAGTTGCAGTGCGGCGCCGATGTCCTTGATCGGGACGGTGTCGTCCTGCCACAGCACCAGCAGCACCAGGTACTGCGGGTAGGTCAGCCCGAGCGGCTCCAGGAGTGGCCGGTAGCGGGCGGTCACCGCCCGGGAGGCCGCGTACAGGGCGAAGCAGAGCTGGTCGTCGACGAGGGGTGAGAACTGCGGCTCGGGGGTGCTCTCCTGGCCGTTCATCGGGTCCTCCTCCTCGCGGCGCGGGCGCCGTGCGCGTTCGCGCCGGTGCACGCCCCCGAGGGTAGACCACCGGTGACACGATTTCAACGCGCGCAAGTACCTTGCGCACAATGTAATCGCGTCATAGTCTTCTGGTCGTGGGCAACCGGCCCGCACCGCCCGGAGGATGGAGACCGTCATGTCCGACCACACCCCCGCCACCCCGGTCCTGGAGACCGCCGCGGCCGAGTTCGCCGCAGCCACCGCCAACCCGCCCTACCTGTTCCAGATCCCGCCGGCCGAGGGCCGCAAGGCCGTCGACGAGGTCCAGTCCGGCGAGAGCGGCAAGCCCGCCGTCGACGAGGAGTGGATCACCGTCCCCGGCGGCCCGACCGGCAGCGTCCGCGCCCGCATCGTCAAGCCGGCCGGCGCCACCGGAACCCTGCCCGTGATCATCTACATCCACGGCGCCGGCTGGGTCTTCGGCAATGCCCACACCCACGACCGCCTGGTCCGCGAACTCGCCACCGGCGCCCGCGCGGCCGTCGTCTTCCCCGAGTACGACCTGTCGCCCGAGGCCCGCTACCCGGTCGCCATCGAGCAGAACTACGCCGTCGCCCGCTGGATCGTCACCGACGGCGCCGCCAACGGCCTGGACGCCGGCCGCATCGCCGTCGCCGGGGACAGCGTCGGCGGCAACATGACCGCCGCCCTCACCCTGATGGCCAAGGAACGCGGCGACGTCCCGCTCGTCCAGCAGGTGCTGTTCTACCCGGTCACCGACGCCGC
Source organism: Kitasatospora sp. MBT63 (assembly GCF_000710465.2). Classification (GTDB taxonomy): domain Bacteria; phylum Actinomycetota; class Actinomycetes; order Streptomycetales; family Streptomycetaceae; genus Kitasatospora. The sequence goes on along the minus strand of NZ_JAIZ01000747.1, from coordinate 23,573 downwards.
CTTCGACACGCCGTCCTACCACCAGTTCGCCGAGGGCTACTTCCTGCGCCGCGACGCCATGCAGTGGTTCTGGGACCAGTACACCACCGACCCCGACCAGCGCGCCCGGATCACCGCCAGCCCGCTGCGCGCCACCACCGAGCAGCTCACCGGCCTGCCCCCCGCCCTCGTCATCACCGCCGAGGCCGACGTCCTGCGTGACGAGGGCGAGGCCTACGCCGCCAACCTCCGCGCCGCCGGCGTCCCGGTCATCGCCACCCGCTACCAGGGCATCATCCACGACTTCGTGATGCTCAACGCCCTGCGCGGCACCCAGGCCGCCGAGGCCGCCATCACCCAGGCCGTCAACGTCCTGCGCGGCGCGCTCGGCACCGCCTGAGCCCCGGCTGCTCCCCGC
>NZ_JAIZ01000747.1:0-23078 GCF_000710465.2 Kitasatospora sp. MBT63 | reverse complement strand
CCCCCGGGGGGGGGCGCCCCCCGCCGTACGGCCACCCGCTGTCGGACCCCGCCCCTACCGTGCTCGCATGACCCAGCCCCTGGACCTCGCCCGCGCCCTCGCGGTACTGCCCGTCCCCCTGCCGCCCGGACGCCTTGTCGGCGCGGACGCAGACGATCCGGAGCCACTGCTGTGGATCAGCGACGCTCCCGCCATCCCCGGACTGTGGGCGCAACTGCACCGCGCGCACCCGGAGACCGGCCTGTGGCCGCTGCTGCTCGAGCCGCTGGAGGCCGGTCCCGAGTTCCGCCCCTGGCTGTCCGGCGAACTGGACCCCGGCTACGCCTCCGAGCCCGACCTCTACGACCCGGCCGCCCTGCTGCGCACCTGGTGGGAGGGGGGAGGGGAGGACGACGACGAGGGCTACCGGGACGAGTCCGAGCACGCCGACACCCTGGCCCCCTACGGCCCGGCCTGGCCCGGTGCCGCCCCCGCCGTGGTCGTGCCCGACGGCGCGGCGGACGCCGAGGCGCGTGGTCTGGCCGATGTGCTGCAGTCCGTCAAGGAGGTCCGGCTCGGCCTGATCCCGGCCCGCAGCGGTGCGCACGCGCTGGCCGTGTGCGGATGGGGCGGCCCGCTCAACCATGAGGGCGACACCGGGAAGATCGCCGCCGTGCTCGCCGACTGGGAGCGCCGGTTCGGCGCCCAGGTGGTCGAAGTCGGCTTCGACACCATGCAGTTGAGCGTTCCGGTGCCGCCCGCCACGCTCGCCGACGCGCTCCCGGTGGCCGCCGAGCACACCGCGCTCTGCCCTGACCTGGTCCTCCAGGGCACCGGCACCCTCACCGCCTACGCCGAACAGCTGGTGGGCTCCCACCAGTGGTCGTTCTGGTGGGACTGACCGAGGATCAAGAACCCGATCGGGCGGCGGAGGCGGCGGATCCGCGCGCCGTCGGTTCCCATCCGACTACCATGCGTGGCATCGACGGTGCAGGACAGCGGGGGTACGCGGCGTGAGCGGCTACGGCGGGGGCGGGTACGGCGGTTACGGCGATCAGGGAGGTGGCGCGGGCGGCGCCCGGCCACCGGCGGGGTGGCCCGGCCCCGGCGCCGCGGTCCCACCGCCGGGGCCCGGGTACGCTCCGCCGCCTGGGACGCCGTACCCTCCGCCGCCCGGGTACGGACCGCCGCACGGCCACCCGTACGGACCGCCGGTCCCGCCGCAGGGGTACCCGTACGCGCAGCCCTATCCATCGGGCCCGCCGGGTCCGCCGGTTCCGCCGCCGCCTGTCGAGCCGTCACGGGCGAGGAAGATCCTGCGGGGCATCCGCAACCCGTTCTACGCCGCCCGGCAGGCCTTCCGTCCCTCACGCCCCGGCGTCGTGGACGACCCGGCGGTCCGAAGGCTCCAGCTGTGGCGGACCGTGCTCGGGGTCGCCGCATGGGTCGGCCTCATGGTCACCTACAACGCCGTCGTCAGCGCGGACGACGTCAAAGCCGCGGCGGACGACCGCCTCGACCAGAGCTGGACCAGCGTCCTGGTACTGGTCTGCACCTTCCCCGTGGTGGTCGGCGCCTTCGTGGCGGCCGCGCGGGGCGGGCTTCGGCGGGTCTACCTGCGACGCGTCCTGCGCCCGATCGGCGCGGTGGCGGCCATCATGGGCTCCATGGGCACCTCCGCCCTCGCGATGGCACCGGAACTGGCCGGGCTGCGGGACGCCGTCGGGCTGCCCGGGAAGATCGCCATCGGGGTCCTGTTCGCGTGGTCGGTCTGCTTCGCCCTCTACGGCATCGGCCTCTCGCTCGTCCACGTCTTCCGTACCGCCGACATCCACGAGGTGGTGCCGCCGGTCCTCGCCGGGATCCTGGTGTGGGAGATGGCGCTGCTCGACCTGACCACGGGTGCCTACCCCCAGGTCCCGGCGGGCACCCGGATGGCGTTCATCCTCGGGGCGCCCGTCACCGTCACGGCCCTGTCCTGGTGGGAGCTGCGCCGACTGCGCCACCACCACGGACTGACGCTCCGCCGAGCACTCGGCCGCTGACGGCCGAACCGCCCGCGCCGCGGCACCGAGGGCGTTCCGCTCAGCGGCGGCGGGAAGGCCACCCGCGGCGGCGCCACCAACCGGTGCCCTCGGCAGGAGCGGACGCCGGGGCCCCGGGCGGTCGCGGAAGGGCGGGCGCGGGGAGCGGCGGGTGCGGCGGGGCCAGCCGTGCCGCCTCATCCGTCAGGCCGAGGACCGTGTACGCCTCGGCCAGGTTGCCGACGACATCGGCCCGCAGACCGGCATCGCCCGCCTCCTCCGCGAGGCCGACCGCCTCGCGCAGCAGCTCGACCGCCCGGTCCCGGTGGCCGAGCTGCCACAGCGCGCAGCCGTAGCCGTTCAGCGTGGCGGCCAGCCCCACCAGGATCTCGGGCGGGCGGAACAGCTCGCCAGCCCGCTGGAACGCCACCGTACTCATCAGCGGATCGCCGAGCGCGAGCAGCGCCGTACCCTCGGTCAGCCGGGCCTCCGCCTCCGAGATCTCGTCCCCGATCGGCTGCCAGAAGCAGTTCGCGGCCTCCGCACTGAACTCGGCGGCCTCCTGGTACCGCCCCAACTGCAGCAGCACCTCGCCGAGGTCCTTCAGCGCGTGCGCCCGGCTGGGCATCCTCCCGCCCTCGCCGGCCAGACGGTCCACGGCCGGCCGGAGTATCTCGACGGCCTCCTCGTAGCGGCCCTGACGGGCGAGCGCCCTGCCGAGATGCCCCAGCGCGACGTTCTCCCGGAACTTCTCCCGCGCCTTCCGGAAGCACTTCGCCGCCCGCCGCGCCGCGGCCTCCGCCTCCGCCAGGCGGCCCGCCTCCTGGAGGGCGAGACCGAACAGGTCGAGGACCACTCCGGTCAGCTCCGCGTCACCGAGCGCCGCACTGTCCGACACCGACCGCTGCAGTATCGCGGTCCACTGCGGCAGGACCCGCCGCAGCCGCAGGTAGCCGCCCACCACGGTGGGCATGACGGCCGACAGCCCCTGGTGCCCGGCGGCCTGCGCCCGCACGGTGGTGGCCAGCAGATTGGCGTACTCGTCGTCCAGCCAGGCGATGCCGCCGTCCAGGCTGCCCACGTACCGGGACAGCGGACCGTCGTTGCTCAGCGCGACGAGGTCGTTGAGGTTGAGCGCGGCCGCCGCGGCCGTCTCCACGTAGTAGGCGTTGAGCCGCTGCTCCGCCTCGGCGAGGTCCTCGCCCGCGTCGGCCGCGGCCAGCTCCTCCGCGTAGATGCGCACCAGGTCGTGGAAGCGCCAGCGGCCCCACCGCGGAGCCTCGATCAGGTGCGCCCGGGCCAGCGACTCCAGCCACCGGTCCGCCACCGCGTCCGCCAGCCGGCCGGCCGCCTCGGTGGAGACGTCCGGCCCGGCGTTGAGCGCCAACAGCCGGAACAGCCTCGCCTGTTCGGGCCGGAGCCGCTGGTACGAGAGGTCGAAGGCGGCACGGACGGTACGGTCCTCCCGGGACAGCGTGTCGAGCCGGTGGTGCGCCTCGGCCAGCTGGGCGGCGAACGCGGCCAGCGGCATCACGGGGAGGTCGGCCAGCAGGGCCGCCGAGATCCACAGCGCGAGCGGCAGGTGGCCGCACAGATCGGCGATCCGCTCGGCCGAGACGCGGTCCCCGCCGACCCGCCCGTCGGCCTCGCCCAGCACCCGCCGCACCAGCTCGACGGCCGCATCCGCCGGCAGCGGGCGCAGCACCGTCCGGGCCTCGCCGAGCACCAGGCTGTGCCGCGAGGTCACCAGCGCGGCGTGGTACCCGCCGGTCGGCAGCAGCGGCCTGGCCTGCTCCTCGCCCGAGGTGTTGTCCACCACGACGAGCAGCCGGCGCTCCTGCTCGGCGTACGCGGCCAGCACCGAGCGGTAGAGCCTGGTCAGTCCCTGCGCGTCCTTCGGCAGGTGTTCGTCGTCCGGCACGCCGAGCGCGCCCAGCAGCTGGGTGAGTGCCCGCTCGACCGGGAGCCGCAGCCGGTCGTTGTAGCCCTGCAGATCGATGATCAGCACGCCGCCGGGGAACCGGCCCTCGTCCTTCCACGCCCGCCAGGCGGCCTGGACCGCCAGCTCGGTCTTCCCGACCCCGGGCATACCGACGATCGTCACCACCGGGTGGTCTTCCAACTCCCCGACGATCCGCGACAGTTCTTCCTCACGCCCGGCGAACGACGGGGTCCGGTCCGGCAGCCCGCTCAGCGCGGGCGTGATTTCCCGCGGCAGCGTGAGCTGGATCCGCTGCCCCTGGATCACCGTCCCGAAGAACACCCCGCCACTGATGTGGTTGCCCATCCCCACCCCTCAGCCCCGACTTCCCACCCGAGCACCCCACGCTAGGCGGGGACACCGACACTCCGCCCCGTTTCGCCGCACTCCGGCACTCGGCTTGCCGCGCCCCGGCGTTCGGCGTGACGCGCTGTGGGGGAGGGTCAGCGGGCCGGGCCGGTGCCCTGGGGGAGCGAAGCCACCGCGAGAGCGACCGCTTCCTCGGGAGTGCCGGTGTGGGCGACGGCCTCGCCCCGGTCCCGTACGAGGTACCGCCCGTCGCGGAGCGGCTCGATCGAGTACCCGACCCGGACGTACGGGAGCTCGGTGCTGGAGGAGAACCAGAGGATGTAGTGGCTGGTGACCGGCCTGAGCCGACGGAGTTCCGGCCGGGCGCGCGCCGCCTCCAGGAGCGCGAGGCGACCGAGGGCGTGCGGGCCGCGGTCCCACGCGAACGGGGACCGGCGGACCGAGTCGATCAGGTGCCACCACGCCAGCTCGACCGGGTCGAGCGGCTCGCGCTCGTGGGCGAGGGCCCACTCCCCGAACCCGATGAACGGGGCAGCTGCCCGGGTCGCCTCGAGGCCGGCCCCGCTCGACCAGGCGGCTGCGCACCTGACCACGGCGTCCAGGTCCGGAGCGGCTCCGGAGGCGAGCCAGGCGTCCCGCAGACGACAGTGCACCCAGTAGCCGCGCACGTCCCGGAGGTCGCGCACGATCACGCGGCGGTCCCCGGTGGCGCCGTACTCCGCCCTGCGCTCCCCGTTCTCCTCCGGCGCGGGCAGGTCGAGGCCCAGCCGGGCGGCCGCGCGGCGCAGCGCGTCCGCGAGACTGGTGGCGGTCTCCGGCGGGGTGGGGAGGGGCAGCGAGGAGGAGGTCATCCGCCCAGTGTGCCGTGAGGTAGGGCGTCCGTTCGGGCGGGGGGCCAGTGCGGATCAGTGGGGGGTCAGCGTGCGGTCAGGCGGGTGGTGGAGGCTGAAGACACGTCAGGGAGCTTCGAGGAAAGGGGCTCCCGGGACTGGGAGAGGTGCCCGGAGCGGTTCATCGGGTGCCTGGCCGGCAACGGCCGAGCAGGGTCCTCCGGGGCCCGCGCAGGTTCGAATCCTGCCCTCTCCGCCCATGCAGTCCGGCCGGGGCCTGCCACCGCTGCCGGACGCGATGCCAGCCGAGCAGGTAGCGGGCCACGCAAGCGCCGCGGCCCGAGGCGCCGCGATCACATTCCCGAGGGAGCTCAGCCCGCCGTGACCGGTCGGCGTGAGGCCGTGGACCTCCTTGTCACCACCGACGCCCCCTCAGACCGCCAAGAACCTGGCGACGCGTCACCGCGAACCCCGCCACCCTCCGCCCGGTCCCGCATCTCGGCGCCGCCGAACGGGTGCGGGTATCTCCCGGCCTTGGGGCGCGCCGTCGGCCCGCAGGGCGCGAGCTGGGGGACGATCGGCGTCGGGCCGATCCCGGCCTCCGGGGGGAGATCAGACGCTGCGCAACGTGCAGGTCTTCACGGAGGAGGAACCATCATGGCGGGCAAGCCCGGCATCGTATTCGCTCACGGACTCTGGGCCGACGGGTCGTGCTTCGGCAAGCTCATCCCGACGCTCCAGGCCGAGGGGCACGAGGTCTTCGCCTCGCAGCACGGCCTCAACTCCCTGGAGAGCGACGTCGCGTGCGTGAACTTCACGCTCAACCACGTCCCCGGGCCGATCGTGCTCGTCGGCCACTCGTACGGCGGAACGCTGATCACCAAGGCGGGCACCCACGACCGGGTCGGCGCGCTGGTGTACATCGCGGCGCTCGGCCCGGACGAGGACGAGACCTCGCAGCAGCACCAGGCGCAGTTCGCCCCCACCCCGGTCTTCCAGCACCTCGAGGTCGCGGACGGGCGGTTGTGGCTGAAGGCCTCGGGTGTCCCGGACTTCTGCGGGGACCTCCCGGAGGCCGAGCAGAAGCTGGTGCTGGCGACGGGCGCGGTGCCGGTCGCGGACCTGTTCGACCAGCAGGTCCCGGGTACCGCCTGGCGCACGAAGCCCAGCTGGTACATCGTCGCCAACAACGACCGCACGGTGAACCCCGATCTCGAGCGTTTCGCGGCCGAGCGGATGGGCGCGAAGACCTACGACGTCGACAGCAGCCACGTCCCGATGCTGTCCCACCCGGACTTCGTCCTCGACGTGATCCGCGACGCCGCGAAGTCCCTGTAGGACGCGGCACCGGCCGGGGCGGGCCCCGCCCGCCCCGCCGCCGGGCGGCCGCCAGGTTGCCGTCGCCCCGTGACGGTCTGGCGCGTACGGAGCTGTGCGGCTGGGAACGTACGACGGTATGACCACGGGGGAGAGCGGGCGGCGCGACGCACAACCGCGGCCGGACCTGGTGCGGCGCTCGGCACCGTTCCTGCCCGCAGGAAGCGAGATCCGGCAGGCGTTCATCTGCCAGAGCGCGCCGAACTTCTGGTTCTTCGTCGTCACCTACCTCACCGGCCTGACGATCTTCCGGAACACCTACCGCTGTGTGGCGGTCACCCGGGACGCCATCTACGTACTGGAGAGCAGCAAGCTGTCCGGCGGCGCGAGCCCGCGGCGGCTCGCGGGCACGATGCCGCGCCACACCCGGCTCGGCCCGGTCACCGGCCGATGGGGGCAGCTGCAGATCCTCGGCGAGCGCCACTGGGTCCACCGGCGCTTCCACGACCAGATCGCGGCCGCGGACCGCGAGGCGGGCCTCGCCCGGTAGATCCCGCCGCCGGCCCGGTCCCGGGCGGGGGCGGCAGCGCGGTGGGGGACTGCGCCGCGTACTGTCGCCGGATGGACGAACGGCGGGAGCGGGGGCACGGCGGCGGTCCGGAACACGGGCAGGCCGACGGACCGCTGGCGTTCGGCTGCGCCACCTGCGGCGCCCCGCTGACGCGGCCGCTCCTACGGATGCCGGCGGTCCCCGAGGCGCCGTACTACGCCTGGTGGGAGGCCGACGAACCAGGCCCCTCGCCCTCGACCGTGCCGTCCGGCCACTACGCGATCGAGACGGAGCCGTACGGCGCGCCCCTGGTGGTCGCCGAGGTACCCGGGCCGGTGATGCCACGCCACGGCGGCCGCTGGAACGCCGACGGCGAGCCGCTGGTGTCGCAGGGCCCGCGAGGCAACATCGTCATCAACCCGGACGACGCCCGCGGCCTGGAACTGAGGCACGCCTCGGCCGCCTGCTGCGGGCGCGACCCCGGACGGCGGCATGAACCAGCTGTGCGCCTGCGGAACCCTCGTCGCGACCCTCTCCTCCGACTGCTGCCTGCCGTACGAACTCCACCTCTCCGCCGCCCACGTCCGCGCCGTCCACCCCTGAGCCCGCCCCGGGGCCGCCGCTCGTATCCACGGGGATCTGGGACGAGTTCCCCGAACTCCGGTGGGAGGTCTGCCTGATCGTCTCGAAGTTGGCCGATGTGCCGCCCGCGCTGAGACGCGCGATCGTGAGGTTCCTGGCCCGGTAGGTCACAGAGGACGGCTGCCGTCTGCGCGGTGCTCCCGTCCGCAGGTCAGGCTGCAGGCGAGCGAAGCAAGAGCGTTATGGCGCTCGAAGCGTCGGTTCTGATCTCGATCCTGACCTCTTCCGACCGTGTTCCGGGAGCGGGGTTGGTGGTTCGGGCCTGCGCAGTACGATCAACCACCTCACAGCGATCAGCGACCAGCAACCCGGAGATGGCCGTCTGCCCATGGTCTTCACGCTCGCGGAACACCCAGATCAACTCTTCGTCGAAGGTCGAACTTGCAGTGGTGAGACGAGCGCGGGCTCGGTGACGTGCTGGGATCTGGAGATACCCGGTCGGCCCTCGCTCGTCATCCGCGACACGGCATGGACCAACGGGGAGCGCGATGTCGTCCTGCACCGCACCGAGACGCTCCCGGAGATGCCGGCCCGTCTCACCCAGCTGTTCAATCGCGAGCGGGCCGGCATCCATCCGGTGAACGCCGACCGGCGTCGGATCCTGGCCTACCTCGCCGTCCCGGAGGACGGCCGGGATCGGCCGCGCCGACGACGGTCCCTCACCGTTCAGGAGCTCGTCACCGCCTGCAACGCGGCCTGGTTCGCGCAGCTTCTCGGTGCCGCGGGTGTCCGCCTCGCTTCCCCGCTCGATCCCCTCTCCGGGGAGCCCGGTCGGGGTGAGCACGAGATTCACTTCGACGTCGACGACACCTACACCCCCGTCCTCGCGTACGTCCTCACCCGGCTGGTCCCGACTCTCCGCAAGGTCGGCTGGCTCGCCGGGTACTGAGCGCCAGGAGAGCGCCGGATCGGACCGCTGCCGCCGTACAGCGCCGTACAGCGCCGGGCGAACGGCTACGGGCACAGGAGTCCCGTCCCGTCGGCCCGGCGTCGGTCGAAGACCAGCCGGACCGCCGCGGAGCCCTCACCGACTGCCGTCGCGACGCGCTTGACGCTTCCGCTCCGCACGTCGCCGACGCAGAACACACCGGGGACGCTCGTCTCGAACGGCAGCGGTGCGCGACGGTCCGTCAGGCCGGTGTCCAGGTCGTGCCCGGCCAGGACGAAACCCTTTTCATCTGTGGACAGTTGGCCGTCCAGCCAGTCCGTGCAAGGGGTCGCCCCGATGAACACGAAGACCGCGGCGACCGCCAGCGCGGAGCGCCGGCCCGTGGCACGGTCGACGACCTCCAGGCCGGTGATCGAGGAGTCCGCCGTGAGGCCGACGGCTTCCGTGCGCAGCTGTACCCGGATCCTCGGGTTCGAGGCGATGGCGTCGATCAGGTACCGCGACATGGAGTGCTCGAGGTCCTCGCCGCGGACGAGCAGGTGCACCGGATCGGAGGTCCGGGCCAGGAACACGGCCGCCTGGCCCGCCGAGTTCGCGCCGCCGATCACCGCGACCGGCCGCCCGGCCGCGTTCGCGGCCTCGGCGACCGTGGCCGCGTAGTGGACTCCGTTGCCCTCCCATGCCTCGACGCCGGGGACGGTAAGCCGCCGGTAGCGGGCCCCGGTGGCGACGATGACGTCACGCGCGCTGAACGACCGTCCGTCCTCGCAGGTGACGGTGTGCAGGCCCCGGTCGCTCGCGAAAGCGGTGGCGCGGGCGTTGCGGTGCAGACCGACCCCGAACTTCGCCGCCTGGATCACCCCGCGGGCGGCCAGCTCGGCGCCGGAAAGCCCGGCCGGGAACCCGAGGTAGTTCTCGATCCTCGACGACGTGCCGGCCTGTCCGCCGAACGCGGCCGCATCGAGGAGCACGGTCCGCAGCCCCTCCGACGCCCCGTACACCGCCGCCGCCAGTCCGCCCGGGCCGCCGCCGACCACCAGCAGGTCACAGGAGTCCCGGCCGCCGTCGTCACCCGCGCCGGCCGGCGGCTCCCCGAACTCGGCGGCGACATCGGCCGGCAGCGGATTGCGCAGCAGCGGCCGGCCGGGCACCAGCACGATCGGAAGGTCCGCCACGGGCACCCGCAGCTCCCGCAACAGCGCCTCGGCGTCGGGCTGCGCCTCCAGATCGATCCAGGTCACGCCCATCCGGTTGGCCGAGAACGCCAGCATGAGCGCCCGGCACCGCTTGTCGTACCGTGAGCCGATCAGTGTCAGCCCGGCGCCCTTGCGCACCAGGTTCGCCCGGCGCGCGAGGAACGTCCGCAGGATGTGCTCACTGAGGTCGGCGTCCTGGGACACCAGCGTGCGGATCCGGTCCAGCGGGACCCGGAGCACCCGGCCGGGGCCGCTCGTCACACCGGTGAACCGCGCCCGTTCGCCCGTCAGCATGTCGAGCTCGCCCAGGAACTCAGCCGGCCCGTACGACGCGATCAGGCGCTCGTCCGGCTCGCCGAACCGCTCCACGACGTCCGCCGCGCCTTCGAGGACGACGAAGAAGTCGTAGGCCGCGTCGCCCGCCGCGAAGAGCACCTCGTCCGCGGCGGCGTGGTGTTCCGACCCGTGCGCCGCGAGCCGCCGCAACTGCTCCGCGGAGAGCGGCGACGCCGGGGTCCAGGCCGGATTCCCGCTCCGGCCGGCCTCGGTCCGACCGGCCTCGTTCCGGTGGAACCGGTGCATGCGGTGCCTTCTTTCACCCGGGCGGCGGCGCGGGAGCGTGCGCCCCTGGTCCCGAATCCTCCGCCGGATCGGCCACCGATTCACTCACCAAAGAGGTGCGAAGCAATCCGGATCCCCCGAACGGGCGAGCGACGGGTCCGCGCCGCCCCCTGAGCGGCCGACGGCAGGGTGGCCCCGCGGTCAGATGCCCGGGTCGTAGTCGGTCAGCGCCTTGCGCGCGCGGGCCAGCTGCTCCTGGGGCAGATCGCAGGACCGCCGGGTCTCCCGGTCGAGATGCACCCCGGTCAGCACCGTGACGGCCGCGACCTCGCCGGTCTCCGCGTTCTCCATCCGGTGGACGAAACGGATCACCTTGCTGCGCACCTCGAGAACCGCCGAGCGGACCACGACGAGGTCGCCCGCCCGCACCTCCTGCCGGTACGAGATCCGCTGGTCGACCGCGACCATGCCGCGGTTGCGGTCGCGCAGGTAGCTGGGCGTGATGCCGAGGCCCGCGAGGAGGTGCCAGGTCGCCTCGTCGAACTTGCCGACGTACCACATGACGTTCATGTGTCCCATGTGGTCGCAGTGCCACGGGTACACGGTCCCCTGGTAGGTGACCTCAAGCTCGGCGGCCATGGCTTCCTCGTCTTCGCTGCCTCGGAGCACGGCGCTCCCGGGCGGGGCGCAGGGTCATGTTAGCAACCGTTAACGTCGCGCCAGGGGCACCGGGCGAGGGATCTACGCCTCCCAGCGGACCCGGTGCCGGTGCCGGGTCGGCGGCACCACGGTGTCGTCACTGTCGTCGTACGGCGCGGCGGCCGCCGCGTCGAGGGCCCGGTGCAGGGCGGCGCGCTCGGCGGCCCGGGCGTGCCGTTCGTGGATCCGCCGGTCGGTGGCGGTCGAATCGTGCGTGTCCGCGTGGACGAGCTCGCGCACGACGACGTGGCGGCGTACCTCGGCGGGGATCCGGCGGCTCCCGGCCGTCCCGGCGGCGTCCGCGGCCGCGGCGGGGTAGCGCAGGTCCCGCGCGGTGATCACGCGCCACCAGGAGGTGACCGGCCCGGCGGGGGGACGCCCTTCCGGGAGCCGCTTCGTGGCGGCCGAGTAAGTGACGTGGTGCACGGTACGGGACACGGCGACGCACTCTACCCGGCGGCCGCCGCCCGGGACAGGACAATTCCGCGGCAGTGACAGCACCGCCCGTGGGACCGATGAGGCACCTACAGAAGCCCCCTGACGTGACCTCAGCCCTGCGAGGCGAGGGCCAGGTACTCGGGCGCGGCGAGCCGCAGGGCCAGGCGTACGACGGCGGGCCCTCCGGCTCGCCCGCCGCCCGGGGCCGGCAGTTCGGCGAGCTCGGCCTCGTCGTAGGCCCGTCCGCGGCCGGACATCGCCGGGTGCTTCTCCTGGTTGCCGCGCTGTGGGCCATCAGGACCGGCGGAGCCCGTCCGTGGCCGGACACCGCCGGGTGCTTCTCGTGGTTGCCGCGCCGGGGGCCATCAGGACCGGCGGAGCCCGTCCGGCAGGGGCGGGGGCCGGCGACCACGGGACATCAGGGAGGCCGCCGACGGTGAAGTGCGGGCCTTGCCGATGTGGTTGTGCCAGCAGCCGATGGGCTTCGTGGTGATGCTTCTTCAGATGCTGAGTCGACTGGGTCAGTGGGCGGTGAATGCGGTGGCGTTCTCGGTCGCCCACTGGTGGAAGCTGCGCTCGGGCCTGCCGAGCAGGGTGCGGGTGGTGTCGGCGATCGGCGCTGGGCCGGCGCATGCGGCGGCCCACAGGGTGAGGAGCGAGCCTGCCATGGAAGCGGGCATGAAGCGGCGCATCTGCTGCTCGGCCTCGGCGTGGGTGATCGTCTCGATGGTGATGTCGCGGTCCAGGACACCGGACAGCATGGCGAGCTGTTCGCGGAAGGTGAGGGACTGGCCGCCGGTGAGGGTGACGGCGCGCCCGCTGAGGGCGGTGCCGGTCAGCGCCTCGGCTGCGATGTCGGCGATGTCCGCCGGGTGGATGGGCGCGAGGTGCGCGTCGGGGTAGGCGAGTTGGACCGGCAGGCTCTGGCGGATGAGGTGGGACCAGCCGAGGGCATTGCTGGCGAAGGCGTCCGCACGCAGGAGGGTGCAGGGCAGGCCGGAGGCGGTGAGGGCGCGCTCGACGCGCAGGTTGTGAGTGGCGAGCGGGTTGGTCTCGGCGTCGGGCGCCAGGACCGAGGAGGAGGAGAGCAGGACGATGTGCTCGACGCCGGCGGCCCGGGCGGTCTCGATGAAGGCGTCGATGCCCTCGGGCTGTGGGTAGAGGAAGACCTGGCGTACGCCATCGAGCGCGGCCGGGAAGGTTTCCGGCAGGTCGAGGACCAGCTCGGCGACCTCGACGCCGGTGGGGACGGTCAGTTCGGTCGGGTTGGCGCTGGCGGCGCGGACGGGCAGGCCGGCGGTGTGCAGGCGGCTCGTGACGGCCTGGCCGACCTTGCCGCGGGCGCCGGTGATGAGAACGGTCATGGAAACCCCCGAGAGTCATGATGCTGGTACGCAATGTTGCAATAGACACATGCATGCTTGCATGCACATAGTTTCATGTCAACACATGCCTTCTCGGGGTCACGGATACTACGATGGATGCATGACGACGAACGACGCGCCGCACGAACCGCGGTTGGCCGAGGAGCTGACGGCCGAGGAACTGCTGAACGCGGTGGGCCCGGCGTTCGGAAAGCTGCGCCGCACCTCACTGCTGGAGGTCGAGAACCCGATCTCGGCCAAAGACCTGAGTCGCACCCTGGTACTCGGTCTCGTCGCGGAGCACACCCGCGACTCCGAGAAGGAGATCACCGTCGGCGCCGTGGCCGAGCTCCTCGGCGTCGACCCCTCGGTCGCGAGCCGGATGGTCACCGACAACATCAAGGCCGGCTACCTGCTCCGAGCCGCCTCCCAGCAGGACGGCCGCCGTACCGTCCTCCACCTCAGTCCCGAGGGTGCCGAGTTGATGGCCCGCTTCCGCCGTCACCAGCGCGCCGCGTTCGAGTACATCACCGCCGACTGGGTCGAACGTGACCGGCTGGAGTTCGCACGCCTGATGCTCAAGTACGTGGATTCGCTGGGCCAGCTGAAGGAGCGTGGGCGGGCGGGGGAAGCAACGGGGCACTGAGCTGTGACGCAGTGCCGACCTTCCGGGCTGCTCGCTGATCGGCCCGCGCAAAGGCCGGTCGCCCGGCGGGTGTGGCGGCTCGCAGGCCAGGAACACGGCAGGAGTCCGTGGCCACCTGCTCTCCCCGCCGGATCCGGGCGGCAGGGTGTGTCGGCGCAGGGTGGCGTCCAGCATGGCCATCGCCTGGTGGGCGCGTACGGTTTCTGGCTCGCAGCTGCTTGATCACCTCATGGACGGTCGCGAGGCCATGCAACAAGGGGCTGCTGACACGGCCTCCACCGCCGGGGCGGTCTCGTCTCGCGGCAACCTCGTTGGCCGACCGGGCGACCGGGTGACCGGCCGCTCTGCTCGAAACGCCGGAGTGGCCGGAGCGGTACGAGAGCCCGCCGGTCGTTGCTGCGGTGCTGCGCAACGGCGCCGCCGGCCGCCGATGCCCGGGGTGGGCTTCGGTCGGCCGGGCGCTCGCGTTCGCGCGGTCAGCGGAGTGCCGGTGCGTCGGCCAGCTGCCGGGGGGCGGTCGTCGGGGCGGTGGCGGGGGTGCGGAAGCCGCGGATGATGAGCCAGAGGGCGAGGGACACCTCCCAGGCGAAGACCGGCAGGGCCGCGGCCGTACCCGGGCCGGAGAGCTGACCGTAGAGGCCGAACAGGACGGCCACCGCCGAGGCGCAGATCAGCGGTCCGCCGATCAGTCCCAGGACGGTGATCGCCCGCGGTATGACCCGGGAGCGGTGGAGGAGTGCGGCCAGCAGGAGGGTGTTGACGCCGAGGACCAGGTTGGGGCCGAGCAAGAAGGTCCAGTCGTGGACCGCGACGAGGGCGCGGGCCGCCGCCGCCAAGGGCTGGGCGTCGGTGCCGTGCGCCGCCGCGTCCCGGCGCAGCGTCACCACCGCTAGCAGGCTGACCAGTCCGAGGACGATCACGACCGCCTCCAGCAGCCGGACGCAGACGTAGCCGAGGGCGATCCCCTCGTGCTGCCGGCGCAGGATGGGGAAGAGCATCACCCCGGTGCCCACCACCGCGAGCGCCAGCGCCACTTCGCACAGGGCGCCGAGCAGCACCCGGCCGTCGGCGCCCGCGCCGAGGACGTAGTCCGAGCCGCTGAGCAGGGGCCGGTACAGCGCCAGCCCGGCCATCGCGGTCACTTCGGTGATCAGGAACAGCACTCCCGCGGCCACGCTGTTGCGCCGGTCCGTCCGTCTGTCCGTCTGTCGGTCCGTGTTCATCCGGGCCCTCCCCTTGTCCGCCAAGGTGTACGGCGTACACCTTGGCACACCATAGGTGTACTCCGTACACTCGTCAAGGTGAACCAGCCAACGGACGGGGAGCGCCGGACCCCACTGAGCCGGCAACGGGTCCTGGAAGCAGCGGTGTCGCTCGCCGACGCCGCCGGAACGGACGTGCTGAGCATGCGCAAACTCGCCCAGGAACTGGGCGTGGTGCCGATGGCGCTCTACAAGCACGTCGCCAACAAGGACGAACTCCTCGACGGCATGGTGGATCTCGTCGTCGCCGAGATCGGGCCGCCGGGTGCGGGCGAATGGAAGAGCGCGATGCGGGCGCGCATTCTCGGCGCTCGCCGGGCGCTGCGCCGGCACCCCTGGGCGGCCCGCGTGATCGAGTCGCGTACCGCTCCGCCCCCGGCGCTGCTCGGCTACCTCGACTCGATGGCCGGCATGTTCAGGGCGGGAGGCTTCTCCGTCGCCCTCACGCACCACGCGATGCACGCGATGGGCAGCCGGCTGCTCGGCTTCAGCCAGGAGCTGTTCGACGACACCGGCGCGGCCCCCGATCCCGCGTTCGTCCGGCAACTGGCACGCGCCTACCCGCACATCGCGGAGATCGCCGGGGCGGCGGCCGGACATGACGCGGCCTCGACCGTGGGCGCCTGCGACGACCAGGTGGAGTTCGAATTCGCCCTGGACCTGCTGCTGGACGGCCTCGAACGGCTGAGGGCCGCCGAAGCGTGATCAGCAGCAGCCAGCAGGGGCGGGCGGCGGCGGTCGCGGCCGCCCGCCCCCGGCTGCTGGACTACCGGTGCTGCGCCGGGCGCGGGAAGCGCTCCCGCATCCCGTCGATGCAGATGTCGCGGGAGGTCGGGCCGCCGAAGCGCAGACGGTCGTAGGCGGTGAACGCCGGCTCCAGCGCGTCCAGTTCGTCGATCAGCGCGTGCAGCCGCGACGACCACGGCGCGGACCCCGCGTCGGACTCGTCGGGTGCTGCGCTGATCGCGGCCGTCAGCGCGCCCTTGCGCCGGATGGTCGCGGGCGTCACCGAGTGCAGGCACACGTACTGCCCGCTCAGGTAGGCCGACCACTCCTCCCGCCCGGCCTCCTGATCCGCCCAGTGGCCGACGAACCAGGCCTCCAGCCGGTCCGTCCCGCCCGCCTCCTCGGCGAGTGCGAACAGGTCCGACGGCACCATCTCCGCGCCGTCCGAACGCAGGTACCCCGGCAGCGGCAGCAGGCCCGCCAGCATTAGCCGGCGGGTCGCGTCGGCGGAGTGCCCCGGGGCTGCGCACAGCTCCTCCAGGGCGATGAACTGCCCGCTGACGTAGGCGTCGTCGGCCTCCGTCATCGGATGGACGCCGTTGACCTCGACGAAGCGTGCGGCGAGTTGCTGCTTCAGGTCACTGTCCGGCATGCGTGGGCCCCCTTGCTGTCGTGCGCACGGCTGCCTCCTGCCGAGCTGTGGGCAGCGTATCGCACGTATGTTCGACCAAGAGGGGGGTCCTGACGGTCGGCCCGCCGTCACACCCCGACCGGCTGGGCGCTGTCGGCGCTGTCGTCGATCAATGTCCACGGCTGGGGTGTGGCGAGGGCCAGGCGGGGCCGGGTGGTGGCCCAGTGGCGGACGGCGGCCGCCATGACGGCGGCGGGGTCGGTGACCGTCCGGGTGGGGGTGAAGGGCCGGCCCATGCTGGTGTAGCTCTGGAACATGGCGAGCAGTTTGACCGCCTGGCTCTGCACCGGTGAGAGGTACCGGTCCGCGAGCGGCAGGAAGAAGCGGTCCCAGCTGTCGCCCGGGACGATGCGCGGCCGCTCGATCGGCGGCACGCCGGCGGCCCGGCGGACGTCGTTGAGGGTGCGGCAGATGGTGTCGAGCAGGGTGTCCAGCGTCAGGCTGCCGGGGCCGGCGGCGATCACCTCGGTGCGCGGGGTGCCGGGCGGCTCGGCGAGGACGGCCGCGGCGACCGCTTCGGCGACCTCGTCGACGGGGCTGATCTCGGCGTAGCCGCCCGGGTCGCCGACCACCACGGCCGCCAGCCCGGACACCAGGGCCTGGAGCATCGTGTACGGGCCGGAGAAGCGGGAGATCTCGCCGGAGCCGCGGCGTCCGACGATCAGCGGCGGGCGCACCACCGTCAGCGGTCCGGGGTGCTCGGCGCGGACGACCTCCTCGCACCTGGCCTTGGACCACTCGTAGCCGTTGCGGTAGCCCTCGAACTCCGCGCCCCGGAGGTCCTCGGGGTTGCGGACCCCGCCGACGTACGCGGTGGAGAGGTGGACCAGGTGGGTGCCGCGGTCGGCGAGGGCCAGCACCGCCCGCAGCGGGTCGATGTTGGCCCGCACCGCCTCCTCGCGGCCGAGCGTCCACCGGGTGGTGGCGGCCGAGTGCACGATGACGTCCCAGTGCCCGGCGAGGTCGGCGGGCGGCGGCTCGGCGCCGATCCGCCAGCGGAGCAGGGTGTCGTCCGCGGCCCGCCGGGCGACCCGGGTGAGGGTGAGGCCGGGGGACGCGCAGTGCGGGCCGAGCCGGTGCACGACCTCGGTGCCGACCACTCCGGTGGCTCCGGTGAGAAGGATTCGCATGGGTGTCATCTCTGCTGGGGCGTACGGGGATGCGGTGCGGCGCCGGGGGACTGCGGGCCGCCGCCGTCCTCCGGCACGAGGACCAGGCAGGCGTTCTGGCCGCCGAAACCGAAGGAGTTGGAGAGGACCGCCGCGCGGGCGATGCTGCGCGGCGCCCCGACCACCAGGTCCACCAGGTCGGCCTCCGGGCTGGCCCGCAGGTTGGCGATCGGCGGGACGCTGCCGCGGGCGGCGCACAGCAGGGCGAGCGCCGCCTCCAGCGCGCCGGAGCCGCCGATCAGGTGCCCGGTGACGCCCTTGACGGCGGTCACCGGCGGCGACTGGCCGTGGAAGCACCGTTCGATAGCGCGGGCCTCGGCCCGGTCGTTCAGCACGGTGGAGGTGCCGTGGGCGTTGATGTGGCCGATGTCGGCGGTGGACAGGCCGGCGTCGGCGAGGGCCTGCCGCATGCAGCGGCCCGCGGTCGCGCCGTCCTCGGTCGGGGCGACGATGTGGGAGGCGTCGCAGTTGTCGGCGAACCCGGCGACCTCGCCGTAGATCCGGGCGCCGCGCGCGAGTGCCAGGTCCCACCGTTCGAGGACCAGGACGGCCGCGCCCTCGGCCATCACGAAGCCGTCCCGGTCGGTGTCGAAGGGGCGGCTGGCCCGTTCCGGGTCGGCGTTGCGCACGGACATGGCCCGCATCCGGGCGAAGGCGCCCATCACCACGGTGGTGACCGCCGAGTCGGTGCCGCCGGCGAGCGCCGCGTCGAGGTCGCCGTACCGGATCTTGCGGGCGGCCTCGCCGACGGCGGTGGTGCCGCTGGCGCAGGCGCTGGCGTACGTGGTGCACGGCCCCCGGAACCCGTAGCGCATGGCCAGCCGGGTGGCGGGCGAGTTGGCCATCGTCCTGGGCACGGTGTGGACCGGCATGTCCCTGGGGCGGGCGGCGTGGCTGAGGGTGACCTCCTCCATGCTGGGCAGACCGCCGATCCCGGTACCGATCTGGACCCCGACCCGCTCCGGCGTGAGGCCGGCCGGCAGTACGGCGTCCTCGACGGCGTCGGTGGCGGCGCACAGCAGGAGCCGGGTGGTCCGGTCGATCTGGCGCGACTCGCGGCGGGTGAGGTAGGCGTCGAGATCGAACTCCGGTACCAGGCAGGCGAAGTGGACCGGCAGGTCGGCCTCGATCAGGCGGGGGACGGTCGCGGCGGTGGACCCGCCCTTCAGCACCGCGGTGTAGGCCGCCTCCAGGTCGTTGCCGGCCGGCGACTTCAGGCCGATGCCGGTGACGGCCACCCGGTGGCCGCCGGAGGGGTGCCGGCGGGTCATGAGCGGCCCGCCGTACGTGCCTGGAGCAGGTCGATGGCCTGGCCGACGGTCTGCGCGGCGGTGAGGTCCTCGACCTCGATCCGCAGCCGGAGGGAGCGTTCCAACCGGGCGCCGACCTCCATCAGTTCCAGGCTGTCGATGCCGTAGTCGACCTCCAGGCTGGTCTGTTCGCGGACCTCCTCGGCCTCGGTGCCGAGCACGTCCGAGATGACCGTCCTGACCAGCAGTGACAGTTCTTCGCGAGTGGGCATGTCCGTCGTTCCTTCCGTGCCGGTGGCGGTGCCGGTGCCGGTGGTGGGCTCAGGGGGAGGGTCCCGTGGTGCCGGGCCCGATCGGTCCGGCGCCGCGGGTCAGCGGCCGGCCGCCGCCAACGCCGCGTCGAGGATGCGGACCGCCTCCGCGAGGTCGCCCGCCGTGCTGACCAGCGGTGGCAGCAGCCGGATGGTGGTGGGCCGGCTCAGACAGGGCGAGACCAGCAGGCCGGCGCCGGCGAGTTCGGCCAGCACCGTGCCCGCCGCCTGCGCGGAGGCCAGGTCGATCCCGCGGAGCAGACCCGCGCCGCGGACGGCTCGCACCACCCGAGGATTGTCCGCGCGCAGCCGTTCCAGGGCGGTGTCCAGCAGCAGCGACAGCCGGTGCCCGTGCGGAGCCAGCTCCTCGATCGCGTCGAGGGCGGCGGGCAGCGCCGCGCAGCTGAGCGGGTGCCCGCCGAAGGTGGCGGAGTGCAGGAACGGATCCGCCGCCAGCGGCGCGTACAGCCGCTCGGAGCAGACCAGCGCGGACAGCGGGACCACTCCGCCGCCCAGCGGCTTGCCGAGCAGCACGGCGTCCACCGGCAGCCCCGCGGCGAGGGCGACCGAGCGCTCGCCGCAGCGGCGCAGCCCGCACTGGATCTCGTCCGCGATCACCATGGCGCCGGCCTGTTCGGCGTCCGCGCACCAGCGCCGCAGCACCTCGGCAGGCAGCGGGACGGCGCCGTTCTCGCCCTGCACCGGTTCCAGGACGACGGCGGCCACCTCCGCGGCGCGCACCTCGTGGAGCACGGCGCCGGGATCGGCCGGGTCGACGTGCACCACGTCCACCGTGCAGCCCAGCAGGCCGCGCCGGTACAGCGGGTGGTGGGTCAGCGCGAGCGCGCCGGCCGACTTGCCGTGGAAGCCGCCCTCGACCGCCACCACGCGGCTGCGGCCGGTGGCGAGCCGGGCCAGCTTGACCGCGACCTCGACGACGTCGGCGCCGTTCAGTCCGAAGTACACCTTGGGCAGCGTGCCGCCCAGGTACGCGGCCAGGCAGGCGGCCGCCTCGGCCGCGACCGGGTTGGCCAGGCTCCGGGTCGAGGTCGGCATGGTCTCCAGCTGGCGGCGGACGGCGGCCGCCACCGCCGGGTGGCGGTGCCCGAGCAGGGTGACGGCGTACGAGCCGAAGTCGAGCACGGACCGGCCGTCGGAGAGCGTGACCCGGCAGCCCTCGGCGCCCGCCTCGACGGCTCCGCGCCCGGCGAAACCGCCGGTCAGCGCGAGCTTCGGCGACAGGTGCCGGCGCAGCCGGTCGAAGGTCAGGGCGGCGGCGGACCCGGTGGCCGGTCCGGTGATCGGTCCGGTGGCGGCCAGGGTGTCGCCCGCGGTCACGGTGTCGACGGCGGTCACGGTGTCGGCGGTCACGGCGTGGCCTCCTGGAGGGCCGGCGACTGCGGCCCGGGGCCGGGCGCCTCCGAGAGCGGCCGCTCGGGGGCGCGCTGCGCCAGCAGGCGCCGTTCCAGGGCGGCGAGCATCTGCGCGGCGTTCTCCTCGAGGGCCCGTGAGGCGACCGGGTTGAGCATGTCGGCGAGCAGGGGGATGCCGATGTCGAAGTCGACGTGCAGCGAGACGGTGCTGCCGCCGCCAGGCGCGGCCGCCACCGCCCAGTGGCCCACGAACTCGCCCAGGTCGCCGGTCAGCTGGTGGAAGTCGAAGCGACGGGCGCTCGGGTCGAGCCGGTCGGCCTCGGTCCACCGCAGGACCGAGTCCTCCAGCCGGACGGCCCAGGCGGTGGTGCGGTGGTGGCCGTCCGGCTGCTCGGTGACGACGACCGACTCGACGCTGTCCATGCAGTGCGGGTAGCTCTCCACGTCCACCACCGCCGCCCAGGCGGCGTCGGGCGGGACGGCGATCTGCAGTTCGACGTCAACTCGTGGCACGGGGAGACCTTTCTTCGTCGGGCCCGAACGGGTCGGCGCCCGCGGGCGGGAGATGGGGGCCGAGCGCGGCGGTGCGCGCGGCGGCCAGGGCCGGGGGCAGCAGCCGCCGCAGGACGGCGCGGGGGAGGCGGCGGGTGTGCGTCATCGCGTACCACTGCTCGACCAGTTCGCAGCCGAGTTCGACCTTCGGCCGGTAGGCGGTCTGGGCGAAGCGGATCCGGTCGCAGCCGGTCTCGATGGCCAGCCGGATCGCCGCGTAGTGCACGTTGTGGTACAGCCGCGCCTGGTGGGCGATCCGGTAGTCCAGGCCGATCCGGGCGCCGGTCGCCCCGGTCCCGGCGAACAGGCAGAGCAGGAAGGCGACCAGGCGCTCGCCGTCGAAACAGGCCACCAGCAGCCGCCGCAACCCGGGATCGGCGTGCACGGCGGCCAGGAAGGAGGAGTCGAGCACCTCCAGGGTCTGGTCCGCCCGGTCCATCACCTGCCGGTAGAGCCCGAGCATCTCCGGCAGCAGGTCGGCGAAGTCCTCGCGGACCTCCGTCCGCAGCTCCGGATGGGCCCGGAATTTGCGGATCTTGCTGCGGGCGTTGCGCCGCGGCCTGGCTGGCAGGACGGCCAGGTACTCCTCGAACGAACCGTGCCCCAGGGGGAGTTCGGTGTCGGGCAGGCTCGGCAGGAAGAAGAACCCGGCGCCGTCCAGCGCGGCGCGCAGCGGCGCGAGCCCGGCCGCGGTGAAGTCCTTGAACACCACCGTGCCCAGCCGCTCGCGCCGTGCCAGGTCGAGGACGCCCGCCACCAGCAGCCGCCAGACCTCGGGCGGCGGCGAGCCGTCCACCAGTACGTGCCCCTGCCCGAGCAGGTTCCCGCAGAAGAGCATCGGCACCCGCAGCAGCCGCGGGAACAGGCGCCGGACCGGCGCGAGCAGCCGCCGCTCGCGCGGACCCACCACGTCGTCCAGCCGCAACTCCCGGAACAGGCACAGCGGCAGCACCGCGGCCACCCCGGAGTCCTCGCGCACGACCAGGTAGGCGTACGCGTCCGGCCCGATCCGGGAGCGCTCCATCGCGGTGAACAGCGACCGGGACCACATCGGGTCGTCGCCGGGCGCCAGCCGCTCCCAGAGCCCCGGGGGCAGCGCCTCGACGCCGGACAGCACCTCGACCCGGTACCCCGGGCGGGGGACCGCCGGCGCGGCCGGTGCGGCCGGGACTGACGGGACTGACGGGGTTTCTCGCCGCACTGCGGTCACCTGCTCACGGTCGTCGGCGGCGGACTGCCCACCACGCGGTACGGACGGCGTCACCCGATGCGCAGCGGACGGCCGTCGAGGAAGTCCCGCAGCGGCCCCGCCATCCGGGCGCGGGACGGCGGGTGGAAGGTCAGGCCGCCGGCGGCCGCGGCGAGGTACGCGCCGTCCGGCGACCCGATGAACGCCATGCCGCCCAGCGCCGCCAGGCAGCACGCCGTGGTGCGGGCGATCGCGTCCTGGGCCGCGTACCGGGCGTGCAGCGCCTGGACCAGCAGCGTGTCGGTCCACGGCTCGCTCTCCATCGCCCGCGCGACGGCCTCCACCGCGAGCATCGCGGCCCCGACGTCCACCGTGTACGCGGTGGGGTCGTCCTGCCCGCCGCCGGGCCGCTCCAGCACCCGCTCGACCAGCCCGCTGGCCACGCCCAGGTACCCGGCCGTCAGCAGCAGCTCGAACCAGAGGAACCCGGCCACGTTCAGCGCGTCGGGCACGGCGTCGGCGGTGACGTCCGTGAGCACCACCTGCTCCGGGTCCAGCGCCACGTCGGTCAGCACCACCTGCTCGCTCTCGGCACCGGCCAGCACCGGCGTACGCCAGAACGGCCGCACCTCGAGACCGGGCGCGGTGGCCGGGACGAGCGCGATGGCGAGCCGCTCGACCCCGTCCTCGTCCGCGAGCAGGACCGACGCGGTCAGCAGATCCATCGAACGGGCCAGGCTGCACGGCATCTTGCGGCCGTTCAGCACGATCCGGCCGCCGCGGCGCTGCGCGGTGATGTGCGGGCGCAGGATGTTCTGCCCGGAGTTGCCCTCGGCGAAGGCGGAGGCCAGCAGCAGCCGCTCCCCGGCCACGGACTCCAGCAGCACACCCTCGAGGCCGGAGCCGTACTTGGCCGCCTCGGCGAGGCCGGCGACGGAGAAGTGGTGCATCGTGGTGGCCACCGCCAGCGACGGGCAGCGCGCCCCGATCGCCCGCTGCACCCGGACGGCCTGCAGCGCGCTCGCCCCCGCGCCGGCGTGCTGCGCGGGCACCAGCAGCGCCGGGCCGCCGGCCGCCCGGAACTCGCGGACGGCCGGGCTGGGAGCGCGCTCCAGCTCCGCCAACGGGAA
>NZ_JAIZ01000746.1:1539-7110 GCF_000710465.2 Kitasatospora sp. MBT63 | reverse complement strand
ACGGCAAACTCGACCGCGCCGCCCTGCCCGCCCCCACCCGGCTCCCGTCGGCCTCCGCCGGCCTGCCCCGCTCACCCCGCGAGGAGATCCTCGCCACCCTGTTCGCCGAGGTGCTCGGCATCCCGCAGGCCGGCATCCACGAGGACTTCTTCGAGCTCGGCGGGCACTCGCTGCTCGCCACCCGGCTGACCAGCCGGATCCGGACCGTCCTCGGCGCCGAACTCGCCGTCCGCGACCTGTTCGAGGCCCCCACCGTCGCCGCCCTCGCCAAGGTCCTCGACGAGGCCAGGGACACCCGCCCCGCGCTGACCCCCGTCCCGCGGCCCGAACGGGTACCGCTGTCCTCCGCCCAGCGCCGGCTGTGGTTCCTCAACCGCCTCGAGGGGCCGAACTCCACCTACACCATCCCGCTCGCCCTGCGCCTGCACGGCGAACCCGACCAGCAGGCCCTGCGCGCCGCCCTCGCCGACCTGGTACGGCGCCACGAGAGCCTGCGCACCCTCCACCCGAGCCACGACGGCGAGCCGTACCAGCACGTCCTGCCGCCGGAGGAGGCCCAACCGGTGCTCGCCGTCGAGACCGCCTCCGAGGCGGACCTCGCCGAACGGCTCGCCCTCGCCGCCCGCCACCCCTACGACATCACCACCGAACTGCCGCTGCGTGCCACGCTGTTCACCCTCGCCGCCGACCAGCACGTGCTGCTCCTGCTGCTGCACCACGTGGCCGGCGACGGCTGGTCCCTGGCCCCCCTCACCCGCGACCTCGCCACCGCCTACGCCGCCCGGCGCGCCGGCACCGCCCCGCAGTGGCCGCCGCTCCCGGTCCAGTACGCCGACTACGCGCTCTGGCAGCAGCGCACCCTCGGCGACCCCGACGACCCCGACAGCCTCGGCGCCCGCCAACTCGACCACTGGGCAAAGACACTGGCCGGCGCACCCGAACACCTGGAACTCCCCGCCGACCGGAGCCGCCCGGCGGTGGCCACCCACCGCGGCCGGACCGTGCCGTTCCACCTGGAGCCCGAGCTGCTCACCCGGCTCACCCGGCTCGCCAGGGCCTGCGACGCCAGCCTGTTCATGGTCCTGCACGCCGCGTTCGCCGCCCTGCTCACCCGGATGGGGGCGGGCACCGACATCCCGATCGGCAGCCCGATCGCCGGGCGCACCGACGAGGCCCTGGACGACCTGGTCGGATTCTTCGTCAACACCCTGGTACTGCGCACCGACACCTCCGGCGACCCGACCTTCCGCGAACTGGTCGCCCGCACCCGCGACACCGACCTGGCCGCCTACGCCCACCAGGACCTGCCGTTCGAGAAGCTGGTCGAGGCGGTCAACCCGCAGCGCTCGGCGGCCCGCAACCCGCTGTTCCAGGTGCTGCTCGCGTTCCAGAGCACGCCCGAGGCGCAGCCCGCCCTGCCCGGCCTCGAGGTCACCGTGGAACCGGTCGAGGTCGGCTTCGCCAAGTTCGACCTGGCCCTGGCCGTCGCCGAGAAGCGCCACACCGACGGCACCCGGTCCCTGCGCGGCGACTGGGAGTTCAGCACCGACCTGTTCGACCGCGCCACCGTGGAGGCGCTCTCCACCCGGCTGACCGTGCTGCTGGAGGCCGTCGCCGCCGACCCGGACCGGCGGATCGGCGACGTCCCCGTCCTCTCCGGGGACGAGCGGCACCGGCTGCTCGACACCTGGAACGACACCGGCCGGCCCGGCCCCGACACCACCTGGCCCGCGCTGTTCGAGCAGCGGGCCGCCGAGCAGCCCGACGCCGTCGCCCTGGTCTGCGAGGAGGGCGAGCTCAGCTACGCCGAACTGAACTCCCGCGCCAACCGGCTGGCCCGCCTGCTGGTCGCCCGGGGCATCGGCCCCGAGCAGCGGGTGGCGCTGTCCCTGCCGCGCTCCGCCGACCTGATCACCGCCGTGCTCGCGGTCCTCAAGTCCGGCGCCGCCTACCTGCCGGTCGACCCCGGCTACCCCGCGGAGCGGATCGCCCACCTGCTGCGCGACGGCGCCCCGGCGCTGCTGCTCACCACCACCGCCCTCGCCCCCGGCCTGCCCGGGCCGGTACCGCGGATGCTGGTCGACACCGCGCCGACGGACGGCGTCGCCGACGGCGACCTCACCGACGCCGAACGCACCGCGCCGCTGCACCCGCTGCACCCCGCGTACGTCATCCACACCTCCGGCTCAACCGGGCAGCCGAAGGGCGTCCCGGTGCCGCACCGCAGCGTCACCGCCGTCCTGGTGCCGCTGATCGGGAAGTTCGGGCTGGGACCGGGCAGCCGGGTCCTGCAGTTCGCCTCGATCAGCTTCGACGCGGCCCTGTGGGAGATCACCCTGGGCCTGCTGTCGGGCGCCGCCCTGGTGGTGGCCCCCGCCGAGCAGCTGCGGCCCGGACCGGCCCTCGCCGAGCTGGTCACCCGGACCGGCACCACCTTCGCCACCCTGCCCCCGACCGCCCTCGCGGTCCTCGCCGACGGCGCCCTGCCGCCCGGCCTGGACCTGGTGGTGGCCGGCGAGGCCACCGCACCCGACCAGGTCGAACGCTGGTCCGCGGGACGGCGGATGACCAACGCGTACGGCCCCACCGAGGCCGCGGTCTGCGCCACCATGAGCGGGCCCCTGGCCGGCGCCGTGGTACCGCCGATCGGCCGCCCGGTCCCCGGCGCCCGGGTCTACGTGCTGGACGCCGCCCTGCGGCCGGTGGCGCCGGGCGTGACCGGGGAGCTGTACCTGGCGGGCGGCGGCCTGGCCCGCGGGTACCTGGACCGGCCGGCGCTGACGGCCACCCGCTTCGTGGCCGACCCGTTCGGCCCGGCCGGCGGCCGGATGTACCGCACCGGGGACCTGGCGCGCTGGACCACCGCCGGCGAGCTGGAGTTCGCCGGCCGCACCGACCACCAGGTGAAGATCCGCGGGTTCCGGATCGAGCCCGGCGAGGTGGAGGCCGCCCTGGTGGCCCACCCCACCGTCGGACAGGCGGCCGTGCTCGCCACCGAGCACGACGGCGACCGCCGGCTGGTCGCCTACCTGGTGCCCGCCGACCCCGCCGAGGGCCGCGACACCCGGGGCGAGCAGAGCCGGCTGGACAGCTGGCAGCAGACCTACGACGGCCACTACCGCGAGCTCGACGGCGCCTTCGGCGACGACTTCGCCGGCTGGAACTCCAGCTACACCGGCGCACCCATCCCCGTCGAGGAGATGGACCGGTGGCGGCAGGACAGCGTCGAACGGATCCGCGCCCTCGCCCCGCGCCGGGTGCTGGAGATCGGCTGCGGCGCCGGGCTGATCCTCGCCCCGCTGGCCGGCGACTGCGAGGAGTACTGGGGCACCGACATCTCCCCGGCCGTCATCGACCGGCTGCGCGAGCAGCTGGACGCCCGCCCCGACCTGGCCGGACGGGTCGAGCTGCGGGCGCAGCCCGCGCACGTCCTCGACGGCCTGCCCCGCGGCCACTTCGACACGGTGATTCTCAACTCCGTGGTCCAGTACTTCCCCAACGCCGCCTACCTCGCCGAGGTGCTCACCGGCGTCCTCGACCTGCTCGCCCCCGGCGGCTCGGTCTTCATCGGCGACGTCCGCAACGGCCGCCTGCTGGAGACCTTCCGCACCGCCGTCGAACTGCGCCGCGCCGGTGCCTTCGCGGACCGCGCCGCGGTGGCCCGCAGCATCGAGCAGAGCGTCACCGGCGAACCCGAACTGCTCCTCGACCCGGACTACTTCGCCGTCCTCGCCGCCGCCTCGCCCGCCGTCACCGGCGTCGGGATCGAGATCCGCCGCGGCCGCGACCACAACGAGATGAACCGGCACCGCTACGACGTGGTGCTGCGCACCGGCGCCGCCGCCACCGGGCACCTCCCCGAGCACTGCCTCGCCTGGGGCACCGACCTGACCGGCCCGGACCAGCTCGCCGCACTGCTGCGGGAGCGACGGCCCGAGCGGCTGCGGGTCACCGGGGTGCCCAACCTCCGCCTGGCACAGGAGAACCAGGCCCGCGCGGCGCTCGCCGACACCGACACCGCCACCGCCCTCGCCCGGCTCGACGCACCCGCCCCCGCAGGACTGCCCGACCCGGAGGAGCTGTACGCGCTCGGCGCCCGGCTCGGCCACCGGACCGCCGTCACCTGGTCCGCCGGCGACCAGGGCGCCCTGGACGTCGTGTTCACCCTGCCCGGCGCCGCCCCCGGGCCCGACCCCTACCGTCCGACCGCAGGCCCGGACACCCCGCTCGCCGCGCTGGCCAACGACCCCGCCCGCGCCCACGGCGCCGGCGAGCTGGTCGCGGCCGTCCGCACCCACGCCGAGCAACTGCTCCCGGCGCACCAGGTGCCCGCCGCGTACGTGGTGCTCGACGCCCTGCCGCTCACCCCCAACGGCAAGCTCGACCGCCGGGCGCTGCCCGCGCCCGACTGGACCGGCGACGCGGCCGGCCAGGCCCCGCGCAACCGGCGCGAGGAGGTGCTCGGCGCGCTGTTCGCCGAGGTCCTCGGCCTGCCCGGGGTCGGCGTCGACCGCGACTTCTTCGAACTCGGCGGGCACTCGCTGCTCGCCACCCGGCTGATCGGCCGGATCCGGACCGTCCTCGGCACCGAACTCGCCGTCCGCGACCTGTTCGAGGCCCCCACCGTCGCCGCCCTGGCGACCGTCGTCGGCGACGCCCAGGGCGTCCGCCCGCCCCTGCTGCCCCGGCCGCGGCCCGAGACGGTCCCGCTCTCCTCCGCCCAGCAGCGGCTGTGGTTCCTGCACCGGATGGAGGGCCCCGGCGCGACCTACAACATCCCGATGAGCCTGCGGCTGACCGGCCACCTGGACGAGGCCGCGCTGCGCGCCGCACTCGCCGACGTGACCGAACGCCACGAGACGCTGCGCACCCGCTACCCCGAGACCGGCGGCGTGCCCCGGCAGCAGGTCCTGCCGCCGGACGAGGCCCGCCCGGAGCTGCGGGTGGTGGACACCGACGAGGCCGAGCTGGACACCCTGCTGTCCGCGGAGGCCGCGACCGGCTTCGACCTGGCCGCCGAACTGCCGCTGCGCACCACCCTGTTCAGGCTCGCGCCCGACCGGCACGTGCTGCTGCTGGTGCTGCACCACATCGCCGGCGACGGCTGGTCCTGGCGCCCGCTCGCCCGCGACCTGTCCACCGCCTACGCGGCCCGCCTGACCGGCGCCGCGCCCACCGCACCGCCGCTGCCGGTCCAGTACGCCGACTACACCCTGTGGCAGCGCGACCTGCTCGGCGAGGAGACCGCCCCCGGCAGCCGCCACGCCCTCCAGCTCGACCACTGGACGAAGGCCCTGGCCGGCCTGCCTGAGCTGCTGGAACTCCCGCTGGACCGGCCGCGCCCCGCCGTCATCAGCTACCGCGGCGACCAGGTGCCGTTCCGGATCCCGCCGGCGCTGCACCGGCGCCTGCTGGCGCTGGCCGCCGAGAGCCGGGCCAGCCTGTTCATGGTCCTCCAGGCCGCCTTCGCCGAGCTGCTGACCCGCCACGGCGCGGGCACCGACATCCCGATCGGCAGCCCGATCGCCGGGCGCACCGACGAAGCCCTGGACGACCTGGTCGGGTTCTTCG
>NZ_JAIZ01000746.1:654-1476 GCF_000710465.2 Kitasatospora sp. MBT63 | reverse complement strand
CTACGCCCACCAGGACCTGCCGTTCGAGAAGCTGGTCGAGCGGCTGCGCCCCGAGCGCTCGCTGGCGCGCCACCCGCTGTTCCAGGTGATGCTGGCCTTCCTCAGCGACGGCGAGGCCGGGCTGGACCTGCCCGGCCTGCGGGCCGAGCCGGCCCCGGTCGGCGTCGGGATCGCCAAGTTCGACCTGCACCTGAGCATGGTCGAGCACCGCAACGCCGACGGCGCCCCCGACGGCATCAGCGCCGCCCTGGAGTACAGCACCGACCTGTTCGAGCGGACCACCGCCGAGGCACTGGGCGCGCGCCTGGTCCGCCTGCTGGAGACGGTCACCGCCCACCCCGACCGCCGCCTGAGCGGCACCGACCTGCTCGACCCGGCCGACCGCCGCCGGGTGCTGACGGACTGGAACACCACGAACGGAGCGACCACAGGTGAGTGCGTACCCGCGCTGGTGGAGCGTCAGGTGGCGGATACGCCGGACGATGTGGCACTGGTGCACGAAGGTGCTGAGCTGACCTACGCCGAGCTGAACGCCCGGGCCAACCGCCTCGCCCGCCACCTGGTGGCGCTGGGCGCCGGACCGGAGCGGATCGTGGCGCTGGCGCTGCCCAGGTCCGTGGAGCTGGTGGTGGCGCTGCTCGCCGTCCTCAAGACCGGCGCGGCCTACCTGCCGGTGGACACCGAGTACCCCGCCGCGCGGATCACCCAGATGCTCTCCGACGCGGAACCGGTCTGCGTGGTCACCGTTCCCGGCGCCTGCGAGGGCATCCCGGCCCACCTGGGGCGCACCGACCCGGCCGGCGGCCGGGGCCTGCCCGCCCA
>NZ_JAIZ01000746.1:0-543 GCF_000710465.2 Kitasatospora sp. MBT63 | reverse complement strand
TGACCCCCGCCCACCCCGCGTACGTGATCTACACCTCCGGGTCCACCGGCCGCCCCAAGGCCGTGGTGATGCCGCACTCCGGCCTGGCCAACCTGCTGACCTGGCACGCCGTCAGGTTCCCGGGCGGCCGCGGGGTGCGCACCGCCCAGTTCACCGCGATCGGCTTCGACTTCTCGGTGCAGGAGATCCTGTCCCCCCTGGTCATGGGCAAGACCCTGGTGGTGCCGGCCGACCCGGTCCGGCGCGACGCCGACCGGCTCGCCGCCTGGCTGGAGGAGTACCGGGTCAACGAACTCTTCGCCCCCAACCTGGTGGTCGAGGCGCTCGCCGACGCCGCGCTGCGCGCCGGCCGCACCCTGCCCGACCTGACCGACGTCCTCCAGGGCGGTGAGGCGCTCACCGCCGGCGACCGGGTCCGGGCCTTCCACCGGCTGCTGCCCGGACGGCGGATGCACAACGTCTACGGCCCCGCCGAGACCCATGCCGTCACCACCCACACCCTTCCCGTGGATCCGTCGTCGTGGCCGGAGCCGGTGCCGATCG
>NZ_JAIZ01000745.1 GCF_000710465.2 Kitasatospora sp. MBT63 | reverse complement strand
CACGGACCGGCCTGGTCGGCGGGCGCGGCGAGGCCCGGGGCGTCGGCGGGCGCGATCCGGAAGGCGTCCCTGGCATCCGGCGGGAGCCGCCACAGCAGGTCCTGCGCGAAGGCGTGCATCCGCTCGGCGCGCGCCGGTTCGCTGCGGTCGTACAGCAGCGCCGCGTGGCCCCACGGGGCGGGGCGCCGCCGGATGTCGTTGCCGCCGTAGGGCTCCAGCGCCGGACGCACCCACAGCCCGGACTGCACGATCTCCAGCACCGTGTCGGGGGCCAGCTCGAAGACACCGGCGCCGACGTGCGCCAGGCCCGGCAGCGGGCTGCGCACCCCGAGCAGCTCCGGCGGCGCCGTCTCGGCGAGCGGGTGGCGGCGCGGCGAGTAGCGGTACTGCGCGGCGAACGGCTGCCAGCCCGGGGAGCCGTCGGGCAGCAGGCCGCGCACGTCCGGCGGGGCGTCGTGCCCGACCGGCAGCACGGGCAGCCCGGCGCACACCACCACGTGCTCGCCGAAGGCGTCCGCCAGTTCCTGGCCGAGCGCACCGGCCCCGGGGGGCAGCGCGACCGGCCCGTACGGGACGAACCGCACCTGACGGCGGGCCGACGGCAGCACGGTGTTCCACAGGCCGAGCGCGTCGGCCAGCGGCACCGCGGGCCCGCCCGGGCTGCCGAGCACCACGGTCAGCACCTGCGGGTCGGTGGGCAGCGTCTCCACCAGCCTGCGCCAGCCGTCGTGCAGGGCGTTCGGCCGGGCGCCGCGCAGCCAGACACCGCACGGCACCGACTCGACCACGCCGTACGGGCTGGTGGCCCACGGCCGGTCGAGGGTGGTGAACTCCCACATCGGGCGCGGGTAGCGGCGCGACTCCGGCCGCGCGGGCGCGTCCGGGCGCAGCTGGAGCCAGCCGGCGCCGTGGTCGATCGGGACGAACAGGCCACCGCCCGCGGTGGGTACCGGCCGGCCGTCGGGGACCAGCACGACCCGCCGAAGCCGGTCGGCGATCCGCTGCCCGGCCCACCGGGCCTCCGCCGGGGTGGCGCGCCCGAAGACCAGCCGCAGGCTGCCGGGCCGCCCGGCGAGCAGCCGGGCCACCGCGTCCCAGACGCCGTGCGGCGCGCCGTGCGGCAGGTCGAGGACGACGGGGGTGTGCTGCGGGTCCGGTGCCAGCCCCGCGGTGAACTCCACGGCCTGCCGGTCCGGTGTGCCCTTGGGGTGGACGAGCAGGGCGGGCCCGACGGCCCGGCACTGCAACGGCCAGGCGGTGGGGCGGGTCCGGCGGGGACGGGTCCTGAGCCGCACGGTCACCGACCTCCCAGCGTCGCCCGGACGGCCGCGACGTCCAGCGCCGGGCCCTGCGGGAGTGCGGCCAGCAGCTCGGCCGGCACCGGCGTCCTCGGCCGGCCGGCCAGGCCGAGCTGGGCGGCGGCCGGGCCGTCGCCGATCGGGTAGGCGGTGCCCTGGTCGTCGATCAGATAGCTGCGCGGGGACGGGGCCCGGGCCGCGAGCTGGGCCTGGTCGACGGCGTAGACCCCGCTGTCGGCCGGCAGCAGGACCGTTCGCCCACCGGTGGCCGCGGCGCCGCCCTCCAGCACCACCCGGGTGCCGATCGCGGTGCCGTCGGGTGTCTGGGCCAGGCACAGGACCTGGCCGGCGGCGCCGGCCGGCGGCGCGTTGCGGACGTCGGGCAGGCGGTCGGGCGGCGGGGGAGCGGCGGACAGCGGGGTGCTCGCCATGTCCGCCGCGCCGACCTGGCGGACGGCCGGGGCGCCGGGAACCGCGGCGAGCAGCGCGGACTCGGTGGCGTTGACCGGGGCGATGCCGTCGGAGCGCATCACGTAGTGGTGCTCGGTGCCGCCCGTGGTGGTGCGGAACAGCTGGCCCACGGTGACGGCCGCGCCCGCCACCCGCCCGGCCGGGTCGCCCGCGCCGGGCACGGCCGGCGCGGCC
>NZ_JAIZ01000744.1 GCF_000710465.2 Kitasatospora sp. MBT63 | reverse complement strand
GCCGCCGGGGGTGTAGTGGAACGTGGTGGTCTGCTCGGCCCCGTCACCACCGGTGGTGGTGAGGGTCTTGCGTGACCCATCGGCCCAGTAACCAATCGTGCTGATACTGGCGTCGTCGTCCCCGGCGATGGTCGTGGGCTTGTGATCAGGGTTATAAGCGGTACTGGTGCCGTGGCGGTCGTGGGTGAGGTTCCCCGCGTTATCCCAGGACTGTTCGGTCTGCTGCTCGCCGTGGCCGTTGCTGATGGCGACAGCAGTCCGGCGGCCCGCCTGGTCAATTGTGTTGTTAGTAGTGACAACCTGCTCGTCACTGCCATCCGCAGCCTTGGTGACGACTGTGGTGCTCACCACGTCTCCGGAGGCGTTGATGGTGTAGG
>NZ_JAIZ01000743.1 GCF_000710465.2 Kitasatospora sp. MBT63 | reverse complement strand
CGGGTGGGTGGCGTCCACGGCACCGAGCTCGCGCGCGGACAGCCGCAGCCGCCGCTCGCGCTCGGACGGCGGGACCGCCGCGATCCGCTCCGCCAGCTCGGTCCACAGGTCCGGCCCGTCGGCGGTGCCGTCGGCGGTCCGGCGCACGGGCCGGGGCCGGTTGCGCCGGCGCAGCACGACCGACTCGGCGGTGGCGTGGAGGAGCGCGGCGGGACGGGCGGTCGAATATCCGGACCGGCCGCTCGGACCCCGGTTCCTGGAACGTGTTCCAGAACCTATCCTCGTAGCGCCGACGACCGGCCACACCGACGCGAACCCGGGAGCAGCCCATGCGCGCAGCGATCCTGCACAAGACCGGCCAGGACGAGCTGGAGGTCCGCGAGGACGTCGAGGCGGTGGGCTTCGGCCCCGGAAAGGTACGGGTACGGCTGCGGGCGACCAGCCTGTGCCACTCGGACCTGTCGGCGATGGCCGGGGTCATGCCGCAGCCGGCGCCGTTCGTCCCCGGCCACGAGGGCGCGGGGGAGGTGGTCGAGGTCGGCGAGGGCGTGACCGGGGTCTCGGCCGGCGACCGGGTGGTGCTGTGCTGGATGCCGCCGTGCGGCGTTTGCGCGCAGTGTCGCGGCGGCCGCAGCCACCTGTGCGTGGCGAGCCTGCGCCGGCTCTCGACGCCCACCTTCCGCTTCGCCGGCACCGACGCCTACGGCTTCTACAGCACCGGCACCTTCGCCGAGGAGGTGGTGGTCGCCGCCGACAGCGTGCTCGCCGTGCCCGCCGACCTGCCCTACGAACTGGCCGCGCTGATCGGCTGCGGGGTCACCACCGGCCTCGGCGCCGCCGTGAACACCGCCCGGGTCGAGCCCGGCTCCTCGGTGGCGGTGATCGGCGCCGGCGGGGTCGGCATCGCGGCAGTCCAGGGCGCCCGGGTCTGCGGGGCCGCCCGGATCACCGTGGTCGACCCGGTGGCCTCGCGGCGCGAGCGGGCGCTGGCCTTCGGCGCCACCGACGCCGTCGCCCCCGAGGAGCTCAAAGCGGCCGCCAAGGGCCAGGACGGCGGCGGCTACGACTACGTCTTCGAAGCGGTCGGCCGCTCCGCCACCGTCCGGGCCGCGTACGACGCCACCCGGCGCGGCGGCGCGGTGGTGGTGATCGGCGCCGGCGCCAAGGACGACCAGGTGCCGTTCAGCATGGCCGAACTGTTCTTCAACGAGAAGCGGATCCTGCCGTCGATGTACGGCGGCGGCGAGGTGCGGCGGACGATGGCCCGCGCGGTGGACCTCTGGCGGGCCGGGCGGCTGGACCTGGCGGGCATGGTCACCCACCGGCTCCCGCTGGCGGCGGTCAACGAGGCCATCGCCCAGATGCGCAGCGGCGAGGCGCTGCGCACGGTGCTGACCCTGGACTGACCCCGCATCGGGAGCGGCCCGGGAGCGGCCCGGGGAGGCGGGGACGGATGCCGTCCCCGCCTCCCCGGGCGGCGGAGCGTTCAGCGGCGGTGGCGGCCGTGCGGGTCGCTCTCGGGGCTGTCGTCGGGGGCGGTCGTGCCGCGGTGGCGGCCGTGCGCGCCGCCGTCGGCGGCCTCCTCGGCGCGGGCCGCGCCGAGGTCGTGCTTGGTGGTGTCGGTGAGGGTTTCGGACATGAGCTCGTCTTCTCCGTGCGGATAACGGGTGCTGCGTTCGGCAGCGTCGGATGGGCGGTGGTGGCACGCCCGGACCGGATCACCATAACGGCCGGGTCGGACGTGGCCCACCGAGACCCTCCGTGCGGCGCCCGGCTTCCGGGCACCCGCACCCCGGCGGTACCCCGGCCGGGCGCGGCGCC
>NZ_JAIZ01000742.1:21770-27230 GCF_000710465.2 Kitasatospora sp. MBT63 | reverse complement strand
GGGCGGGAGGTCGGGGCGGGGCACGGAGCGGGGGCGGGTTTCTCGTCGATCACGGTCATGGGCGTCACCCTGCGTCCGGTCCGCCCGCCCGGGCACGCGGGTTGACGGTTTTCGTCAACCGGCGTCGGCCCGCGCCGGTCCACCTGCGAGGATCGGCCGGGTGAGCCTGACCATCGACATCACCGGACTGCCGCCCGAGCGGCTGCTCTTCACCCCCTCGCCGCTCGCCGAACTGTCCGCGATGCTGCACGTGCTCGCCGAGCCCGCGCACCACCCGGACCTGCACGGCTGGGCCGCCGCGACCACGGCCGCGATCCGCCCCGAACTGGCCGACCGGCTGCTGGAGGCGGACTTCCTGTGGCGCTCCTCCCGGGCCGACTTCCTGGTCCCCGGCCTGCCCGGCGCGAGCCTCGCCGATGAACTCGACGCCGTCGACCGGCTCGACGACGAGACGTACGCCGCCGCCTCCCTGGTCGCGACCTGCGGCTCCTCCCGGCTGTCCCTGCGCTCCCGCTCCCCGCTGGCCGACCCGGCGGCCCGGGAGCGCGCCCGCGACCTCGCGCTGGCCCGCGGTCCCCGGCAGGCGGCGTTCGCGGACCGGCTGCTCACCGACCCGCCGGCCGTCCGCGCGCGGATCCGCCGGCTGCTGGAGGACTGCGCGGAGGCGTTCTTCGCCGACGCCTGGCGGCAGGTC
Organism: Kitasatospora sp. MBT63; assembly: GCF_000710465.2. Lineage (GTDB taxonomy): Bacteria > Actinomycetota > Actinomycetes > Streptomycetales > Streptomycetaceae > Kitasatospora. Next base: position 26,536 of record NZ_JAIZ01000742.1, on the reverse strand, counting down.
CTGCCCGGGCTGGCGGCCGACGCCCGGCACAAGGCGGATCTGCTCGCCCGGCGCGGTCCCGCCGAGGCGCTGGCGTCGATCTCGCCAGCCGTCGCCCACCACGCGGAGGAGGCCGGTCCGGCCCGCATCGTCGTCGACAAGCTGCAGGACAACTCCACCAGCGCGGTCGGCGCGGGCGGCGTCACCTTCATCCCCACCGCCTTCGGCCGCCCGCACCTGGTGGTCGTGTACGCCCGCGGCTGGCGGCCCGTCCTGCAGTACCCGGTCGCCGAACCGGGCCTGCCCGAACCGGTCTCGCTGGCCCTGGTCCAGCAACGGCTGGAGGCGCTCGCCCACCCGGTACGGCTGCGGCTGGCCCGCACCATGGCCCGCGGCGCGCACACCACCGGGGAACTGGCCGAGGCCTGGCAGCTCACCGCCCCCGAGGTCTCCCGCCACCTCGCCGTCCTGCGCAAGGCCGGCCTGCTCAGCACCTCCCGGCGCGGCCGCTACCTGCTCCACCGGCTCGACCTGACGACCAGTGGGCGGCTCGGCGCCGACCTGCTGGAGGCCGTCCTGCGGTAGCCGTCCGGAGGGTGGCCGGCCGCTGTCGGGCCGGGGCTGTCGGTGCCGGGTGGCAGGCTCGGGGCCATGGACAAGGCGGAGTTCTGGCAGTTGATCGCGGTTGCCCGTGGAGGCGTTCTCGACCCGTCCGACGGCGAGGCGGTGGCCGAGCGGGCCGCCGGTCTGCTCGCCGCCCGGCCGCGCGCGGAGATCCTCGCGGCTCAGCAGGTGTTCTGGGACCTGATGGCCGAGTCCTACCGGACCCCGCTGTGGGCCGCCGCCTACCTGCTCAACGGCGGCTGCTCCGACGACGGCTTCGACTACTTCCGCGGCTGGCTGATCACCCAGGGCCGGGAAGCCTTCGAATGCGCCGTCGAGCGGCCCGACACGCTGGCCGGACTGCCCGCCGTGCGGGCGGCGGTGGCCGGGTCGGCGGAACTGGAGTGCGAGGAGGCCCTGGGCATCGCCTGGGACGCCCACCTCGCGGCCACCGGAAGCGAACTCCCCGACGACGCCTTCACCATCACCTACCCCACGCCGGGCGGTGGAGACGGTGACGGTGGCGGCTTCTGGGACTTCGACGACGACGCCGAGATGGCGGCCCGGCTGCCCCGGCTCACGGCGCTCCTCGCCGAGTAGCGGCGGCCGGGGCTCCCGGGCCGGTCCTCCGCCGGCCACCCGTTCCCCTGCCGCCTGCTCTCATGCGCCGGCGACGCCCGGCGCGTCGCCGTCGGCCCGGAGGTCCGCCAGCCGCTCGCCGGCCTCGGCGAGGTCCTCGGGGGTCGGGGCGTCGTCCTGGGTGAGGTCGAGCCGCCAGTACCCGGCGAACTCCACCGACCGGCGGTCCAGGCGGCGTTCGCCGACCAGGTGCCGCCGCAGAGCCCGGACGGTGCCGGCCTCCCCGGCCAGCCAGGCGGACCCGGTGCCCGGCGGCAGCAGCGCGCCGCGTACCGCGTCGACCAGCGCGGTGCCCCGGCCCGCCGGGACGCCGTCGCGGTGCAGCCAGTGCACGGTCAACTCGCCTCGGGTGGGGAAGGGTTGCTCCTCGTCGCGGTCGGCGACCTCCAGGTACGCGATGGCCCGCGCGCCCTCCGGCAGCGCCTCCGCCAGCCCGGCGACGGCGGGCAGCGCGGTCTCGTCCCCGGCCAGCAGCAGCCAGTCGGCGGGTCGGGGCGCCCGGGCGTACGCGGCGGAGGGGCCGACCATGCCCAGCACGTCGCCGGACGCGGCGGCGGCCGCCCATCGGCCGGCCGGGCCGCAGTCGCCGTGCAGGACGAAGTCGACATCGATCTCGGCGCGGTGGGGGCGGCGGGCGCGGACGGTGAAGCTGCGCATCCACGGACGCTCGTGCTCGGGGATCGCCAGGAACGCCTGGTACCAGCGCATCACGTCGCCGTCCGGTTCGGCCGCCGGGAGCCTCGGCCCGGCCTGGCCGGGCCGGGGGAAGCAGAGCTTCATCTGCTGGTCGGGCCAGCCCTCGCCGAGCTCGGCCAGGGCCGGGGCGGTGAAGGTCACCCGCGTCGTACGCGGGGTGATCCGGTTGACCGCCGTCACTCGGATCAGTGATACCGGCAGCTGCTCCATGAGCCCTCCTCCTGATATCTTTATGCCGTAAAGAGATCCTCTCGGCTGCGCCACTTTACGACATAAGGAGATGTGCGGTGACGGTATTCGCCGGGCAGGGCGACCCCCGCCGCTCGATGGCCCTGCTCTGGCTCCCCCCGGGCCCGGCCGACCGGCCGCGCACCGGCCCGGGACCCAAGCCCGCCCTCAGCGTCGGCGCGGTGGTCGATGCGGGCATCGCGGTCGCCGACGAACAGGGGATGGCCGCGCTGTCCATGCGCGCCGTCGGCGAGCGCCTCGGGCGCACCGCGATGGCCCTCTACACCTACGTCCCCGGCAAGGGCGAACTGCTCGACCTGATGCACGACCGGGTGCTGGCCGAACTGCTCGCCGACCTGTCCGCCGAACCCGGGCCCACCGCCGAGCCGGCGCCCGCCGAGCCCGAGCCCGGCACTGCGGTCGGCCGTGGACTCCCGCCGCACCCGGCCGGACCGTCCTGGCGGGCGGACGTCACCCGCTGGGCCGAGCGCTGCTGGGCCTTCCACCTCCGCCACCCCTGGGTCCTGCTGATCTCGCAGGCCAGGCCGGTGCTCGGACCCAACGAGTACGCGGTGGTGGAGGCGCTGCTGCGGGCCCTCGCCGGGACCGGTCTCGGCGCCGGGGTGCTGCGCCGGGCCGCCGGCGTGCTGGTCAACCACGTCCGCGGATCGGCGCAGGCGGTGGCCGAGTCCCGACAGGCCGCGGCGGCGACCGGGGTGTCGGACGAGCAGTGGTGGTTCGCGCGGGCGTCCCTGCTGCCGGAGCTGGCGCCGGACTTCGCCGAGCGCTACCCGCTGCTGACGGCCGTGGAGCAGGACCGCGCGGCCGATTTCGGCCCGCCCGACCGTGGCGCGGACGGCGAGCCAGTCCCGTACCTGGAAGGCGAGGCCGCGGCGACCTTCCGGGCCGGGCTGGTCCTGCTGCTGGACGGCCTCGCGGCGGCGGTCGCGGCCGCCGGGCCGGATCCCGCGGCCCGCCCCGACTGACCCGCGCCGCCCGCCGCCGCCGGAATGTTTCAGGCGTCGGCACGGACCACCGGTGCTGTGGCAATTCTGGGTAAATTCACCGGCCGTGGCCCGGTGAGGGCGTTGGAGCCGGGAAGTTCGTCGGCTACCGTAACCGCCACGAGACCGGATCCTCCCGCGTACCAGCCCGGGGGCGGTCGCGCCGGACGGGCCGCCCGTCAGCGCGCGACGGCCGTCGGCGCAGCCGCACCGCGCAGCCGTACCGCGCGGTCCGGGGGGAGCGCTCGGGGCACAGTGCGGTGCCCGCCCCCACCGTGACCTTCCCACCCGAGGTACGCGCCGATGAAGCTCACCCCCCACGAGCAGGAGCGCCTGCTCGTCCACGTGGCCGCCGACGTGGCCCGCGCCCGCCGCGCCCGCGGCCTGCGGCTCAACCACCCCGAGGCGGTGGCCCTGATCACCTCGCACGTACTGGAGGGCGCCCGGGACGGCCGCACGGTCGCCGAGCTGATGGAGTCCGGCCGTCAGGTGCTGGGCCGCAAGGACGTGATGGAGGGGATCGCCGAGATGATCCCGGACGTCCAGGTCGAGGCGACCTTCCCGGACGGGACCAAGCTGGTCACCGTGCACGGACCGATCCTGTGACCCCCGGTGAGATCCTGTACGGCGACGGGGAGATCGGCCTCAACGCCGGCCGGCCGGTGACCCGGCTGACCGCCGTCAACGCGGCCGACCGCCCGGTGCAGGTCGGTTCCCACTACCACTTCGCCGAGGCCAACCCCGGCCTGGAGTTCGACCGCCGGGCCGCGTACGGCCTGCGGTTGAACGTCCCGGCCGGCACCGCCGTCCGCTTCGAGCCGGGCATCCCGATGGAGGTCGAGCTGGTCCCGATCGCCGGCCGCCGCGAGGTGTACGGGCTGCGCGGCGAGGTCGCCGGAGCGCTCGATGGCTGACCGCCCGGCGCACGCGAGCGGCCACGCGCTGCACCTGTCCCGCGAACGCTACGCCGACCTGTACGGGCCGACGGTCGGCGACCGGATCCGGCTGGCCGACACCGACCTGCTGATCGAGGTCGAGGAGGACCGCAGCGCCGGCGGCGACGAGGCGGTGTTCGGCGGCGGCAAGGTGATCCGGGAGTCGATGGGCCAGTCCCGGGCCGGCCGCGCCGACGGCACGCCCGACACCGTGATCACCGGCGCGGTGGTGCTCGACCACTGGGGCGTGGTCAAGGCCGACATCGGCATCCGGGACGGCCGGATCACCGCGCTCGGCAAGGCGGGCAACCCGGAGACCATGGACGGCGTCCACCCGGAGCTGGTGATCGGCCCGGAGACCGAGGTGATCTCCGGCAACGGCAAGATCCTCACCGCCGGTGCGGTCGACGCCCATGTGCACTTCATCTGCCCGCAGTTGGTGGACGAGGCGCTCGCCTCCGGCGTCACCACCCTGATCGGCGGCGGCACCGGCCCGGCCGAGGGCAGCAAGGCGACCACCATCACCCCGGGCCGCTGGCACCTGGCCCGGATGTTCGAGGCCATGGACGGCCTGCCGGTCAACATCGGCCTGCTCGGCCGCGGCAACACCGTCAACACCGAGTCCATGCACGACCAGCTGCGCGCCGGGGCGCTCGGCTTCAAGATCCACGAGGACTGGGGG
>NZ_JAIZ01000742.1:19053-21700 GCF_000710465.2 Kitasatospora sp. MBT63 | reverse complement strand
ACCCCCGCCGCGATCGACGCCTGCCTGCGGGTCTGCGACCTCACCGGCGCCCAACTGGCCATCCACACCGACACCTTGAACGAGGCCGGGTTCGTCGCCGATACCCTGGCCGCGATCGCCGGGCGCGGCATCCACGCCTACCACACCGAGGGTGCGGGCGGCGGCCACGCCCCCGACATCATCACCGTGGTCTCGCAGCCCAACGTGCTGCCCAGCTCGACCAATCCGACCCGCCCGCACACCGTCAACACCGTCGACGAACACCTCGACATGCTGATGGTCTGCCACCACCTCAGCCCGCACGTCCCCGAGGACCTGGCCTTCGCGGAGTCCCGGATCCGCCCCTCCACCATCGCCGCCGAGGACGTCCTGCACGACCTGGGTGCGATCTCCATCATCAGCTCCGACTCCCAGGCGATGGGCCGGATCGGCGAGGTGGTGATGCGCACCTGGCAGACCGCGCACGTGATGAAGCGGCGCCGCGGCGCGCTGCCCGGCGACGGGCGGGCCGACAACCACCGGGCGCGCCGCTACGTCGCCAAGTACACCGTCAACCCGGCCGTCGCCCAGGGCGTGGACCACGAGATCGGCTCGGTCGAACCGGGGAAGCTCGCCGACCTGGTGCTCTGGTCGCCCGCCTTCTTCGGGGTCAAACCCGACCTGGTGCTCAAGGGCGGCCAGATCGCGTGGGCGCAGATGGGCGATGCCAACGCCTCCATCCCCACCCCCCAACCCCTGCTGCCGCGGCCGATGTTCGGCGCCACCGGCCGGGCCCCGGCCGCCAACTCCGTCAACTTCACCGCCCAGGCCGCGATCGACGACGGGCTCCCGGAGCGGCTCGCCCTCGGCAAGGCGTTCCGGCCGATCCGCAGCACCCGGGCCGTCACCAAGGACCACATGGTCAACAACACCGCCCGCCCCGACGTCCGGGTGGACCCCGACACCTTCACCGTGACCATCGACGGCGAGCCGGTCACTCCCGCCCCGGCCACCGAACTGCCGCTCGCGCAGCGGTACTTCCTCTTCTAGATGACCACCGCCCCGATGCCGCCGGTGTCCGCCCTGCTACTGCTCGCCGACGGCCGCTTCCCGGCCGGCGGCCACGCCCACTCCGGCGGCGCCGAGGCCGCCGTCAAGGCCGGCCGGATCCACGACGTACCGAGCATGACGGCCTTCCTCACCGGCCGACTGCACACCACCGGACTGGTCGCGGCAGCCCTCGCCGCCGCCGCGGCCGACGTCGACCCCGACCTCGACACGCTGGACCGGGCCGCCGACGCCCGCACCCCCTCGCCCGCCCAGCGCGCCACCAGCCGGCGCCTGGGCCGCCAGCTCCTGCGCGCGGCCCGCGCCGCCTGGCCGCACCCCGCCCTCGACACCCTCCACCACCGCCACCCGCGCGGCGCCCACCAGAGCGTCGCGCTCGGCGTCACCGCACGCGCCGCCGGACTCGGACCCGGCCAGGCCGCCGCCCTCGCCGCGTACGAGAGCGTCAACGGCCCGGCCACCGCCTGCGTCCGGCTGCTCGGCCTCGACCCCTACCAGGTCGCGGCCGCACTCGCCCGGCTCGGCCCGCAGCTGGACGCGGTCGCCGCCGACGCGCTGGCCGCCGCCCGGACCGGCGACCTGCCCACCACCTCCGCCCCCCTGCTCGACGTCTACGCCGAGCAGCACGCCTCCTGGAAGGTGCGTCTCTTTGCATCGTGACCACGTCGACCTCCACGACGCCCCCGCGCACCACGGCTACACCGACCACCGCACCGGCGACGACCGGCGCCGCGCCCTGCGGATCGGCCTCGGCGGACCGGTCGGCTCCGGCAAGACCGCCACCGTCGCCGCGCTCTGCCGCGCCCTGCGCGACGAACTCTCGCTCGCCGTCGTCACCAACGACATCTACACCACCGAGGACGCCGAGTTCCTGCTGCGCAACGCCGTCCTGCCGCCCGAGCGGATCATCGCGGTGGAGACCGGCTGCTGCCCGCACACCGCCATCCGCGACGACATCTCCGCCAACCTGGAGGCCGTCGAGGAACTGGAGGACGCACTCGGCCCGCTCGACCTGATCCTGGTCGAATCCGGCGGCGACAACCTCACCGCCACCTTCAGCCGCGGCCTGGTCGACCACCAGATCTTCGTCATCGACGTCTCCGGCGGCGACAAGATCCCTCGCAAGGGCGGCCCCGGCGTCTCCACCTCCGACCTGCTGGTGATCAACAAGACCGACCTCGCCCTCCTGGTCGGCGCCGACCTCGGCGTGATGGCCCGCGACGCCGCCGCCCAGCGCGGCGACCTGCCGACCCTGTTCTGCTCCCTCGCCGCCCCCGACGGCATCGACCCGATCGCCGCCTGGGTACGCGCCCGGCTGCACGCCTGGACCGCCGTTGACCAGCACGCTTGAGGCGCTCGCCCGGATCGTCGCCGAGCCGGACGGACGGGGTGGCACCGCCCTGCCCGTGCTGGCCGGCGCCGGTCCGATCGCGCTGCGCCGCACCCGCGGCCACCGGGTCACCATGATCGGATCGATGGCCGCCCCGCTCGGCGGCGACCGGCTCGCCGTCCGCGCCGAGCTGCGGCCCGGCGCCGTCCTCGAACTCACCAGCGCCGCCGCCACCATCAGCCTCCCCGGCGCGCAGCCCGGTCCCGCCCG
>NZ_JAIZ01000742.1:17869-18967 GCF_000710465.2 Kitasatospora sp. MBT63 | reverse complement strand
GGGGGGGGGGGCCCCCGCCTCGACTGGCTGCCCGAACCCGTGGTCGCCGCCACCGGCAGCCACCTGGTGCTGACCACCCGCATCACCCTGGCCCCCGGCGCCGTCCTGCGCCTGCGCGAGGAGCAGGTGCTCGGCCGCCACCACGACCGCGCCCGCGGCGCACCGCCCGGCCGCCTCACCTCCCGGCTGACAGTCCACCAGGCCGGGTACCCGATCCTCGACCAGCAGACCGACCTCGGCCCGGGCGCCCCCGGCTGGGACGGCCCGGCCTCCCTCGGCGGCCACCGCACCCTCGGCCAGCTGCTCACCGTCGGCCTGCCCGCACCCCCGGCGCCCCCGCCCGACGCCGACGCCGCCCTGCTCATGCTCCCCGGAACGGCCGCCACCCTGCTCACGGCCCTCGCCCCGGACGCCCTGGCCCTGCGCCGCCTGCTGACCGCGCCCGCCCGCTGACCGTGCCCGCCCGTCGGTCCCGGCTGTCAGTGGGACGCCCTACGGTCCGGGCCATGGGGATCTACCTGGTGAGCATCGGCGGGTCGGAGTGGTTCGGCGAGGACGAGGAAGGATGGGCGGTGGCCGCCACGGCCGTCAACGCCGAGCTGGTGCGGCGCGGGCGGCCACCGTACGTGGACGTCCCGGAGGAGCCGGCCTTCGTCCGGGGCTCGGGGCAGGCCTTCGAGGAGAAGCTGGTCCCGCCGATGGCCGGGTTCCTGGCGCTGTGCGAGGCGCAGCTGACGCCGGAGCAGACCGAGACGCTCTGCGGCTGGTCGGTGCTGCTGCCGGTCCCCCTGGAGGAGGACTGCTGGGTGCCGCTGGAGGCCGACGACCCGGAGCTGCACCTGGTGGCCGGAGCCCCGCAGGTGCTGGCGCTCGCGGAGCGGCTGGCCGCCGCCGTCGGGCTGCCCGCGGAAGTGCCGCAGATGTGCGACAACCTCGATCTGACGAACTGGTTCCTGGACGGCACGGCCCAGGAGCTCGCCGCCGTCCGCCCGGGCCCGTGGGGCGCCGACCTGGACGCGGCCTTCTACGTCGCGCTCTTCCTGCGCGCGGCCCAGCACTCGATCCGGCGCGGCTGCCCCCTGGTGTACTCGTGACTGC
>NZ_JAIZ01000742.1:0-17774 GCF_000710465.2 Kitasatospora sp. MBT63 | reverse complement strand
GGCCCCGCGCCCGGGGCGGCCGCGCCGGTGCCGGCCCGCTGTCGGCGTTGCGCGAGCACCTGCGGGAGTCGTGCTGGGGCGCGCCGCTGGTGGCCCGCGTGGCGGCGGTGGTGCCGGCCCGGGCGACGGACGGGCTGGAGGTCCGCCGGACACGCCACGGGCCCCGTCCCACCCGGAGGTGGAACGGGGCCCGTGGCGCGGCGGGGGGCCGGCTCAGCCGGCCTCGGCCTGCCGGCCGCGCCGGTCGAGGGAGGCCAGGTAGGCGTTGTAGGCGTTCAGCTCGGCGTCGCCGTCGCGGTCGGCGGCGCGGTCGCGGCGGCGGGCCTGGCGCTCCTCGGACTTGGCCCACTGGAGGGTCAGCGCGATCAGCACGATGGCGGTCGGGATCTCGCCGAACGCCCAGGTGATGCCGCCGGCGATCTTCTGGTCGTTCAGCAGGTCGGTGCCGGGCGGGGCGGTCGCGGCGGTGAAGGTGGTGACCAGCGGGTGGGTGGCCATCATCACCGCGACGCCGAAGAAGGCGTGGAACGGCATCCCCATGAACAGCTCGATGATCCGCATCACGAAACCGGGCCGGTGCGGCCCCGGGTCGACGCCCATGATCGGCCAGAAGAACAGCATCCCGACCGCCAGGAAGTGCACCATCATCCCGATGTGCCCGAGCCGGTACTGCATCAGCAGGTCGAACAGCGGGCTGAAGTACAGCGCGTACAGGCTGGCGATGAACAGCGGGATGGTGAAGGCCGGATGCGAGACGATCCGCACGTACCGGCTGTGCAGCAGCGCCACCAGCAGTTCGCGCGGGCCCTTCCCGCTGCCCTTGCGGGCCGGGCGCAGCGCGCGCAGGGCGAGCGTGATCGGGGCGCCGAGCAGCAGCAGGATGGGGGAGAGCATGCTCAGCACCATGTGCTGGATCATGTGCGCGCTGAACAGCACCATGCCGTAGTCGTTCAGCCCGGTGTTGGTGACCAGGACCAGGGTGCCGATGCCCGCCACCCAGGCGGTCATGCGGCCGACCGGCCAGCGGTCGCCGCGGCGCCACAGCCGGACGGCGCCCGCCGTGTACAGGCCGAGGGCGAGCAGGGCGCCGATCAGGAACGGCCAGTCGGGTGACCAGCTGAGGCTGGAGGAGAGGGTGAACGGGCCGAGCGTCGTCCCGTGGTGGTGCATTCCTGCCATGCCGTCGCCCATCGGCGCGTCCTGCTTTCCCTCGTGGTGCGTCGGGCGGGCCGGCCCCGGCGGGTCCGGTTTCCTCCGTTTTGCTTCGGACCCACCCTAGGCGGGGCTTAACCGCGGCCCGTACCCGCCCCCGTACCCGCCGCCCGGCCGGGTGGTCAGGCGGCGCTGCGGTACTGCATCCGCAGGAACCCGTCGAAGACCCGGGCGCCGAACAGCCGGCGGGTGTGCACCAGCGCCTTCGCGGCGGGCGTGACCAGGTAGCGGGTGCGCGGGCGGGGCGAGCGGACGGCCTGCTCGATCACCTTGGCGACGGTCTCCGGCGGTGCAGAGAGCAGGGCGTTGCGGTAGCCGTCGGCCATCTGCTGGTCGGCGGTGGTGTTGAGGGCGGTGTACGGTCCGGCCGCGGGGGCCGAGCCGGCCAGGGTACGGGCGGCGGTGTCGCCGAACCGGGTGCGGATCAGGCCGGGCTCGATCAGGCTGACCTTGATCCCGAAGGGCGCCGCCTCGAACCGCAGGGCGTCGGTGAGCGCCTCCACCGCGTACTTGCTTGCGTGGTAATAGCCGCCGGCCGGGAAGACGATCCGGCCGCCCATCGAGCCGACGTTGACGATCCGGCCGTGGCCGGCCGCGCGCATGGCGGGCAGCACCAGCTGGGTCATCCGGGCCAGCCCGAAGACGTTGGTCTCGAACTGGCGGCGCACCCCGTCCAGGTCGGTCTCCTCGATGGTGCCGTACTCGCCGTACCCGGCGTTGTTGACCAGCGCGCCGACCGCGCCGTGCTCGGCCTCCACGGCCCGGACGGCGGCGGCCATCGACTGTTCGTCGGTGACGTCCAGCGGCAGCACCCGGGCGCCGGCCGCGGCCAGGTCGGCGATCGAGTCGGTGCTGCGGGCGGTGGCCCAGACGGTGAGGTCGCGGCGGTTCAGCAGGCGCTCGGCGGTGGCCCGGCCGATGCCGGAGGAGGTACCGGTGATCAGGACTGCGGTGGTCATGACGGCTCCAGGGAGGTGGTGGGGGAGTGGGCGAGGCCGGTGACCATCAGGCGCACGCCCTGGCGCAGCCGGCGGGCCGGCGCGTCGGGGTCGGTGAGGTCGGCCTCCAGGCCGCGGGTGAAGGCGAGCAGGAGCTCGGCCAGCTCGAGCGCCGCGGCCCGGGAGAGGCCGGCCGGGGCGAGGTCGGCGAGCAGCTCGCGCATGGCCGCCTCGTACGCGGTGATCAGCTCGGCGGACAGCCTGGCGTCGACGCCGAGCAGCTCGGCGGCGTGTGCCGGGCTGTCCTGCCACATCCGCTGGACCAGGCCGAGCTTGCCGGCCAGCGCGGCGGCGAGCCGGTCGGCGGGGTCGTCGGCGGGTCGGGCCGCGGCGGCGCGCGACTCGGCGAGGGCCCGGTCGAGCAGTTGCCCGGCGAGCCGGCGGAAGGCGTCCTCCTTGTTGCGCACGTACTGGTACACCGACGGGCGCGACATCCCCGCCTCGCGGGCGATGTCCTCCATCGTGGTGCGCCGTACGCCGTGGCGGGCGAAGCAGGCGTAGGCCGCGTCCAGGATCAGGGTGACCTTCTCGTCCTCCGACATACTGACAATGTTTGCACAGAATGTCAGAACGTCAAGGGCCCGGCCGGCCTCCGCCCGGCGAGTCCGGTGGAGCGGGCCGCGCGGCCGTGGTGGACTCCCGTGTCGGGGTGGAATGTCCGGTCCGATATTGTTCTTACTCGAAACAAATCACGTCTGGAGGCCTTGATGACCACCGCCCCGTACCGGGCCGCCGAAGAGCGCTACGACGGTTCCATGCGCTACCGCCGCAGCGGCCGCAGCGGCCTGGACCTGCCGGAGATCTCGCTCGGCCTGTGGCACAACTTCGGCGACGACCGCAGCTTCGAGACCCAGCGCGCGATCCTGCGCCGGGCCTTCGACCTCGGCATCACCCACTTCGACCTGGCCAACAACTACGGCCCGCCGTACGGCTCCGCCGAGGCCAACTTCGGCCGCCATCTGGCCGCCGACCTGCACCCCTACCGCGACGAACTGGTGATCTCCACCAAGGCCGGCTACGACATGTGGCCCGGCCCGTACGGCGAGTGGGGCTCGCGCAAGTACCTGACGGCCAGCCTCGACCAGTCGCTGCGCCGGATGGGCCTGGAGTACGTCGACATCTTCTACTCGCACCGCTTCGACCCGCGGACCCCGCTGGAGGAGACCATGGGCGCGCTCGCGTCCGCGGTCCGCCAGGGCAAGGCGCTGTACGCCGGCATCTCCTCGTACAACGCCGAGAAGACCAAGGAGGCGGCGGACATCCTGCGCGGCCTCGGGGTTCCGCTGCTGATCCACCAGCCGTCGTACTCGATGCTCAACCGGTGGATCGAGGACGACGGGCTGCTCGACGTGCTGGAGGCCGAGGGCGCGGGCTGCATCGGCTTCGCGCCGCTCGCCCAGGGCATCCTGACCGACCGCTACCTCTCCGGCATCCCCGCCGACTCGCGGGCCGCCCAGGGCAAGTCGCTCGACCCCGGGGCGATCACCGAGGAGACCCTGCACAAGCTGCGGGCACTGAACGACATCGCCGCCCGCCGCGGCCAGTCCCTGGCCCAGCTGGCCCTCACCTGGCTGCTGCGCGACCCCCGGATGACCTCCGCCCTGATCGGCGCCTCCTCGGTCGCCCAGCTGGAGGCCAACGTGGCCGCCCTCCAGGGGCCCGCGCTCGGCGACGACGAGATCGCCGAGATCGACCGGTACGCCACCGACGCCGGCCTCAACCTCTGGGCCCGCTCGACCGAGGGCTGAGCGCCGCCGGCCGGGTCACCGGCCGCCGCTCCTCCCGGACTGCCCGCTCCACTCGCCCGACGGCCCGGCGGCGACCGCCACCGGGCCGTCGACCCGGCTGCGGTCGATGCTCAAGGTCACCCCGCCCCAGGTCTCCCGCACATCGCCCGCGTACTGGTGGATCCGCCGGTGACCGGCCCACAGGTCGTCGGACAGGCCGCCGGTGCTGCCGGTGCCGCCGGTGTCCTGGCGGCCGTCCCAGCGCGCGTACCAGAGCGCGTCCGGCACCGGGGTGCGGCCGGCCCGGGCGGCGGCCGCCAGGTCACGGACGCCGGAGTCGAGACTGGAGTAGACGCCGGACAGGTAGCCCGCCCGGTGGAGTTCCTCGGTCCAGCCGGCGGCCGCGTCCGCCACGGCGTCGCCACAGGCCGGGTCCGCCCCCGGGGCGTACGCCTCGATGTCCAGGTAGACCGGGCTGCCCTCGCCCAGGCCGAGCTCGGCGAGGGCGGCCTCCGCCTCCTCGGCCTCCTGCCGGCCCTGCTCCCGGGCGCGGTCCGGGTCGAACTTCGCGGGCTTGCCGGCGCTGACGTTGCAGGGGGCCTGCAGGCCGACGTGGGTGGGGATCAGCCGCCACCCCATCGCCTGCACCTCCCGTACCCAGGAGGCCGTCAACTCCGGCTGCTTGCAAGCCCGCTGACTTCCACTGAGGTAGATCCCGACCGCCTCGTACGGCGAGTCGTCCCACCACGCCTGCATCGTCCCCAGCGGCGGCGCGGTACAGGCGTCGAAGCCGAGCCCGTCCACCACCTCCACCGGCGGGCCGGGCTCGTCGGCCCGTGCGGTCGCGTTCGCCGCGGGCAGCAGCAGGGCCAGGGCGGCCGCGGCGAGGGCGGTCCGTCGGGACAGTGGGCGCATGCCCGCGAGCCTGCGCCACCGGTCCCCGCCCGCCCGGCGGGCGCGCCGTACGGCCGGGCATGTCGCACCCGTACGGCGGGGCGCGTCGCACCCGGCGCCACCGCGGGCCCGCCGTAGGGTGGCCGGGTCGACGGGGGGTACGAAGGAGAGGCCCGTGCGCGCACCCGTACCCACCCGATGGACCGTCACCGCGCTGGCGCTGCTGCTGGTCGCGGTGGCCGCCGCAGCCGCACCGAGCCCGCCCGCCGGGCCGACGGCGCGACAGCTCGCCGGACAGCGGGTGATCTACTCGTACCAGGGCCTCGTCCCGCCCGAGGACCTGCTGGCGGAGATCCGCGGCGGCCGGGCCGCGGGCGTCATCTTCTTCAAGGACAACTACGCGGACGCCCGCCAGTTCGGATCGGCGGTCCGGCAGCTGCGCGAGGCGCGGCGCACCAGCGGCGTCCGGACACCGCTGCTGCTGATGACCGACCAGGAGGGCGGCCCGGTACGGCGGGTGCCCGGCGCGCCGGAGCTGTCAGCACGGGCCGTCGGCTCCTCCGCCGACCCGCGGGCCGCGGCGGCCTCGGCCGGGAGCGGCGCCGGGAAGAACCTCGCCGGCCTCGCGCTCAACGTCAACCTCGCCCCGGTCCTGGACGTCTACCGGACGCCCGGCAACTTCATCGACCGCAAGGAACGTTCCTTCAGCAGCGACCCCCAGGCGGTCGCCGAACTCGGCGGCACCTTCCTCACCGCCCAGCAGCGCACCGGCGTCGCCGCCACCGCCAAGCACTTCCCGGGCCTGGGCACCGCGGCCACCGCCGAGAACACCGACCTGGCACCGGTCACCCTGCCGGTCGACGAGGCCACCCTGCGGACCGTCGACGAGGCGCCGTACCGGGCCGCCGTCGCCGCCGGGGTACGCCTGGTGATGCTGTCCTGGGCCGTCTACCCGGCCCTGGACGCGGACCGGCCGGCGGGCCTGTCGCCCGCCGTGGTCGGGCAGGAGCTGCGCGGCCGGCTCGGCTTCCGCGGTGTCACCCTCTCCGACGCCCTGGAAGCGGGCGCGCTACGGGACTTCGGCGACACCGGCCACCGCGCGGTGGCCGCCGCCACGGCCGGCGTGGACCTGCTGCTCTGCTCCTCCGGCGACCCGGCCCAGGGCCGCGACGCCACGACCGCCCTCGCCGACGCCCTCGCCTCCGGCCGCCTCGACCCCGCCGCCTTCGCCCTCGCCACCCACCGGATCGCCGACCTCCAGGCACACCTGGCCTGACCGGGCCGGACCGTTCGCACGACCGGCCCGGCCGGCACCGCGACGGACGGTGAACGGGAGGCGGGCCACCGCCCGAGTGGGTCCCGCCGCTCATCGGGGGGCGAACGGCCTTGACGTGGGCCGGGCCTGGCCCGGCGGCAAGCGAACGGCCCCGCTCGCGACGGGCGGGAACGAGGTGCGCCGGAGCCGGGTGCCGGGCAACAGACCGGCCCTGCCACGTCCGTGGGAGACCCGGCCGGCCCCGCGGCCTCCCGAGAAGCTCAGGGGCGGGCGATCAGAGCACCAGGTCGTCGTGGTCGTCGAAGATCCAGCCGTCTTCGTGGAGGACCTCGAACAGGTGGCCGTCGGCATCGGTGAAGTACCCGCTGTGGCCCCAGGCGTTCGGGCCGGCCGGACGGGTCACGGTGGCGCCCAGCTCGGCGGCCCTGGCCATCACCCGGTACACCTCCTCGGCGCTGCGGGCCACGTACGCCAGCGCGAAGCCTGCGAAGCCACCCTGGTCCCGGTCGGGCAGACCGGCGTCGGCCGCGAAGGCCGCCCGGGACTGGAACGCGACCGCGACCCCGCCCAGCTCGAACAGTGCGAACCCGTCCGAGCCCGCCGTCGACCTCTTCCAGCCCAGCGCCTGGTAGAACGCGACCGAGGCGGCGACATCGCGCACACCGAGCAGAATCAGATTGAGCCGCTGTCGCATCTCGTCCTCCTGGGAACCGGCACTCGGCCCGTCATCCTGCCATCCCCGGCCGACACCGCCGTCGCGGCTCCGTAGCGGGTGGCGATGCGCGGGCGGCGCGGGTGGTTTCCATCCGTACATGTCACAGCCTTGTCCCGAGGGTGGCCCGGGCGGAACGGTTCGTCCGGGCGGGCGGTCCTGGGTTTCGGAATCCCGCTCGCACCGAGCACCAGGCACCCGCCACCTCACCCGGAGGAACACACCGTGCGCGTCCGCAAGTTCGCCTTCGCCGCCCTGGCCGCCTGCGCGGCCCTCACGCTCAGCGCCTGCCAGGACGACGGTTCGGGCACCGCGCAAGGCGCCCCGGCCGCTGCCCCGACCACGGCCACCGGCGCCTCCCCCGGCGGCGGGCCGGCTTCGGGCGGGCAGGCCTCGACCGGGCCGGCTTCCGGGGCTCCCGGGAAGGGCGGCACCTCGCCCACCGCCGCTCCCACCGGCCCCGCCGGGGGCGGGCAGAGCACCAAGTGCAAGACCTCGGACCTGACCATCACCGCCGCCGATCGCACCATCACCGGCGACGCGGAGAACACCGTCGTGGTCGAGCTGAAGAACCACAGCGGCAAGGACTGCACGCTCTCCGGATACGCGGGCGTGGACCTGAAGACCTCCGCCGGCACGCTGTCCGCGAAGCGCTCCGGCGAGCCGGTCGTCACGGGCGTCGTGAAGACCGGCAAGTCGACGTACTTCGGCATCAGTTACCAGGCCAACACCTCGGGCGGCTCAGGCGTCCGGATCACCGGTCTGGTGGTGACCCCGCCGGACGAGACCCACCCGGTCACCCTGCCCTGGCCGGGCGCCGGCTCGCTGCCGGTCACGGACGGCAGCGGATCCCCGGTGAAGATCGGCCCGATGGGAAGCGCCGGCCAGGGCGAATGACGCGAGTGCCCCGGCCGGCGCGGGCGCCCGGCACTCAGGTGCCCAACGGGCGTTGCTGCCAGCGGAACGCCTGGCTGTCGTAGTAGTTTTGACTCTGCGTCAGCTGATCGCCGGACCCCGGATGGTCGGCCTTCGGCCAGTGCTTCAGGCCGATGAGCAGGCCGTCGGCGGCGTTCACGACCATGCCGTTGTCGCAGAACGTCCAGACCTGATCCGCGTTCGAGGCCGCGCAGTCCTCCTGGACCAGGAGGGCGCCGTCGGTCGTGCTGCCCCCGGTGCCCAGGCAGCGGCCGGTGCCGAGGTTCTTGATGCGGGCGTTGCCACCGGCGGGAAGCAGGATCCAGGTCTGGTCGGCGCTCCGGTCGCAGTCGTGCTGGGTGATGGCGCCACCGGGGTCCGCCTGGGCGCACAGGCCGGTCATGGCGTTGACCATGGACCGCGAACCCGGGGGCGACGACGGGTGAGGGGCGGACGAGCCCGGGGGAGCGGACGCGGAGGGGGCGGAGGAGGACCGCGCCGCGGGCGGCAGGGCGAAGGCGGCGGCCGGCGTGGCCGACACGGTCGGGTCCTGGCCCGCGGGCTCCCGCACCGGGGCGGCGGTCGGCGCCGCAGCCGGGTGGGACGGGTGTGACAGGTTCGGCGCGATGGCGACGGCGGCGACGGTCGCGCCGGTGACGGCCGCCGCCGTCCACGCGACCTTCGCACTGGCCAGCCGGCGTGCGACCCCGAACTTGGCGGCAGCCAGGTGGACGCCGTGCCCCGCCGCCGACGGCCAGAGGCTCACGGGGTGCCAGAGCAGGATCCCCGCGGGCAGGATGGCGCCGAGGCGGCCGTTGAGGTCCCGCAGGTCGCGGCTGGCCCGCGCGCAGTCGGCGCAGGACCGGAGGTGGCGGTCGAGGTCGCGGGCGACGCGCTTGTCCGGCCTGCGGACGGAGGTGGCGATCAGCGCGCCGAAGTGCCGGCACTCCTCGCTGGCGGTCTGGTCGAGGTGGGCCCGCAGATAGGCCTCGCGCAGGCCTTCGCGGGCGCGGGCGACCAGTGAACCGACGCCGCCCGCGGTGATGCCGAGACGCCGGGCGGTCGCATCGGCGGCCTCGTGCTCGACGACCGAGTGCCACAGCACGGCCTGCCAGCGTTCGGGCAGCGACCGGTAGGCGCGCAGGACGAGCGACACCTCCTCGGCGGCGAGCACGGCCCCTTCCGCGTCGTGGCCCGCGGGCAGGGTGTCGGCCCAGGACTCGAAGTCGTCCGACAGCTGGGTGCGCGCGCCCTCGCGTGCCCAGTCCACGGCGGTGCGGCGGACGCAGGTCAGCAGGTAGGCGCGCCAGGCGTGCTGGGGTCCGGCCCCGGAGACGACCGAACGGTAGGTGCGGGCGAAGGCCTCGGCCGCGAGATCGTGGGCGGTGGCGGCGTCCCGGCAGCAGGTGCGGGCGTAGGCGAGCACGGCCGGGTGGTGACGGGCGAACACCTCGCCCATCACATCGCGGACGGTCGGCCCCGCCGGGGACGCGGGCTCGCGCAGCAGGACGGCCAGCTGCGCATCGGTCAGATCGGTCAAGTCCGTCCGGGTCTCCGTCGCCAGTACGCGCAACGCCCACTCCTGTCTGCTCGCCGATGCCCGGTCGGTCCTGGCCGACGGCCATGTCCGCCGCGCGAGGACGGGCTGCGCCGACCGGATAGCGCGCAAGTGTGCCATGTCCGCCGACCTGTCCGGCAACGGGCGCTCTGCCGCGGACCCGGCCGTTCCGGTACGCGGCGCGGGGCGGGTGCCGGGTGGGCGGGTGCCCGTCGATGAGGGCGCGGGGGCCGGCGGGAGCGTGGTGCCGGGCTGATCCGCGCACGCACCGCCGGTGCGGAGCGCCGCAGGGACCCCGCCGGGTAAAGATTCGGCAAAGTCGCAGGTCGCCCGCTCACCGGCCCGGTCTCCCATCGCAGGAACCGACGGACCGGGAGGGAGCACGCCATGACGATCGGCCGACACCCGTCCGGCCCGGCCCCGCGGCGCGCTGCCGCCTGCCGGGCACCCGCACCGACCGACCACCCAGAAGGAGAACGCACCGTGGCCAACCACCGTCCGAAGAGGAGCCGGCGCTGCGTCGCCGCCACCGGCGCCGCCGCCGCGTCCCTCGGTCTGCTCGCCGCACCGGCGTCGGCCGAGCCGGCCCCGCAGAGCGTCGATCATCGCGCCGTGGTGCTCGTCAACTTTCGCAACCTGGCACTGGCCGACCCGCAGAAGGCCCACGACCAGGCGGTACGGAACTTCTTCGGTGCCACGGACTCGCTCGCGTCGTACTACGCCGACAACTCCGGCGGGCGGCTGAGCATCGTTCCCGCCAAGGGCGACGGCGTCTTCGGGCCGTTCACCATCGACATGGACGACTCCGCGGCCTGCGACACCGGAAAGATGGCGGACCTCGCCCGCAAGGCGATCCCCGATGTGACGTACGACCACATCTCGGTCGTCATGAACACCAAGTTCTGCAGCGAGTGGTGGGGCCTCGGCTCCATGCCGGGCCCCAAGACCTGGTTCCACGAGGGCGCCGTCGGCGACAAGGCGGCCATCGTCCACGAGGCCGGCCACAATCTCGGCTTCGCCCACCAGGAACGGCACCTGTGCCCGGCCGGCACCTTCACCGCCTGCACCGCGGACGGCTACAGCTACCGGACCCCCATGGGCGCGGGCGGCGAGAAGAAGGGCCTGACCGCACCGGAGTTGCTGTCCCTGAAGTGGCTCACCGCCCAGCAGGTCACCACGCCCTCGGCCACCACCTCCGTCCACCTCACCCCGCTGCACGCACCCGGGACCTCCGGCGTACGCGCCGTCGACCTCCCGCTGGGGACCGGCGGCGACCGGATCGTCGTCGAGTACCGCACGCCCGACGCGGCCACCGCGGACCGCGACGTCGCCCAGGGCGTGGACGTCTACCAGGTCCCGGGCGGGCACTACGACCGCGCGATCATGATCAGCAACGTCAAGCGCGACGACAAGACCGGCACGGGCTCGTTCAGCACCGGCGGTGGCGCGCTCGTCGACACCTCCGCGCACCTGTCGGTCAGCGTCACCCAGACCACCGCCGCCGGTGCGGATGTCCGCATCCAGCTCGGAGACGACGCCGGCACCCCGCCGACCGGTAGGCCCACCACCCCGGCCCCCAGCCCCACGGGCCCGGCCACCGCCACGGCGAAGGCCTCGCACTCCCCGACGCCGGCGGTCCCGCCCACCTCCGACCAGTCGGACGACCACACCGTCATCGGCTCCACCTTCAACCCCGTCCCTGACGGCACGACGCCGGGTACCCGCGCCGGCGACGGAGTGCTCGCCTCCACCGGCGGCGGTGCCACCGGCGCCGGCGTCATCGGGGCCGCTCTCATCGCCGCCGGCGGCGGCGCCGTCCTGCTGGTGCGCAGGCGCCGTACCCACCGCAAGCACTGATCCCCGGCAGGCCGCCGCCCCCGCGTGGCGGCCCGTCACGGGTCGGATACGGCCCAGGAGCGGAGGGCCGGGCCGATCTGTCGGAACGCCGGTCGGACGGGTGATCAACTCTCTAGGATCATGATCGCTCGAACGACAGTCCGACAGTTCTGCTACGGGGGATCCGCCATGTCCGAACACCGCCTCACCCGCAGGGCCCTGATGGCCGGTACCGCCGGTACGGCCGGCGCCGCGCTGCTGGCCGCCGCACCGGCCGCCCGCGCGGCCGCCGCCGAGGTCCCGCCGCCCAGCCCGTACCAGGTCAAGCCGCCGCACCAGATCGAGGCCGAGACCCTGGTCGAGTACCTGCGCACGCTGCCCTGGGGCACCGAGGCCAACCGCTACAAGCTGGCCGGGCAGTTCCCGGACGACAACTCCACCGCGGTGTGGGGCGAGCCCGGCCACCCGGAGCAGTTCCGGGTGCTGGCGCAGTGCTCGTCCTTCGTCTCGCTGGTGCTGGAGCGCACCTACGGGCCGCGTTCGGCGACCGAGGAGCAGGACCCGGCCCGCTGGGCGACGAAGCAGTACTTCCGCGACTACTTCGGCACCGAGCCCGGCAAGCTCTTCCCGACCGCCGAGAAGTTCCGGGCGGGCTTCGCCAACGCCGCCGCGATCCCGCACTTCACCGCCGTCACCAAGCCGGTCAACCTGCGTCCGGGCGACTTCGTGGCCTTCGACTACGACGAGGACGCCACCACCACCCCGTACACCGGGCACATCGTGATGATCAGGGAGCGCAAGGGCACCTGGGCCTCGTCGGCGGACGCCCGGGTCGGCGCCGGCGTCGTCCCGTACGTCTTCGAGGTCATCGACTGCACCAGCAACCCGCACGGCAACCCGGCCGCCTCGGCGGGTGCGGAGGCCCTCTACCGGGCGTTCCCCGACACCCGGATCGAGGAGCGTCCGGGTGAGACGCCGGGCTGGAAGGAGTACAACGGCGTCGGCTACGGGCATCTGGTGTTCTACGCGGACGCCACGACCAAGCTGTTCGCCGGGTACCGCTGGGGCGTCAACTCCACGGTGGCGCACCCCGTGAGCGAGCGGCCGATCGCGGCGGCCCGGGTCTACCAGGGCTGAGCCCGGCCGGTCCGCCTCGGCGCCGCCCCGGGATCGTGCCCGGGGCGGCGCCGGACGGCAAAGGCGTGAATTCGTCCCCATGGCCGTGTCATGGGGATGTCCATGCCATCTCTTTGCCGGTAGTTTCCCCTCCAGCGCCTCCCCGTCCTCGCGTCACCCCACGCACCGTCACGGACCGCTGGAAGGACACGCCTTGAACCGACGACACCGCAGGGCCGCGCAAGCGGCGCTCGCCGCCGCCGCGCTGGCCGCCCCCTTGGTGCTGGCCGCCGCGCCCGCGTCCGCCGCCACCACCCGCGCCGACCGCGGCGAGCGGCTGGCCCGGGAACTGGTCCGCAGCAGCGACGCGGACGACGCCTACCGCACCCTGAAGGCCCTTCAGCGGATCGCCGACCGCAACGGCGGCACCCGGGTCGCCGGCTCCCCCGGCCACCGGGAGTCGGCCGAGTACGTCGCCGACCGGGCCCGCCGGGCCGGACTGAAGGTCTCGCGGCACGAGTTCGACTACGTCTTCGCGCAGACCCTGGCCGAGCACCTCGCGGTGGTCGCGCCCGCCGCCGAGGAGGTCCCGGTCTCGGCCATGACGTACTCCGCGAGCACCCCGGCCGGCGGGCTCACCGCGCAGCTCGCGGCCGTGCCCGAGGACGCCACCAGCGGCTGCGAGGACGGCGACTACGCGCCCGGCGCCTTCACCGGAAAGATCGCGCTGATCCAGCGCGGCGGATGCACCTTCGCGGTCAAGCAGGCCGCCGCGGCGGCCGCCGGCGCGGTCGGCGCGCTGGTGTACAACAACGCCGACGGCCCGGTCAACGGCACCCTCGGGGACCCGGCCGTCGCCCGCGTCCCGACCGGCGGGATCACCAGGGACGCCGGCCGGGCGCTGGCCGCGCGGGCCGCGGCGGGCCCGGTGACCCTCGCCCTGGAGATCCGGACCTTCCACGAGACCCGCCACACCTGGAACGTGATCGCCGAGACCCGCGGCGGCGACGAACGCAACACCGTCGTGGTCGGCGCCCACCTGGACTCCGTGCTCGCCGGGCCCGGCATCAACGACAACGGCTCCGGCTCCGCGGGCATCCTGGAGGTGGCCGAGCAGCTGGCGGGCCACCAGGTCGGCAACAAGGTGCGGTTCATCTGGTGGTCGGCCGAGGAGTTCGGCCTGGTCGGCTCGGAGAAGTACGTCGCCTCGCTGTCCGAGGCGGACCGCGCGAAGATCAAGCTGTACCTCAACTTCGACATGATCGCCTCGCCCAACCCGGTGCGCTTCGTCTACGACGGCGACGACTCCGACCACGCCGGCTCCGGCCCCGGCCCGGCCGGCTCCGCCCAGCTGGAGCGGCGGCTCACCGGCTACCTGGACCGCCACCACCTCGCCCACGAGGGCAGCGACTTCACCGGCCGCTCCGACTACGGCCCGTTCATCGACGCCGGCATCCCCTCCGGCGGCACCTTCACCGGCGCCGAGGGCATCAAGACCGAGGCCCAGGCGGCCCGCTACGGCGGCGTCGCCGGGGTGGCCTACGACACCTGCTACCACCAGGCCTGCGACACCCTCACCAACCTGGACCGGAAGGTCTTCGCGGTGAACATCGAGGCCATCGCCGACTCGGTCGGCGCGTACGCCTGGGACCTCGCCCCGCTGTCCGTGCCGGTGGCACCCGAGGACACCACCGGCCAGGGCGGTGACGGCGGCCTGCACGACGGCCACCAGGAGGCCGCGGAGTAGACCGCGGCCGAGGAACGACGACGGGCCCCCGGCCGCGGGTGCGCGGCAGGGGGCCCGGTCGGACGGCGGGTCAGATGACGGTCTCGGCCTCGACGTAGCGCTCGGCGGGGACGGTCTTCAGCTCGGCGACGGCCTCGCCCAGCGGGACCAGCCTGATCTCGG
Organism: Kitasatospora sp. MBT63; assembly: GCF_000710465.2. Classification (GTDB taxonomy): domain Bacteria; phylum Actinomycetota; class Actinomycetes; order Streptomycetales; family Streptomycetaceae; genus Kitasatospora. The sequence goes on along the minus strand of NZ_JAIZ01000742.1, from coordinate 3,621 downwards.
TGCCCTGCAGCGCCGTGATGTGCCCGAACGCACCCTTGTGGGCGGCCTCCACCGCGTGCCAGCCGAACCGGGTGGCCAGCACCCGGTCGTACGCGGTGGGCGTGCCGCCGCGCTGGGTGTGGCCGAGGATCACCGGGCGGGCCTCCTTGCCGAGCCGGTGCTCCAGCTCGCCGGAGAGCTGGGTGGCGATCCCGGTGAACCGCTCGTGGCCGTAGATGTCCCGGGTGCCCTCCTCCCAGTGCATGGTGCCGGGCTCGGGCTTGGCGCCCTCCGCGCAGACCACGATGGCGAACTTCTTGCCGCGCTCGAAGCGCTCGCGCACCACCTCGGTGAGCTTGTCGATGTGGAACGGCCGCTCCGGCACCACGATCGCGTGGGCACCGGCCGCCATGCCGGCGTTGAGTGCGATCCAGCCGGTGTGACGGCCCATCACCTCGACCACCATGACCCGCTGGTGCGACTCGGCGGTGGTCTTCAGCCGGTCCAGCGCGTCGGTGGCCACCGACACGGCGGTGTCGAAGCCGAAGGTCACGTCGGTACAGGCGATGTCGTTGTCGATGGTCTTCGGCACACCGACCACCGGCAGGCCGCCGTCGCTCATCAGCTTCGCGGCCTTGAGGGTGCCCTCGCCGCCGATCGGGATGACCGCGTCGATGCCGAGGTCCGCGCAGTACCGCTTGGCGCGCTCCACACCGTCGCGCAGGTGGCTCGGCTGGACCCGCGAGGAACCCAGTATCGTCCCGCCCTGGGCGAGGATGCCGCTCACCGAGTCGAGGGTCAGCGGACGGTGGGCGCCTTCGAGGAGACCCCGCCAGCCGTCCTGGAAACCGATGATCTCGTCGCCGTGGTCGACCACCCCCCGGTGGACCACGGATCGGATCACGGCGTTCAGGCCGGGGCAGTCACCGCCGCTGGTCAGGACACCAATACGCATTGCTTTGCAACTCCCCAGGGGGCACCCCCAGCCGTCAGGCTGGGGGAGTAACCGGACGGCCGGACGACCACCTCGGTGTCGCCACCGCGGCCGGGCGATTTCGGACATTTTGTCCCGAAATCGACCGTTCAGCACAGCATACGGTTCCTGCCTCCGGCCGAGCAGGCACCGGCGCGGGAGCGGCATCGTCGACGCCTCCGCGCGAAACTGCGGCTGGACGCCGAGGAGGGTGTGCGTCCAGCGCTACCTATTCTGTTATGCCGACGGCCACTAGGGCACGGGTGGACCGGATGCTGGTCTTCTCCCGGTCGGTGTGGCCGAGGTCCCGGCGTGGGCCGGGACCTCGGCGAGGTGCGGGGCGTGCCCCGGCGAGCCCTAGGCCGGACGGCCGGTGGCGGCGATCCGCTCCGCGCGCAGCGCGTCGTACCAGGTGGTGTCGGCCGGCGGGAGCGCGTTCACGTCCAGCGCCAGCTTGATCAGCATGTCCGCGACGGCGGGGTTGCGGGCCAGCACCGGACCGTGCAGGTAGGTGCCGAAGACGGTGTCCCGCCAGGCGCCCTCGGTACCGTCTCCGGTGCCGTTGCCCCGGCCGACCTGCACCGAGGCGAACGGCTTGACGCCCTGGCCGAGGTGGGTGACGCCCTGGTGGTTCTCGAAACCGGTCAGCTGCGGCAGGCCGAGCTGCGGGTCGACGGTGGCCAGCACGTCGCCGACGCACCGGGCGCCCTCGCCGCGGGTGGTCCACACGTCCAGCAGGCCGAGGCCCGCCTCGCGCTCACCGAGGTCGTTGATGAACTCCCGGCCGAGGATCTGGTACCCGGCGCACACCGAGAAGATGATCGCGCCGTTCTCGGCCGCCCGCTGCAGGCCGCCGTCGTTGCGCAGCCGCTCGGCGGCCAGCCGCTGCGGCCGGTCCTCGCCGCCGCCGATCAGGTAGATGTCACCGCTGGTGGGCACCGACTGGTCGGACCGCACGTCGATCCGGGTGACCCCGAGGCCGCGCTGGCGGGCCCGGCGCTCGACGACCAGGGCGTTGCCGCGGTCGCCGTAGGTGCTCAGGAGGTCCGGGTAGACCCAGACCACCCGCAGGCTGCTCTCGCTCATCCTGGAAGGCCTTCCCTGCTGCTGGGACCCGTACTGCGGGGCCGAACCGAAACCGGGGTTCTGGTAGGAGGGGACGGACATCAGCTCGCCACCGCCTTCCGCAGCTGCTGGAACGCGGTGTAGTTCGCGATGGCCTCGATCCGGCCGGCCGGGGCGACCCGGACGGCCTCCTCCAGCGACTCCACGACCTGGAACTGCAGACCCGCGACCTCCAGCCGGACGGCCAGGTCCAGCTTGCGCTGGCCCATCACGAAGATCGGGTGGCCGGACAGGCGCTCGTAGTCCACGTCCCACAGCCAGGACGTGTCGGTGCCGTCCGCGTCCAGCGCGTTGACCGAGAGGATCACCGGCGCCGGCGGGCCGTCGATCAGCGAGAACGTCTCCAGCCAGCCGGCCGGGTTCTTGGCCAGCAGCAGGCGGACGTCGCGGCCCAGGTAGGAGACCACGTCGTAGCGGCCGGCCACCGCGGCGACCGACTGCATCCGCTGCAGCGCGACCTGCGGGGCGACGCCGAACACGGCGGCCACCGCGGCCGAGCTGGTGGCGTTGGCCAGGTTGGCGCGGCCGGGCAGCTGGAGCGTGATCGGCCAGGCACCGCGGTGCGGGTCGATGACGTGGGTGCCCTGCAGCGCCCAGTGCGGGTTGGGACGGCGGAAGCCGCACTCCTGGCAGAACCAGTCGTCGCCGGGCCGCTGCATCACACCACCGCAGGACGGGCAGGACCAGGCGTCCTCCTTCCACGCCTGTCCGGCGGCCACCCAGACCACCTTCTTGCAGGAGGAGGCGGCCCAGGTCACCAGCGGGTCGTCCGCGTTCGCGATGATCACCGCATCGGTGTCCTTGAGGCCCTCGCGCCACTTCTCGGCCATCATCCGGGTCTCGGCGGCGCGGTCCAGCTGGTCACGGGAGAGGTTCAGCAGCGCTATGGCCTTGGGACGGGTGTCCCGGGCGACCATCGGCAGGTACTTCTCGTCGACCTCGATCACACCGAACTTCGCCTCGCCGCCGCCCGCCAGCGCGGCCGTGATGCCGGCCGGCATGTTGGCGCCGAGCGCGTTGGAGACGACTGGGCCGGCGGCGCGCAGCGCCTCGGCGATCAGCCGGGTGGTGGTGGTCTTGCCGTTGGTCGCGCTGACCAGGACCACGTCGAGGTTCTCGGCGAGGGTCGCGAGGAGGTCGGGGTCCAGCTTGAGGGCTACCTTGCCGCCGATCACCGAGCCACTGCCGCGGCCCGCCTTCTGGGAGAGGGCAGCGGCCATCCGGCCGGCCGTCACGGCGATCTTGGCGCGGGCGGGCAGCGAGGCGTCGCGCGCGCCCGTGGCTTCCGAATCGGTGCCTGGCATGCTCAGTGGTTCCTCCTTGCTGCGGCACCACCCGGGTCGAGCAGTGACCGTCGGGCGGTGGGGACGGGGCCAGCCTACCCACTCCACACGGCCGGGATGATCCCCGGACCCGGTGCGGCCTGCCGCGAGTGCCTTGACGGACCCCTCCGGGGGCCGGTGGGTGGTTCTTCGCGCGGTTCCCCGCGCTCCTGGGAGGTGCCGGGCCGGGGCCGGGGGCATCTCGCGGGGCGCGGGGAACCA
>NZ_JAIZ01000741.1:71766-73115 GCF_000710465.2 Kitasatospora sp. MBT63 | reverse complement strand
CCGTGGCCGCCGGCGTCAGTGCGCCGCTGTGCGGGCTCGCGGCGCTCGGCTTCCGGCGGGCCGTCGGCGCCCCCGGCCCGCCGGGGGCGGCCGGCGCGGTCTCCGCGCTGCTCCAACTCGGCTGGACGGTCCTCGCGTTGCTGCTGGTCGTGCTCGCCGTGGTCTCCCTGGTCCGCGGCGAGTACCCGCTGCCCGGGCTCGCCCCGACCGCGGGCGCGCTGCTCTGCTACCTGGTGCTGGCCTCGCGGGTCCGCCGCGCGGGCCGCCGGGCGGGGGAGGCGATGGGCCCGGGCCGCCCGCAGGAGTCCTGACCGGTACGGGCGCTGCCACCGGCGGGAGCGCGTACGGGGCGCTGCCACCGGTGGCCGGCCGCTGCCGGTGCGACGTCGGCCGTCCTGCGGGGCGTCGGCCGTCCAGTGGGGTTCAGCCGTTCTGCGGGGCGATGTCGGCGTGCGCGCGGGCGAGCAGCAGGTAGCCCTCGCCGTTGGCCTTGATACCGGCCCGCTCCTCCTCGGTGACCTCGCGCCGCACCTTCGCCGGGACCCCCGCCACCAGCGAACCGGGCGGCACCTGCATGCCCTGCGGCACCACCGCACCCGCCGCCACCAGCGAACCGGCGCCGATCCGGGCCCCGTTCAGCACGGTGGCGCTCATCCCGATCAGCACGTCGTCCTCCACCGTGCAGCCGTGCAGGACCGCGTTGTGGCCCACCGTGATCCGCTCGCCGAGTACGGCCGGGAACGCGGGGTCGCTGTGCACGGTGCAGTTGTCCTGGATGTTGGTGCCGGCGCCCACCGTGATGGCCTCGGCGTCGCCGCGCAGCACCGCGCCGTACCAGACGCTCACCCCCGCCGCGAGGCTGACCGACCCCGCCACCACCGCGTTGGGGGCCACGAAAGCGGTCGGGTCGACCTCCGGCGTCCGGCCGGCGACCGCGACGATCAGGGGCTCTGCCATGACTCTGTTCTCCTCTGCCTGAATACTGCGGGCATAGTGCCGGGTCCTCGCCCCTACCGTCGCGCCGGGCACCGAGTGCCGGTCGCCCGGCGGTGGTGCGTGCCCGGCGGTGGTGCGTGCCCGGTACGGGTTCGCTGCGCAGGTTACCCGCGGCCCGGTGAGCGCCGGTCGGGTGCCCGCGTCAGGACTGCTCGACCCAGTCCGGCAGCGGCTCGCGCCGGGTCAGCCACGCTGCGGGGACCCCGGCCAGACCGGTGCGGGCGGCGACCGTGCCACCGGTGATCGCGCAGGTGGTGTCGACATCGCCGAGCCCCTCCGCCGTGGTCCACAGCGCATCGGTGGGGCTGTCCAGATGCCACGCCGCCGACCAGAGCGCGAAGGGCACGGTGTCA
>NZ_JAIZ01000741.1:70633-71682 GCF_000710465.2 Kitasatospora sp. MBT63 | reverse complement strand
GGACCCGGCTGCCGTTGCCCAGGACGTCGGCGGCCCGCCACGGCTCGGTGTCCGCGGGCAGCCCGGCCGCCGTCCGCAGGCCGTCCCGGACCGGCCCGGCGGGAGTCCGACCCGCCACCTCGGCCAGCAGCTCCGCCCCGGACGGCGCCGGCCGGTTGCGGCTGCGGGCCGCGAGCGCCGCCGCCACCGCGACGGCCACCGCGCCCGCGACGCCCTCCGGATGGGCGTGCGTGACCTCCGCCGAGAACACGGCCTGCTCGGCGGCCTCCTCCAGGTCCTCGCAGAACCAGGCGCCCAACGGCGCCACCCGCATCGCCGCCCCGTTGCCGAGACTGCCCTCACCCCCGAACAGACCGCGGGCCTCGGTCCGCCACCCGGCGGGCCGCTCGGCCAGCCGGGGCAGCAGCCGGTGCATGCCGTGCCCGTACCCCCGGCCGACGTCGGCCAGGTAGGTCACCCCGAACGCCTCCGCCAACAGCTCCTGGTGCACCGCGCCGTGCGCCGTCAGCACCCCGTACACCGACAGCGCCATGGCGGTGTCGTCCGTCCAGTGCCACGGCGACTCGGCGGGCGTCCGGCGCTCCCGGATCGACTCGAACGCCTCCTGCGGCGAACGGAACAGCGGGAACCACCGCTCCCCGAACGCATCGCCGAGGGCCAGGCCTTGCAGGGCATCACGAGCAACATCGGACGAGGTCATGGCCCGCATGCTGCCAGCGCCGCGCACCCCGTGCACCCGAATTCGGCCGACTCCGGCCGGACTCCGCCCGCCCGTAACGCCGTTCGGCGAAGCGCCTCCTGGCGGATCCCGGTGCGACGGACTGCCGACCGGGATCGACCCCGAACCGGGGTGCCCCGCGCCCGGAGGCGAGCGGAGCATGTCACACTGGCGATCATGACCCCTGACCGCCGCAGCCTCGGGCTGCCCGCCTTCTCCGAATCCGCCACGGACGCCCCGCTCCCCGCCCAGGCCACCGCAGCCCGGCTGCTCCCGGTCGAGCAGGGCGCCGACTTCCGGCAGCCGCCCGGCGTGGAGGACTCGCAGCTGT
>NZ_JAIZ01000741.1:58228-70449 GCF_000710465.2 Kitasatospora sp. MBT63 | reverse complement strand
CCCGCGGCCGCGCGGGGGGCCGCCGCATCACCACCCCCTCGGCCCTTCGCGCCGGGGCTGATGCACAAACGCTGCGAGCAGCCCTCCGCGGCACGCCCGGGCGATGCTGGAACCGGACCGCCACCCGAGGAGGTGCGAACGCCGTGACCACGCCGCTGAGCACGCCGCTGACCACCGAGGAACGACGAGTCCTGGACCGCCTCGAAGCGGGGCTGCGCCGTGCGGACCCGAGACCCGACCGCCTGCTCGCCCGGCCGGCGGGCCCGCTGCGGCGGCTCGCCGAACGGCCCCGGGCGCCGGCCCTCGCCGCGGCCGTCCTCGCCGCGTCCACCGGCGCCGGCGCCCTCTGCATGGCCGCCGGGATACCGGCCTCCGCAGCGGCCCTCACACTCACCGTGACCATGCGGCGCCTCGCCCGGCTCCAACACCGCTGACACCCCCCGCTGACACCTCCGCCGGGGCCCGCCCCGGGCCGGCACCCCCGCCGAAGACGACCCCCGCGCCACGGAAGCCACCTGGAGGAGACCATGGCCGCCACCGTTCCCCCGTCCGTGCCGGTCCTGCCCGCCGCGCGGCCCGTACCCACCGAGACCCCGGAGTGCGAGGCCTCCACCTGCGCCGGGATCTCCACCCCGGAGTCCGTCGAACTCCACACCGCCTGGCCGGGCTGGATCCCGCTGCTGGTCATCGCCGTGCTGGTGGTCAGCTGCCTCGGCTTCGCGGTCGGCCGCATCGCGGGATGGTGATCCCGTGGGCGCGCCGGTCGCGGCACCGGGCCGTACCGGACGTAGGCTCCCGTCCGTGTCCGAACCCGCAGCTGCCCCACCGCTCGCCGAGGCCGGTCTCAGCACCGGTGGCGTGGCCCGCCGGCTCGGCGTCTCACCCACCACCATCCGCTCGTGGGAACGCCGTTACGGCATCGGCCCGGCCCGGCGCGAGGAGGGCCACCACCGCCGCTGGAGCCCGCAGGACGTCTCCGTGCTGGAGGCGATGTGCCGCCTCACCGCACGCGGGGTCCCGCCGGGCGAGGCCGCCCGGCTGGCCCGCAGCGGCCAGGCCGGTGACCCGGACGCCGCCGCCCGGGCCGCCGACGACGCCGACGGGACGACGGGCGCCGCGAGCCATCCCCCCGGCGGCGGCAACACCCTGCCGGTCGGCCCGGTCCGACCCGAGTGCCGGGGACTGGCCCGGGCCGCCGTCCGCCTCGACGCCCCGCAGATGGCACTGATCCTGCGCCAGGCCGTGGACGACCTGGGCCCGGTGGCCGCCTGGACCGAGGTGATGATGCCGGCCCTGCGGGCGGCGGGCCGCAAGTGGTCCGTCGAGGGCGAACGGTACGTCGAGGTCGAGCACCTGCTGTCCTGGCACGTCTCCACCGCCCTGCGCAGGATCGCCGACCGCCCCGGTGCCACCCCCGCCCGCACCGGTCCGCCCGTCATGCTCGCGGGCATGCCCGCCGAACTGCACGCCCTCCCGCTGGAAGCGGTCGCCGCCGGGCTCGCCGACCGGGGGCTGCCGTTCCGGATGTTCGGGCCTGCGGTGCCGCCCGAGGCGCTGCTGGAGGCGGTCCGCCGCACCGGCCCGTCCGCGGTCCTGCTCTGGTCGCAGGCCCGGCAGACCGCCGACCGGGCCCTGGCCGCCCGGGTCGCCGGGACGGCCTGGGGCGGCCGCGGATCCCGGACCCGGCCGGTCGTGCTGGCCGCCGGACCGGGCTGGGCGGGCACGCGCCGCCCTCCCGGCACGCTGCGCCCCCGCGACCTGGCCGAAGCACTCGACCGGATCGAGCAGTTGCTCGCTGACTGACCCCGCCGCGGTCCCGGCTGCCCCCGGCCGGTCGCGGCGGCTCCCCGTTCCGGGCCATCCGGACGGGCCGCGGCTCCGAACCCCGTGGGGGCGGTCGGCGCCCCCCATGCCCGCCCGGAAGGAGCACCCGATGGTCACCGTCGAACGCAGCATCACCGTCACCCGGCCGGCCGACCAAGTCCTGCGGTACCTCGCGGACTTCGGCAACACACCCCACTGGGACCCCGGCACCGAGAGCTGTGTGCGGCTGGACGACGGCCCACTGGCCGAGGGCGCCCGCTGGCTCAACGTCTCCCGGTTCCGGGGACGTCGCACCCGGCTCGCCTACCGCCTCGCCCGGTACCAGCCGGACCGGCTGGTGTTCGTCGGCGAGAACCGCACGGTCACCGCGACCGACGACATCCGCATCCGCGCCTGGAACGGCCGGACCGTCATCGTCTACCGCGCCCAGCTACGGCTCCACGGCCTCGCCAGGGCCGCCGCCCCGCTGCTGCAACCGGCCTTCGAACGGCTCGCCGACCAGGTCGCCGAGCGGCTGCCCGCGGTCCTGGAAGCGTCCGCCTGATCCACGGGTGGGCGCACCGGAGCTGCCCGCCGGGCCGCGCGCGCAGGACGGCCGTTCAGCACTGCGCCGTACCGGCCGGGCCGACGTACACGGAGGAGCCGCTCCGGCAGGCCACCGACGGGGCCGCGCCAAGAGCCCGCCGAGGGACTGTCGGTGGGGTCTGCCACCATGCTCGCATGCTCGTCACCCATCCTGACCTGGGCCGCACCACCGCACCCGGACCGACAGCCGCCGTGCCCGACCGGCCCGCGGACGCCGAGGCGCACGCCGAGGCGCATGCCGGTCCGCACGCCGGTCCGCACGGCGGCCCCGACCTGCACGGCGACTTCGAGGTCCACCTGACCGTGGCCCCGCAGGCCGCCGACGCACTGGCCGACTGGGCCTCGGCCAACGGCGTGAAGTTCACCCACATCCTGCTGGCCCGCGGCGCCGCCGTCTCCCAGCCGATGCTCACGCTGCGCGGCTCCGGCTCGTACCAGGAGGTCGCCGCACAGACCCGCCGGACCTCGGAACGGCTGGCGGACGCCGGGTTCACCGTGCTGCGGGTAAAGATCGAGGCCACCCCCTGGGCCCGCGGCGTCCCGCAGTCGGACGCCGCCGCCGAGGCCCTCGGCCCGCACCGCTACTTCGAACACCACGTCAAACTGCTGCTCCCCGCCGGCGAGCGCACCGACGGCCTCGCCGACCTGGCCGTCCGGCACAGCGCCCACCTGTCCGCCAACGCCCGCCGGGTGCGCGCCGACGGCGTCCGGGAACAGTTCGTGACGCAGCGCTGCCGCCTGGTCGGGCTGGACACGGCGGGCCGCCGGCTCGACGCGCTGCTCGCCGACCTCACCGCCGACGGTCGCGCCATCGCCTCGGCGGAACGCGAGTTCGTCGCCCTCGACACCGACGAGACACTCGACGCGGGCTGGATAACCGAGACCGCAGGAACCGCAGGGACACCCGGCACCACCGCCGTACCCGGCACCACCGCCGTACGCGGGACACCCGCGCCCGGCCGCACCACCGACCACCGAGGGGGAGCCTCACGATGACCACCGAAGCCACCGGACCGACCACCCACCCCGCCGACGGCGACAACGGCTGGGCCGACTTCGAGTACGGACCGTGGGAGGAGGTCGTCCTGCCCCGGCAGGCCCCGTCCGAGGCCCTGCGCGAGGAACTCGACCTGCCGCGCGGCATCCGGCCGATCGACGACGACACCGTCACCCAGCAGCCCGTCTTCGACCCCGCGCTCGCCGGGTACGCCCGGGCCCTGCGCCCCAGCGAACCCGCGTTCGCGGACCCCGAGGTCGCCGCCCGCTGGCTGACGGCCCGCCGGGAGGCGCTGAACACCGTCCTGTCTGCGGTGGCCCGCTCCGCCTGGGCCGAGCACCTCGTCCTGCGCGGCAGCATCCTGCTGCGCGGCTGGTACGGCGAGGCCGCCCGCGAGCCGGGCGACCTGGACTTCGTCGTCGTCCCCACGGACTGGGAGCTCGAGGACGACCGGACCGAGCGCATGATCCACGAGATCGCCGCCGCCGCAGACCGCCTCTCCGCCGACCATCTCTCCGCCGACCACCCGTCCGCCACCGCGGCCGACACCGGCCTGCGGCTGCACGCCGACCGAGCCGTCGCGGACGAGATCTGGACCTACAGCCGGGTGCCCGGCCGCCGGCTGGTGCTGCCCTGGACCGCCCCCGGCGTGCCCGGCGGCACGGTACAGCTCGACTTCGTCTTCACCGAGCACCTCCCGCTCGCCCCGCGCTCCGGCGAACTGCCCGGCGTCTCGGCCCCGCTGCTCACCGCGACCCCCGAGCTGTCGCTCGCCTGGAAGATCCTCTGGCTGCTGACCGACAACCACCCGCAGGGCAAGGACCTGTACGATGCCGTCCTGCTCGCCCGGGACACCCAGGTCTCCTACGAGCTGCTGCACGACGTGTTCGCGGGCTCCGCGGAGGGCGGCCACCACTGGCCCGTCCTGCCCTCCGGGATCTCCGACCTCGAGGTCGACTGGGACGAGTTCCGCAAGGACTACCCGACGCTCGCCGAACCCTGGGAGGAGTACCCGTCCCGGCTGCTCACCGCCCTCACCCCGGCCTTCGGCGGCCGGACCGAGTACGAGCTGCGCGCGGCCTGGCTGGCGCCGTTCGTCGAGGAACTGCGGCCGCTGCTGGCGACGGACGGGATGGCGGCGGTCCTGAGCCGGATCGCCGAGCGCTACCTCGGGCTCCCCGACCGGCTGGTGGTCACCCGCGAGTTGCTGTCCTGCGACTTCGCCGAGGCCGTCCGCGTCGCCGCGGGCGACTCCGACGCCGACTGGCGGGTCCAGCGGCTGCGCGAGGCCGCCGACCGCTTCGCGGCCGAGAGCGACACGCCGTAGGGCTGCGCCGAAGCGCCGCGGGCGGGTCCCCCGGTCGGGAACGACCGACCGGGGGACCCGGCCACGGCGTCGGGCCCGTCGTAGGGGTGACGGGCCGTCAGGCATGGTCCTCTTGAGCCACCCGTTTGTGTGCTCACCGGAGGAGAGACCTTGTCCCGCCCATCCCGCATCACCGGCCTGCTCGGCGCGGCCGCCGCCGGCCTGTCCCTGCTGGCGGCCAACCCGGCCGTGGCGGTCGCGCCGCCGCTGTCCGCGCCCCGGATCCTCGCCCACTTCGACCTCGCGCAGGGCCGCCAGCCCGAGAACATCGCGCTGGAACCGGACGGCTCCGCCGACCTCACCTTCTCCTTCGCCCGCCAGATCGGCCGGGTCGCCCCGGACGGCACCCAGACCATCCTGGCCACCCTCCCCGCACCGGCACACCCGGCCACCCCCCTCCTCGGGGCCGCGATCGTGACCGGCATCGCCCGCGCCCACGACGGCACCCTCTACTTCGGCTACGCCACCGGAACGGACGACCTCACCGGCATCTGGCGGCTGTGCCCCGGCGGCAACCCCGAGCGGCTCGCCGCCCTGCCCGCGACCGGCCTCCCCAACGGCCTCGCCCTCGACGAGCACGCCGGCCTGCTCTACACCGCCGACTCGGCACTCGGCGTCGTCCACGCCGTCCCCCTGGACGGCGGCCCCGCGACCGTGTGGTCGGCCGCACCCGAGCTCAGCCCCACCGGCGGCTTCGGCGCCAACGGACTCAAGGTGCACCACCACGCCGTCTGGGTCACGAACACCGACACCGGCACCCTGCTGCGCATCCCGATCCGTCAGGACGGCACCGCCGGGCCGGTGGAGACCCGCGCCACCGGACTCGCCGGGATCGACGACTTCGCCTTCACCGGGCACGGCGACAGCCTCGTCGCCGCCCTCAACTCCCCGAACGAGGCCGCCTTCGTCGCCGGGGACGGCAGCCACCACACCGTCCTGACCGGCCAGGACGGCCTGTCCAACCCCACCTCGGTCGCGGTCCGGGGCGACACCGTCTACGTACCGAGCGCGGCCTACTTCACCCAGGTCGACCCCAACCTGCTGCTCGCCACGCTCGACCGCCCGCGGCGCCCGCACGGGCGGTAGCGGCGTCGGCGGTGTCAGGCGCGTCAGAGGCGTCAGGAGCGGTGATCCGGGACCTCGCTCCCGACGCCACCGGCCGGGGCCGGTCACCCGCAGCAGGGCTTGCACTCCGTCACCCGGACGTTGTCGATGACCGGTCCGTACGCCCCGGCGACGGTGCTGGTGAAGCCGAGCGTGGTGGACGTGTTCTGCGCGACGAAGCTGAACTGGTGCCCCACGTAGCCCATGGCGGCCCTGGTCCGGCCGGAGACGTCGAAGGAGAAGTCCTGGAAGTTCTGGCCGTCGACCAGCACCCGGCCGGTCCGGAGGGCGACTCCGCCCTCCGGGTTGCCGGCCAGCGCGTAGGTGACGGAGTAGGTGGCGCCCGGCACGGTGGTGAAACTCTGGGCGACGGTGCCGCTGTTGGAGCCGTTGAGATCGAGCGACTGATCTCCCTCGGCGGCCTGCCAGAACCCGGCGCCGATCAGGTCGACACTGCCGGCGGTGACGCTCCAGGGGCCGATGGTCTGACCGGCGGTCAGACCGGCGAAGGTGTTCGCCGCGACCTTGGGCGTCTCGAAACTGCCGTCGTCGAAGTGGCTGAGGGCGCGGTGACCGCCCGCGGCCTGGGCCGGTGCGGCCAGGGCCGCGGCACCGGCGACGAGCAGGGCGGTGACGGCGGTACGGGTGCGCGAGAACGGCATGCGGGGCCCTCCAGAGGCTCGGCGGACGGGACCGATCGGCGATCGGCCGTGCACAGAGCTTCCGTTGCCGCGCCGACCCGTGCCAAGACCCGCCGGCCGGCGGCAGGGGGTGCGCACCACCCGCCGACCAGCTCCCGCACGCCGGTTTCGCCGTCCCCGGCCCCGCCGCGCCGGGGCCGGGGACCGTTCCGGGACGGTCGCCCCAGTCGTACCGGCGTCGGACGAGCGGCCCTCCCGGGTGTGAGCCGGTTCGTGTGCGCCCCTGCCGCGCGGCGCGCTCCGCCCCGGGCCAGGTCCGGTCAGCGGTTCACGGCCCGCATGCCCGCCTCGTCGTAGCGTTCGCCCGCCGCCGCGGGCAGCTCGGCGTCGATCCGGGCCAGGTCGTCGGCGGTGAGCACGACGTCGACGGCGCCCGCGTTCTGCTCCAGGTAGCTGCGGCGCTTGGTGCCCGGGATCGGCACGAAGTCCTCGCCGCGGGCCAGTACCCAGGCGATCGCCAGCTGGGCCGGGGTGACGTCCTTCTCCGCGGCGATCTCCTTGACCTTCTCCGCGAGCCGGAGGTTGGCCCGCAGGTTGGCCTCGGTGAAGCGCGGGTTGCCGCGGCGGAAGTCGTTCTCGTCCAGTTCGTCGGGGGAGCTGAAGCGGCCGGCGAGAAAGCCGCGGCCGAGCGGGGAGTACGGGACGAAGCCGATGCCGAGCTCACGGCAGGTGGGCAGCACCTCGGCCTCCACGTCCCGGCTCCAGAGCGAGTACTCGCTCTGGACGGCGGTCACCGGATGGACGGCGTGGGCGCGGCGGATGGTCGCGGCGCTCGCCTCGCTGAGCCCGATGTGCCGGACCTTGCCCGCGGCGACCAGTTCGCCCAGCGCGCCGACGGTCTCCTCGATAGGCACGGCCGGGTCGACGCGGTGCTGGTAGTACAGGTCGATGCGGTCCGTGCCGAGCCGTTCGAGCGAGCCGTCGACGGAGCTGCGGACGTGCTCGGCGGACCCGTCCTGGCGCCCCACCGTCGACATGTCACCCGGCACGGCGTGGTCCATCCGGTAGTTGAACTTGGTGGCGATGACGTACTCGTCGCGGTGTCCCCGGATCGCCTCGCCGACCAGCGACTCGTTGGTGAGCGGCCCGTACACCTGGGCGGTGTCGAGGAAGGTGACACCGAGTTCCAGGGCACGCCGGATGGTCGCGACGCCCTCGTCCTGGTCGGTGGTGCCGTAGAACGCGGACATGCCCATGCACCCGAGGCCGATGGCCGACACCCGGAGGTCCCGCAGACTGCGCTGTCGCATGTGAACTCCCAGCCCTTGCTCTCGTGTTCGTTCCCGCACTCGGCCCCCGCTTCCATCTAGCAACGGGTCCCGGCGCCCGGCATCCCGGGCCGACGGCGGTGACGCCGGCCGCCCGCGCCCGGCGCCCCCGCGGGTCCCGCCTTGACGGTGCTGTGCCCGCGGCGCACGGTGGAAGTGGAGGTCCCGGCGGGCCCGGTGACCGGCCCGGGAGACTCGTGGAAGCACCTGGCCGCGCGTCCGCCCGCGGTGACCGAGCGACCATGCGGGGCGTCCGGGGTGTCCGACGGCGGTCGGGCCGCAGTCGCGCGCGGACATCGTCATCGCAGTGTCACAGCGCCACCCACCGATGGAGGCGGGGATGAGCAGCGTCCAGGAGAGCAACAGCAGTGCGGCCGCGAGCCCGCCGGTGCGGCCGGGGGAGGTACGGCTGGAGGTGGTCGTCGTGCCGGTCTCGGACGTCGACCGGGCGAAGGGCTTCTACCAGGGACTCGGCTGGCGGCTCGACGCCGACCTCCCGGTCGAGGACGGCTACCGGGTGGTGCAGCTGACGCCGCCCGGCTCCGGCTGCTCGATCATCTTCGGCGAGGGCGTCACCTCGTCCCCGCCCGGCTCCCTCCAAGGCCTGCACCTCGTGGTCCACGACCTGGACGCGACCCGTGCCGAGCTCATCGGGCGCGGCGTCGACGTCGGTGAGCCGTTCCACGAGGCCTCGGGGGTCTTCCACCGGGCCGGGACGGCCGGCCGGGTGGGCGGCCCCGCGCCGGACCACGCCGACTACGGCTCCTTCGCCGCCTTCAGTGATCCGGACGGCAACGGCTGGGTGCTCCAGGAGATCAGGACGCGGCTTCCGGGCCGCTGAGACAAGCCGCTGAGACAAGCCGCTGAGACAAGGAGTGTGCCCCATGAGCGGGACGACGTACGAGACGGTGGAGGACCTCGCCCAGGCCCTGCGGCGCGCGGCCGCGGCCCACGGGAAGCACGAGGAACGGATCGGCGCGGAGGATCCGAACTGGCCGGACTGGTACGCGCTGTACATGGTCCGCGAACGCGCCGGCGAGGAGCTGCCGACATGACCGGCGGGTCCGCCGCGGACGCCACGGGGACCCGGTGACCGGCGCACCGCAGGCCCCGGCCGCCACCCGCGCACCGGCGCTGGCCGGGCAGACCGTCGTCCTGATCGGCGGCAGCGCCGGGATCGGGCTGGCGACGGCGAGGCACGCCCGGGCCGAGGGCGCCGACACCATCCTCACCGGCCGGGATCCCGCCCGACTCGACAAGGCGGCGGCCGAGGTCGGTGCCGTCGGCACCGCGGCCTTCGACGCGACCGACCCGGCCGCCCTGGAACGGTTCTTCACGGACCTCGCCGCGCCGGTCGACCACGTGCTGGTGACCGCCGGCGGTCCCTACTACGCCACCCTGGCCGAGATGGACTTCGACGAGGCGCGCCGCGCGCTCCAGGAGCACCCGATGGCCATGCTGGGCGTCGCCCGCCACGGTGCGCCCAGGGTCCGCCCTGGCGGCACGCTGCTCTTCATGGGTGGCACCGGGGCCCGCCGCCCCGCCGTCGGCCTCGCGGTCACCTCGGCGATGACGGCGGCCCTGCCCGCCCTGACGGCCGGCCTGGCGCTGGAGGTGGCCCCGATCCGGGTCAACCTGATCGCCGCCGGTTTCGTCGACACCCCGCTGTCGGCGTCGCTGCTCGGCGAGGGGCTCGAGGCGCGGCGCGAGCAGCTGCGCGCGACGCTCCCGGTCGGGCGGGTGGTCGGGCCTGACGACGTCGCCGCGCTGGCGGTGCACATCATGGCCAACACCGCGCTGACCGGGGCGACGTACGACATCGACGGCGGGCAGCAGCTCCTGCCGGGGTGACCGGGCGGGCCGTGGCCGCGGTTCGGACCGCGGCCGGGACGCCGGCGGGCTACAGTCGGCGACGTATCGCCCGCTGGTGCCTGAGATGCGGAGCCACTCATGACCACAGCCCGGGACCTGTTCATCGTCTCCATGGACGTGGCGTCCAGCCGTCCCGTGGATCCAGGCGACCTGTCGCTCGCCCTCGCCGGGGCCGAGGTGATCGACCTCCTCGGGTCCGAGGCACTCGCCCTGGACGGTGAGCGGATCGTGCCGGGCGGCCGCTGGGAGCAGGCCGACAAGCTGCTGGACCGGGCGGCGGAGTCGCTGGTCCGGCAGCCGCCGTACGAGACGGTCGAGGACTGGCTGTGGCGCCGGGGCCGAGGGCTGTCGTCCGCGTACCTGGCCGCGCTGGAGATGGAGGGCCGGGTCACCCGGGAACGCGGCCGGTGGATCCCCGTCCGGACCAGCCGGACGGCGGTCGCCGACTCGCCCGAACGCCGCCGGGCGGCCGAGCGCTGGGCGTCGGGCGACCCCGTCCTCGCGATCCTCGCCACCACCGCCGGGATCCACGACCGGCCGACCGAGGAGGCCGACGAGATCGAGGACGAGGCGGTCGTGACGGTGCTCGCCGCCGTCGGCGACGCGGTCGCGGAACTGGAGGCCGTTCGGCAGCGGCGGACCATCGAGGAGGCGGCCTTCGACAACATCTGGCGCGGCCCCTGACAGCGCCCTCGCCGACTGCCCGACTGCCCGGCGGCTACAGGCCCACCAGGTCCAGCAGCCGTTCCATGCTCTCCACGGGAAGGTGCGGCGAGGCCGCCGCGGCCCGGGCGACGCGGTCCGAGGGGTCCGCGAGGAGGCGGAGCAGGGCGGGGAGCGGGAGCCTGCGGTGGCCGGCCACCGCGTGGCGGACGCGCTCCTCGGGGTCGGCGGCCAGCTGCTCGGCGAGTTCCGCCGGGAGCTGCGGATCACGCGGCGCGAAGGAGCGGAGCCGGGGCTCGGGGTCGGTGGCGAACCGGTGCAGGGTCTCCGGGGCGAAGGCCAGGACCTCCTTGGTGTCCCACCAGAAGGTGAACTTGTCCCGTCGGCGGTAGCGCCGTTCGATGCTCTCGGCGGTCCGGGGATCGACCAGGTGCGGGGCATTGGCCGCCATGGTGAGCCGGACCATCTCCTCCTCGTCGTCCAGCAGCCGGGCCACCGCGTCGGCGGGCAGCTCCTTGCCGAGGGCCGCCGAGACGCGGAAGGAGACATAGGGCGAGTCGATGTGCGGCAGCGGATCGGCCGCGACCCACTCCAGGCGCAGGATGCGCAGCGCGGTGGTCGCGAACATGTTCTCGTACCAGAGGTCGAGTGCTTCCTCGTCGGCCTCGGGTTCCGGGTCCTTCCACGTGGGGGAGAGCTCGTGGACGGCGGCGTGGATCCGCGCCCGCAGCGGCTCCGGCGTGTCGGCCCGGGCGAACACCTTCACCCGGACCGCCAGCGCCGGATCGACGGCCAGGACGTCGCGGACCGGCGGCGGCAGGTCGGGATGCCGGGCGACCTCGGCGCGCACCTCACTGTCCGGATCCTCGGCGAGCCGCCGGAAGGCCTCCTCGTCCAGGACGGCGTGGACCACCGCGCCCGCCCGGGTCACCGGATCCGCCAGCAGCGCCGGCAGCAGGTCCGAGGGCGGTACCGGGTGGGGCAGCCGGGCGAAGTAGGTCGCACAGGCCGCGGCGCGGACCTGGGGCTCGGGGTCGGTCAGCAGGGTCCGGCGGACCTCCTCCGGTGCCTGGGTCCAGTGCTTGGCCAGCGTGGCCCGGATCGCGGGATCGGGGTCGGCGGCGAGGCGGGCCCGGAGATCGGGGGGTGTGTCGTCGTCCTCGGCGAGGCAGGCGCGGACCCGCGGCACCGGGTCGTCGACGAGTCGTTCCAGCATCTCCCTCGGCGCGCTCTCGGCGCGCACGACGAGCGCGGACCGCACCGCCTCGTCCGGGTGGGCGGCCAGTCGGATGCGGAAGCCGTCCGGCAGGTGCTTGTTGAGCGCCAAGCTGTGCAGCAGCCAGTGGTCGTCGGTCGCGATGATCTCGGCGATCAGCTCCTCGGTGAGGTCCGGACGTCCCGCAACCTCGCCCCGTCCCGGCCGCCAGGCGAACAGCCGTCGGATCATGGGGCCCGGCAGGGCGGGGTTCGTCGCCAGCCCGTCGATGACGGCGGGGAGATGGACCGGGAGCGGGAGGTCGGCAGCCATGCGGGCCAGCATGCCAGGCGGACTCCGCCGGGCCGTGCCCGACTGCTGGCCCTTGAATCGAACGACTGTGCGATTCATGATGGAGGGGTGACCATCTGCCCCGGAGTGGACGACCGGCGCCGGCCGGATGCGGTGCCGGCGCCGGGGGAGTTGCTGGTCGGGCCGGGGCGCAGCTGGGTGGCCGAGGAGTGCTGGCGGCGGGTGGAGATCAGGGTCGGGGGGTGCTGGCGGCCGGGCCGGGTGGAGCGGTGGCGGCTGCGGCAGGGGGTCACCGACTGGGTGGCGCTGATCCGGTGGGGTCGCGGTGCCGCCG
>NZ_JAIZ01000741.1:10553-58081 GCF_000710465.2 Kitasatospora sp. MBT63 | reverse complement strand
GGGGTGCCCGGGGGGGCCGTCCGCCGGTGGAGCGGCCGGGGCTAGAGGGCCGGCGGCGGGGTGGTCAGCAGGGTCAGGGCGCGGCGCTCGACCAGGATGGGGATGAAGGTCCGCACCCTGGCGTCGCTGAGTTCGCCGTAGGCGGTCGCGACGACCGCGTCGACGCGGGACGGGTCGGCGGTGGGGTGGGCGCGCTTGAGGCGGGTGGCGACCAGCTGGACGGCGTCGCGCTCCTCGGGGGTGGCGCCGGCGGCCTCGGCGGGCCCGGCGGCCCCGCCGTCGCCGGGGAGGGACGGGCGGGCGGCGGCGGGCTGCTGGGCGGTCACGGCCTGGTCCTCCGGGTCTCTACGGGTTCCGGGACGGTCAGCGTGACCACGGCGACCTCGCCTTCGGGGGCGCCCAGGTCGTGGCAGATCCAGGTGAGCAGTCCGGCGTCGGACAGGTCCGTCAGGGCCGCCCGCAGGAGGTCCGGCGCGATGCGCAGGGCGGCGGCCGCGGCGGTGACCGGGAAGGCGGCGGTACGGGCGAGGTGCTGCCGCGGATCTGCCACGAGGTCGATCAGCAGCCCGGCGGCGACCTGCCCGCGCGGGATCCCCCGGGCCTGCCGGGCCCAGTCCGTGGCCCAGCTCTCGAACGGTGCTGACTGCATCGGCCTCTGCCTCCGCACCTGGTCGTCCGGGGGTGGCCGTCCGGTCCTCGGCCACTCGATTCCCCGGCTTTGCAGCATTGTCCGGCGGCCGGGGGGCCGGCGCCCGTCGGACGGGGATGCGGCCGCCCCCGCGGCCCGTTGTTGGCCGGGAAGGGGCGCGAGGGTGGCGTGTTCATGACATTCAAGCGGCGGAAGGGGGCGCGCCGCAGGGCGGGCCCCCCGGGGGCTCCCGCCCTGCGGCGCGCGGGTGCGGATCAGGCCGTGATCGGCTTGCTGTCCAGGCGGATGTGGTCCACCGCCCAGTACCAGTTGTTGCCGGCGTCGAACATCCGGAACTTCAGGGTCACCGCGGTGGTGCCGGCCGGTACGGCGAACTGCCGGGTGACGAAGGCGTTCTGGACGTCGGCACCGGCGTTGTCGTTGCCGGTGGCGTCGCTGCTGTACGAGAGCAGCCGGGTCTCGGCGCCGGTGTCGAACACCGCCGTGACGGTGGCCTTCTGCGGTGCCTCCTGCCGGTAGTGCGAGTCGAACGCCAGGTACAGCGTGCCGGTGCCGGCCGGGACGGGGACGGCGGGGGAGACCAGGGTCGAGTCGAAGCGGCCCTTGGCGGACGGCGCGCCGGTGTCGTCCCAGTCGTCCGGGTCGGCGACGGCGAGGATGCCCAGGCCCCGGGTGAAGTTGCCGCGGTCCTGCCCGGCCGGGGTGGACCAGGCGCGCTTGGTGTGGAAGGTCCAGCCCTGGAGGCGGGCGGTGCCCTGCGGCATGCCGGGGGCGTTGACCACCGACCAGCCGGTCGGCGCCTGTGCCGTCCAGCCGAGCACCTGGCCGACCGGTTGAAGCGCACCCGCCAGCGACTCGAAGTCCTCGCCGAGCAGGTGGCCGGCCATCGACGGGGCGGTCCGGGCCGCCACCTCGCCGTCGGCGACCACGTACCGCTCGCCGGCCACCGCGCGGGCGGTGACCAGGATCCGGTACGGACCGGCGCCCGGCAGTGCGGTGGGCGGGGTGACCTCCCACTCGGCGGTCGCGGTGGCGCCGGCCGGGAGCGCGGTGGGCGGCGCGGTGACCGGTACGACGGTCCAGCCGGCCGGGACGACGGGCGCGGCCTCCAGGCCGGCCAGCGCGTCGGCGGCGGTGAACACGGCGGCGACCCGGGCGGCCCGGCCGGGCACCAGTACGGCCTCGTCGATGGTGGTCGACGCGGACTTCAGCGCCACGTCCAGGGTGAGCGCGTCGGGCAGGCCCATCGCCGGGTCGGTGACGTTCTGGCTGCCGCCGGAGAGCCGGCCGGCGTAGCGGCGGCGGAAGAACAGGTCGCCCTGGACCCCGACGGTGATGTCGTACCAGCTCTCGCGGTTGACCGTGACGTCGACCGAGGCGCTGGAACGGGCCTCGACCCGCACCTCCCGGCGGCCGCCGCCGTACGCCAGGTCGGCGATCACGAAGACCTGGGCGGTACGGGTGCGGTTGGTCAGGCCGACCTCCAGCACCCGGCCGGTCAGGTCCTCGGCGACGTGTGCCTCGAAGCTGGCGGCCGCGTCGCCGCGGAAGTGCCACAGGTAGCCGTTGGGGCCGTGCACCCGCAGGTCGTACCCGGCGTCGCCGGCCGTCCAGGTGTCACGGATCAGGTCCTTGGCGGCGACGGTGTAGTGGCGCGGCGCGGTGCCGGGCTCGGGGTAGACGGCCAGCACGCCGGCCTGCCGGCCGTGGTTGATCATCTCGAGGGTGACCACGCCCTTGTTGACCAGCGGCGTGACGCGCAGCGCGTACGGGGTCGGGCGGGCGGTGCGGGTGCCGCGCTGCTGGCGGGGCAGCGACTGCGGGCTCGGGACGGTCGGGGCGGGCAGCTTGCCGGTGTCGTCGACCTTCTTGCGGTTGCCGCTGGTGTCGGGCAGCTGCGGCCACGCCGGGTCCTGCCCGGAGAAGTCGAAGACGGAGGTCAGGTCGCCGGTGACGGCCCGCCGCCAGGCGCTGATGTTGGGCTCCTGCACGCCGAAGCGCTTCTCCAGGAACTTGATCACCGAGGTGTGGTCGTAGACGGTGGAGTCGACCACGCCGCCGCGGGTCCACGGCGAGACCACGATCATCGGCACCCGCACGCCCAGGCCCATCGGGTACGGCCCGGAGACCACCTTCTCCCCGGCCGGCAGGCTCGCGGCCCAGCCGAGGGTGCCGTCGGCGTTGCGGATCCGGTAGCGGCCGTCCTGGTCCACCACCCGGTGGTACGTGCTGGTGCCCTTGGAGACCCGGACCACCACCTCGCCGTCGACCGGGACGGAGGACTTGCCGCGGCCGGTGGCCAGCGGCGGCACCGGGGGCAGCAGGTGGTCGAAGAAGCCGCCGTGCTCGTCGTAGTTGAGGATGAAGACGGTCTTCGCCCACACCTCCGGCTCGGCCGCCAGCGCGGCCAGCAGCCGGGCGGTCAGGTGCTCGCCGTTCGGCGGGGCGTAGTTGGCGTGCTCGGAGAGCGCGGCCGGGGCGACCAGGAAGGACACCTGGGGGAGCCGGTCGGCCTTGATGTCGGCGGTGAAGGCGTCCACCAGCGCGTCGCCCATCGCGAACGGGTCGCCCTTCTTCGCCGGGTCGCCGACCTGCTTGAGGCCGCGCTCGTACAGCGGCTCGCCCGGCTCGGCCCGGTGGAAGGCGGTGAACCAGGCCAGCGCGTTGTCGTCGAAGTTGTCCAGCGCCTGGTAGGTGCGCCAGCTGACGCCGGCCTGCTCCAGCCGCTCCGCGTAGGTGGTCCACTCGAAGCCCGCCGCGGGCTCCGAGTTGTCGGTCACCGGGGTGTCGCGGACGGTGCCGCCGCTGGTGCCCGTCATCAGGTGCTCGCGGTTGGTGTTGGTGTTGCACTGCACCGAGGCGTGGTAGGCGTCGCAGGTGGTGAAGACCGAGGCCAGCGCGTTGTAGAACGGCATGTCGGCGGGCTCGTAGTAGCCCTGGCCGAGCCAGCCGGAGGAGCGGCGGGTCACCGAGCCGTCGGCGAGACCGTCGTTCCAGGCGCTCATCGAGGCGATGAAGTCGAAGGACGGCGCGCCCTGCTGGTACGCGTTGGTGTGCGCGGCGTTCATGGGGAACGGCAGCAGGTGGCCCTCCTTGCGGGAGGGGTCGGGCTGGTGGAAGACCGAACGGCCGTTGACGCCGCGGACCGCCGCCCGGTCGCCGAAGCCGCGCACGCCCGGCAGGGTGCCGAAGTAGTGGTCGAACGCGCGGTTCTCCTGCATGAAGATGACGACGTGTTCGATGTCCGCCAGGGTGCCCGGCTTGGCCGGCGCGGCCAGGGCCTGCTGCACGGTCAGCGGGAGGGCGGAGAGCACTGCGGCGGCGGCCGCACCACCCAGCAGGGTGCGGCGGGAGAGCTCGGGGCTCGGCTTCATCGGGGTGACTCCTCGTTCACTGGCGGGGCGTCGGTCTTTTCAGTCCAGACCCGTTATGTCTAGGGGGCCGACATGGCGGTCAGTGAGGCGGGAGGTGGCCGGTGAATGACGAGGTGTGGTCCCCGACCTGTCTGGACATCTGGCGGTGCCGGACCCTGGCCGGGGGCGGCTGAGCTGGGGCGGAGCGCGGCGGCGGGAAGCTCCGTTGACGTACCGACAGGTAACCTGACAGGTGGCCTGCCGCCGCCGCGCGGGCCGGTGGGCCCGCCCCGGCTCAGGGGTTCCAGGTGCGCGAGCAGAGCACCATGCGGTAGCCGTCCGGATCGGCGACGGTCACGCCGTACTCGTCCCAGTACGGGTTGTGGGCCGGGGTGCGGGTGCCGCCGCAGGCGACCAGCCGCTCCACCAGCGCCTCCTCGGCCGGCGCGCCGAGGTAGACCACGAACAGGTCGTCGACCGTGGGGGTGGGCTCGAGCGGGCGCTCCGGGTCACGGGTGAGCTCGAAGTGCCAGGCACCGCCGGGCGGACCGACCATCAGCAGGTCGTGCTCGCCCGGCACCCGCTCGGTGGTCCGCCACAGCACCTTCAGCCCGAGGCCGTCGACGTAGAAGCGTTCGGCGGCGGCCAGGTCCCGCGAAGGGCGGGCCACCCGGACCGGCGCGGCGGGGTCGATCATGCGGACGCCTCCAGTGCGGCCCGCCACGCCGGGCTGTCGACGTAGTGGTTGTCGAAGCGCTCCGCCGACTCGGCGATCTCCTTCGGGTCCGCCTCCCCGCGCATCACCCGGCCGAGCAGCCGCAGGTAGTCGAACCGGGCCATCCCCGGCGTGAACACGAACAGCACGTCGGCCTCGCAGCCGGGCGCGGCCGCGAAGGCGTGCGGCGTGTGCGGCGGCACCGCCAGGAAGTCGCCCTCGTGCAGCACCGTCACCTCCTCGCCGAGCAGCACCTGCAGCGACCCCCCGAGCACGAAGAACAACTCCCAGGCCCGGGTGTGGAAGTGCGCGGGCGCGCCGACGGCACCCTTGGCGAAGCTCGACCGGTAGCTGGTGAAGGCGCCGCCGGTGCCGGCCGAGTCGGCCAGCAGGGACATCACACTGCTCGGGTCGGCACAGGTCTCGGCCTCGGCCCGACGGGTCAGGACCGGCTGAGCGGGCTGGGCGGGCTGGGCGGGCTGGACGGACTGGGTCTCGGGGTTCTCCGTGGTCTTCATGATCATGACTCTATCGGGTCGAATGGCCCGCCGCACGGGACATTCGGACCGTCAATTCCTGGGCCAATCACGGGACTAGTGCCCGCGGCGGCCCCGGTGGGGACCGGCAGGCATGAACCTCGGGTTCCGGGGCAGCCGAGCCCTGCACGGCGCACCGCCGACGATCCGGCACCGCGCCCCCGACGGGAGGAGCAGTCCATGAGCAGCGACACCGGGATCTGGGAGTTCCGCTCGACCTCCGGCCACATCTCCGGGACCGACCTGGTCGGCTACCACGTCGAGGCCACCGACGGCCACCTCGGCAAGGTGGACCGGCTCTCCGAGGAGGTCGGCGCCCGCTACCTGGTGGTCGACACCGGGCCGTGGATCCTTGGCCGGCTGGTCCTGCTGCCGGCCGGCGTCGTCCTGCGGGTCGACGAGGACGAGCGGAAGGTCCACGTCGACCGCACCAAGGACGAGATCAAGCACGGGCCGGAGTTCGACCCGTTCCAGCTCGAGGCGGACCTCGGCTACCAGGAGAAGTACGCCGGCTACTACGGCCCCTTCTACGGCGGCCCGGTGATGTGACACCGCCCCGGACCGCGACCACGCGGGACCGCCCGCGCGGTGGCGGTCACCAGGGCAGCGGGCGGCCGTCGCGGAAGAAGCCGCCGGTGGGCCCGGAGTCCGGCAGGGTCGCCGCCCGGACCACGCCGGCGGCGCCCTGCTCGACCGGCCCGCCGCCCGGGCCGCCCATGTCGGTGGCGAGCCAGCCCGGACAGACCGCGTTGACGAGGATCCGCTCCCCGCGCAGCTCGTCGGCGAGCTTGCGGGTGAGCGCGTTGAGGGCCGCCTTGGAGATGCCGTAGGCCGGTGTCCCGCCCGACATCGACGCCAGCGACCCCGACTCGCTGGAGACGTTGACCACCCGCGCGGCCGGGGAGCGGCGCAGCAGCGGCAGGAACGCCTGGACCATCGCCCAGGCGCCGAACAGGTTGGTCTCCAGCGTCCGGCGGACCTCGTCCAGGTCGACGTCGCAGGCCCGCTCGGCAGTGTCGTAGTTGATGGCCGCGTTGTTGACGAGGACGTCCAGCCGGCCCGGTTCCGTCTCCACCGACCTGGCGAGCGCGCGGATGCCGTCGAGGTCGTCCACGTCCAGCCGGCGGGGCAGCACCGCGCCCGGCAGCCCGACGAGGCTTTCGGCGGCCCGCTCGGCGTCCTCCGGGCGCCGCGCGCACAGCAGGACGGTGTGGCCGAGTTCGGCGAGCCGGCGGGCGGTGGCCAGGCCGAGGCCGCGGTTGGCGCCCGTGACCAGTGCAACCGGCGCGAGGGTGGTCATGTTCTCTCCAGGTCGGTGGTCGGCGGTGCCCGGTCGGGTGCGCCCGGCCGCCTCCGTCGGCGGCACAGGGGCACATGGGTACAGGGGACCACTTAACACCGAACCCGGGCGCACCGCACCTCACCGGCACGCCCGGACCCCGACCCGCCGCGCGGCCGGGCAGGCCGCCCCCGGCCGTGCGGCGGACCGCCCGAAGTTCCTTCTCAGAACGCGGAGTTGGCGAACCAGTGCGCCAGCAGCTCCTGGTCCCCGGCCAGTTCGAAGCCGCCCGCGGTGCGGTCGAGGCGGCCGTAGAGGAGCAGCAGCAGGTCGGCAGCGGTGCCGAGGACCGTGGCGTCGGCCGTGGCCCCGGCCCCGTCGGGGTCGACCCCGAAGCCGTCCGGCCGCAGACGGACCAGCCACTCGTCCCCGCCGTCGGTGCAGCCGAAACGGATGGTCCGGTCCGCGCCGCGCAGCTGCGCCGTGCCTGGTGCGAAGACCGCGGCGAACGGCAGGTTGACCAGGAACTCGTCCACGCCGTCGACCGCCAGGTCATGGTCGACGGTGGCCGGCAGGCCCAGGGCGAGTTCGGCGTCGACCCGGTGCACGAGCGTCTCGAACAGCATCCGCCGTACCCAGAAGCGGGCGTGCTGGTCGGCGCCCCAGGCCCACATCGGCTCGTCCGGGTCCCCGGCGGCGAAGGCGTCGGCGGCCTCGGCCGCGCTGTCGAGCAGCCAGTCCGGATAGCCGGACGCCGCCTCCGGCAGCCGGAGGTCGACCTCGCGGCTGGTGGGCGGCTGCTGGACCCGCTGCCGCAGCAGCACGGCGAACCAGCGCTGCACGCTGCCGGCGTGCCGGACCAGGTCGGCCAGCGTCCAGCCGGGGCAGGTCGGGACCGGGGTGGCCGGGTCGGCGTCGCGTACCGCGGCGGCGAACCGCTCGGTCTGGGCCGCGACGGCCGCCCGGTGGTCGACCCGGCCCGGGCCGGCGGGGCGGGTTGCTGAAGTCATGGTGGTGCCTTCCGGGGGTGTGCCCCCCGGCCCGCGGGTGGAGCCGGGGCCGGGGACGGTGGTGTCGGTGATGCGTCGGTGATGCAGGGGGCGGTGCGGCCGGTTCGGCTTCAGCCGAGCGGCTTGTCGAGGACGGCCTTGGCGTGGCTGAAGGTGTCGAGGGAGTACTCGCCGTGGTAGCGGCCCATGCCGCTCTCACCCACGCCGCCGAACGGCAGCTCGGGCACGGCCAGGTGGGACAGCAGCAGGCCGAAGACCAGGCCGCCGGAGGAGGTCTCGCGGGCGAGCCGCTGCTTGGTCCGCTCCGACCCGGTGAAGGCGTACAGCGCCAGCGGCTTGTCGCGCTCGTTGATGAAGGCGATGGCCGCGTCGAGGTCGGGGACCTGGATGATCGGGAGCACCGGGCCGAAGATCTCCTCGCGCATCACCGGCGCCTCGGGGGAGACGTCGGCGAGGACGGTGGGTGCGAGGTAGCGCCGGTCGCGGTCGCCCTCGCCGCCGGTGACCAGCCGGCCGTCGCCGAGCAGCGCGGTGAGGCGGTCGTGGTGGCGCTCGTTGACGACCCGTCCGTAGACCGGGCTGGCCGCGGGGTCCTCGCCGTACAGCTCGTGGACGGCGGTCACCAGTTCGGGCTCCAGCGCGGCCGCGGTGTCGCCGATGGCGAGCACGTAGTCCGGGGCGACGCAGGTCTGGCCGGCGTTCTGGAACTTGCCGCGGGCGATCAGCCGGGCGGTGTGGGCCAGGTCGACGCCGGGCTCGACCACGACCGGGCTCTTGCCGCCGAGCTCCAGGGTGACGGGCGTGAGGTGCTTGGCGGCGGCCGCCATGACGATCCGGCCGACCGTGCCGTTGCCGGTGTAGAAGATGTGGTCGAAGCGCTGCCCCAGTAGGGCGGTGGTCTCCTCGACGGCGCCCTCCAGCACGGCGACGCTCTCGCGGTCGAGGTAACGGGGGATCAGCCGGGCCAGCGCCGCGGAGGTGGCGGGCGCGAGCTCGCTGGGCTTGACCAGGACGGTGTTCCCCGCGGCGAGCGCCCCCACCACCGGGGCGAGCGCGAGCTGCAGCGGGTAGTTCCACGGCGCGATGACCAGGACGACGCCGAGCGGGTCGCGGACCACCCGTGCCTCGGCGGGGAGGAAGGGCGCGGGGACGGCGGCGGGCCTCGGCGTCAGCCACTCCTCCAGGTTCGCGACGGTGTGGTCGAGCTCGTTCAGGGTGAAGCCGACCTCGGCGCGGTAGGCCTCCTTGGCGTTCTTCCCGAGGTCGGCGTGGAGAGCGGCCAGGAACACCTCGGACTGCTCGGTGAGCAGGGCCCGCAGCGCCTGCAGCTGGGCCAGCCGCCAGGCGAGCGGCCTGGTGCGGCCGGTGTCGAAGGAGCCCCGCAGCCGGGCGACCACGGTGGCCGGGTCGGTCGACACCGCCCGGACCAGGGTGTGTGCCAACTCGGCCGAGGATCCCGGGTTCTGGCCGGTGTAGAGGTTGCGGTCGACCACGGTGTGCGGGGTGAACGGCTCGGCCTCGGCGAAGTCGGCGCCCAGCTCGGTCAGCCGGTCCTGGACCAGCCAGCGGGCGCCCGCGGCGAGACCGACGGCGTGCTCCTCGGCGTTGGTGAAGGCGGTCATCCGGTATCCGGCGAACGGCCACTCGCCGTCCTCCCGGCGGGCGGCCAGCAGGGCGGCGGGCGCGTGGCACACCACGCCCAGGGGCCGGCCCGAGTCCAGCGTGCGGGTCAGGATCCGCCCGGAGTCGGCGTCGACGGCCAGGTCCTCCATCGGGCCGTGGCCGCCGGGGTAGAAGACCAGGTCGAACGCGTCGGGGTCGACGGCCGCGAGGTCCGCCGGGTGGTCGAGTTCGGCGCCGATCGAGTCGAGGTACGCGGTGATCCGGCCGGCCTGCTCGGCACCGCCGTTGGCCTCGGGGGCGAGACTGGCCCGGTCGACGGTGGCGGGCACGCCGCCCGGGGTCGCGATGGTGATCTCGAAACCCGCCGCGCGGAAGATCCGGTGGGGCTCGGCAAGCTCCTCCGCCCAGTAGCCGGTGGGGTGGGCGGTACCGTCGGCCAGGGTCCAGTGGGTGGCGCCGGTGACGACGAACAGGGCGGCGGTCATGGTGGGGCTCCAGCCGGGATCGGGGCCCTGCCGCGGTGGACGGTGCGGACCTGGGGTCCGAGGGCCTGGATGGTTGAGGTCTTCAACTAATTTGTGAAGGTAATCCTCGATCGTTGAGGATGTCAAGTAATCTCGCCTACACTCGACCCATGACCCAGTCTGCGCCCCGGCCGGCCGCCGCCCCCACGCCCGTCGAGCTCATGGACCAGCTCGCCCGGGCCGCGGCCGCCTACTACCGCTGCTTCGCCACGGTGGCCGCCGAACGCGGACTCACCCTGATGCAGGGCAAGATGCTCAGCCTGCTCCGCACCCCGATGCCCATGCGCACCCTCGCCGACCTGCTGGCCTGCGACGCCTCCAACGTCACCGGGATCGTCGACCGCCTGGAGGCCCGCGGCCTGGTCCGCCGCGAGGTGGCCGCCGCCGACCGGCGGGTCAAGAACGTCCTGCTGACCGAGCAGGGCGAGCAGACCGTCCGCCTGATCCGCGCCGAACTGATCTCCGGCCTCGCCGGCCTCGACCAGCTGGACGCCGAGGACCGCTCGGCCCTACGGCGCCTGCTCGGCCAGGTCTTCCCGGAGCCCGCCGCCACCACCACCGCCGCTGCCGCCCGCTGACCGGCTCCGGCGGGAGCGGGGGTGGCGGCGGAGGCGGGTCCCGGCGGAGGACATCCCCGCGAGCGCGGCCACGCCGATCAGGATCCAGACCGCGTTGAGCGCGACCGACGGCCAGGCCCGGTGGGCGGCCGAGTTCAGCGTCAGCCCCGCCGCCCCGGCCAGGTTCAGCAGCTGGAACGCCCGGCCCGACCCGTCGAGGCGGCCCGCCGAGACCAGGGCGTACGCCGCCAGCAGGGCCGCCGCGGCGGCCCACCCGACCAGCGCCACGGCCAGGTTCACCGGGCGCCGCCCCCGTCCGCCGGGGCGGTGGTCACCGCGAACGCCCGCACCGGGAAGGTCCCCAGCCCGGCGATCCGCGGCGGCGCCGCGTGAAAGCGGAAGCCGTCCGCCGGGAGCTGCTCCAGGCCGCGCAGGTGCTCCACCACCGGGATCCCGGCCTCCAGCAGCAGCGTGTGCGCCGGACGGGTGCCGTCGGCCGTGTCGTCGATGTTGAGCGAGTCGATGCCGACCAGCGCGGGCCGCTGCGAGACCAGCCACTCGGC
Source organism: Kitasatospora sp. MBT63 (assembly GCF_000710465.2). Classification (GTDB taxonomy): domain Bacteria; phylum Actinomycetota; class Actinomycetes; order Streptomycetales; family Streptomycetaceae; genus Kitasatospora. Next base: position 47,272 of record NZ_JAIZ01000741.1, on the reverse strand, counting down.
GGCCTCCCGGGTCAGGAACGGGTTCCCGCTCCCGTACTGCCCGGTGCCCCAGTGCCGGTCCCAGCCCGTGTGCACCAGCACCGCACGGCCGGTGACCCGGTACGGCGCGAACACCAGCGGCCCGATGGCCCGGCCGGGGTCGTCCGGGTCCACCCCTTCGTGGCCCACCCGGACCACCAGCCCGTCCAGGTCCACCAGCCGCTCCAGACCGATGCCCGACAGGTCGGGCCCGTCGGCGAACCGGTGGAACGGGGTGTCCAGGTAGGTACCGGTGTTGGCGACCATGCTGATCCGGCCGATCTGGAACTCGGTTCCCTCGGCGTAGTGGTCGTGCGAGGCCTCACGCGACAGATGGTCACTCAGTTCCGGTCCCGGCAGGCCCGGGTAGGTGACCATGCCGTGGTGGATCGGGTGGCTGAGCTCCACCAGCCGGCGGGCACCGTCCGACACCGGCGCCTGCGCCTGTGCATCGCCGCGCGGCCCCTTGTGCTGCTCCCGGATCACGGTGATCCGGTCCAGCGTCACCCGGTCGACCATGAGCAGGCCCAGCTCACGGACGAACCGCGCGGCCAGCGCCGGCTCGTCCACCTCCGGGCGGTCGAGGTCCGGGCGATCGAGGTCCGGGCGGTCGAGGTCCAGGCGGTCGAGGTCCAGGCGGAAGCCCTGGACCTGGAGGCCGCCGCCGTTGCGGAAGGTGACCTCCGCATCGAACTGGACCCGGAGGTCGGGGCCGGTGGACCGGGCGGCGGAAGTCTGGCTGGAAGTCATGACCCCACCTTCGATGAAGGAAAACTGAAGTTCAAGCGATAGTTTCTTAAGCGATGCGACAGTCACGGTGAAGCGGAAGGCGCCCCGGATGGAGATCGACCCCCGCAGGCTGCGGGTCCTGCACGCCGTGGCCGTACGCGGCGGCGTGATGGAGGGCGCCCGGCTGCTCCACCTCACGCCGTCCGCGGTCTCGCAGCAGATCGCCCAACTGGAACGCGAGACCGGGGTCAAGCTCCTCGACCGGACCCACCGCCGGGTCGAACTCACCGCGGCCGGCCGCCTGCTGGCCGCCCGCGCGGAGCGGATCGAACGTGAACTCGCCGATGCTCGGCGGGAGTTGGCCGCACTGTCCGGCCGGGCGGTCGGCCGGGTGGTGGTCGCCGCGTTCCCCACGGCGGTACGGCACCTGGTGGTCCCCGCCATCGGCCGGCTCGCCGTCGACCACCCGGACATCGAGCTGAGCGTGGTCGACACCGAGGGGCAGGCCGCACTGCGCGAACTGCGGACCGGCGCCGTCGACGTGGTCATCGCCGAACAGGACGCCGCACTCGCCTCCGCCTCCGCCTCCGCCTCCGCCGCCGCCCCGGCCGGGACCGGTGACCGGGAACGGCGTACGGGGATCGCGGTCCGCACGGTGCTGGAGGACGAGTACCGGATCGTGGTGCCGCCGGGCTGGGCCGCCCGGATCCGGACGGTCGCCGACCTGGCCGCGGTGCCCTGGATCGCCGCACCGCCGGAGTCCGCCTGCGGCCAGGCACTGGCCCGGCTCGCCGCCGAACACGCGCTGACCCCGCGCCGCGCCCACGTCTGCATGGAGTTCCCCGCCGTGCTCGCCCTGGTCGAGGCCGGGCTCGGCGCGGCCGTCGTCCCGCTGCTCGCGCTGGCCGGTGTCCCGCAGGGCCGGGTGGCCGCCGCGGCCCTGCCGGGCGTCGGACACCGGGTGGTGTCGGTCCACCACCGGGCCGGGGCGGCCGGGCCCGAACCGGTGGTCGCGGCGGTGGTCGGCGCTTTGGTCGACGCGGCCGCCGCAGCAGCGGGGGCGGGAGCCGGGGATGCGGGCGGCTGACCGCGCGGCGGGGCGGGCCTGCAGGCGCGCTACTCCGCGGACACCGACAGGATCTCGTCCTCCGGCAGTTCCACGTAAACCTCTCCCTCCACCTCGATCTCCGAGCCGGAGAAGCCGGGGAACACGATCCGCTCGCCGACCTTGACGTCCACCGGGTGCGGCTTGCCACCCTCCAGGGACCGGCCGGGTCCCACCGCCACCACCTCGCCCTGCCGGGTGTCCGTGGCCGACCGGGCCGCCTCCCCGATCGGCTTGACGATCACACGGTCCTGCGTCGGGCGGAAGTCGGGCATGGGATGGTCCTCTCGCTCGGTGACTCGGTGACTCGGTGACTCGGTGGCGCTGTGATCAGGTCGATTCTGGCCGGAGTCACCCGCCCGGCCCGGCAGCGCGCGGCGGCGCCCCCGGCGTTCGCCCTCCTGGGTGTACGCCCGCCCCGGCCCCCGGATCCCGGCCCCTGGCTCCGGGAACGTCGGTGGGAGCGTCTAGAGTCCTGCGCCATGGCTGAGACATTGATGCTGGGTGAGGTCACCTGTCCCTCGGGTGAGCTGCTGGTCGTGGACGGCGGCTACCTCGGGCTCTGGCGCGGCGACGCGTCCCCGGGCGCCGTGGATCCCGACCCGGAGCTCGACCACGGACCGGTGGTCGACCTCGCCGTGACCGGCCCCGACGCCGAAGCCGCGGCCCGCTCCATCGACGGGGAGCCCGGCCCGGTGCTGTACGACGTCCCGGTGGACGAGGTGGCGGACCTGACCGCCCGGTTCATCGCGCACTGCGGAGCCGCCGGGCTCGACGCCCGCCTGGAGGAGCTGCCGGACGGGGTGCCGCACCGCGACCGTGCCCGCCGCTGCGTTGCTCGGGGCGGCGGGAGCTTCTCCGTCTCCGGCGTCCCGTTCGTCGCGCTGGGCGGACTGCCGAAGGACGTCGCGCTGCCCGTACTCGCCACCCGGGCGGCGTACGACGGGGACGGCGGGGACGACGACGGCGGCGACTGGGAGGAGGGGGACGGCTGGGCGCGGTTCCGGGTCCTGGTACGGGACGCGCCGGTCGCCCGGTCCGTCCCGCTCGGGGTGATCGGTGTGGACTGGGCCCGGCTGGCGTTCGCGGACGCCGACGCGCTGGCGGCCTGGCAGCACGACGAACCGGTGGACGGCCTCGCGGACGTGGCGTTCTGGGGCCTCCACCAGGACGAGGCGGCCGCCGCGTTCGGCGCGCCCCGGCTGGGGGAGCCCGGCGAGGAGGACTCGTACGGCTGGACGGGCCTCCCGCCCGCCGAGGCCCTCGAACGGGCGGAGGCCCTCGCGGAGTGGAAGGAGGCGAACCCGCGGCGCGGCCTGGCCTTCGACCTGCGGCCGCACTCCCACCACTGGCAGGTCATGCGCCAGGTCCGGGGCTCCGCCACCGGATCCGGCGCAGTGCGGGTGGGCGGCGCGCAGGTGCTGTTCGCGATGACCGGGTGCGGCGACGGCTGGTTCCCCGCCTTCGCGGACTTCGACGCCGACGGCGGGCTCGTCGCCGTCCGGGTGGAACTCGGGGACGAGGACGGCCCGGACGGCGACTGAGCCCGCACCGGCGAGGGCTGCCGGTGCCCCACGGAGGTCAGCGGGTGACCTGCCAGGTCACGGCGTCGGTGAGCGCGGTGCGCAGCTCGGGGTCGATGACGGCGTCGGTCGGGTCGGTCGCCACCGCGGTCAGGCAGTGGTGCAGGAAGCGCGGCCCCGCCAGGTCGAGGTCGGCGATCCGGACGGTGGCGCGGTCGCGCAGGCCCCGCACCTCGCGCCCGTCGAGGTACCAGCGCAGCCGAGTGCCGGGCGCGGGGAGCTGGACGGTGAGCCGGTCGCCGCGGTGCAGGACCGTTCCGGCCGGGGTGTCGCTCGCCAGCGGGGAGGCGTACCGGTAGAAGCCCGCGATCATGGCCTCGCGCCCGGGGAGGTTGAACTCCCGTCCCAGCGACCGCATGATCGAGTTGTCGGTCGGCCGGTAGAGCCCCGACGGGTAGTAGCCGGCACCCTCGTAGGTGCCGACCGTGCCGCCGTCGGGGGAGGGGCGGCCGAGCCAGCGGTACCACTTGGTGCGGGTGCGGCGCAGGTCGGCGGCGGTCAGCGTGGTGGTGTTGGCCTCGGCTGGCTCGTCCCCCTGGTAGGTGCCGCCGCCGTCGTAGAAGTACTCGTCGGCGAGCTTGCCCAGCGAGTGACCCGTCTCGTGCACGGCAATCTGGCCGGAGCGGTCGTTGCCGCCGGCGACGGTCGCTATCCCCGAGTAGCCGAGCGGGGAGACGATGTCGTTGTAGCCGGCGCCGCCGTACTTGGCGGTGTTGGCGACCACGATGACCAGGTCCGCCTGCGGCGCCTTGGCCGCGTACCGGTCGACCGCGTCGGTGTCGACGCACAGCAGCCGCTCGATGTCCTCGCACCAGAAGTACGAGCCGAGCGCGGTGTTGCGGACAGTGGTGCGGTCCGGGTCGCCGGAGGCGCCGGACTCGGCCGAGACGGCGTCCACCGTCCAGACGTTGAACAGCGCGCGGTAGGTCCGGTACGGCTCGACCGCGGTGATCTCCTGCCACTTGGTGGCGGCGTCCGCGTGGAACTTGTCCTGCTCGGCGGCGGTGTAGCCGTCGCCGATGACGACGACGTCGAGCTTGGCGGCGGTGCTGCCGTTGTGGACCACCGGGGTGACGGTGCCGTCCCCGGCCGCGCGCGGGGCCGCGAGCTTCGGGGCGGCGAACGGGGAGGACCCGGGGACCCGGGCCCGGCTGATGCTGCCGTCCTCGCCGAACGCCTCCACCTCGTGCGAACGCGCCGCAGCGGTACCTGCCGCAGCGGCGCCTGCGGGGGCGGCACCTGCGGCGGCGGACGGGCCGGGGGAGCTGGGGCCTGGGGCGGCCGCGGCGGTGGTGGTGGCACTGAGTGCGGCGACGGCGGTGACGCCGGCCAGGGCGAGGGCGGTGAGTCGGGCTCTGCGCAAGGGATTGACCTCCGGAACTGATGTTAAGTTGACGGATAATCAGGCTTAAGTGCTGAGTTAATGTAGGGCCGCCCCTACGCCCGGGGCAACGCCCGGCGCAACAATGGCCGGTGATCGACGTGAAGAGGCAGCCATGACCGAACGCAGCGACCCCGCCGACATCGGCCGAAGGATCCAACACCTGCGCCGCGAAAAGGGCCTGACCCAGCGCAGACTCGCCGAACCCGCCTACACCGCCGCCTACGTCTCCACCCTGGAGGCCGGCCGCGTCCGCCCCTCCGAGGCCGCCCTGCGCCACCTCGCCGAACGCCTCGGCGTCACCTACGACGAACTCGCCACCGGCCGCCCGGCCCACCTCGACACCGAACTGCGCCTCGCCCTCACCGAGGCCCACGGCGCCCTCGCCGCCGGCGACACCGCCGACGCGGCCGAACGCTTCGCCGCCTGCCTGGACACCGCCCGCCGCCACGGCGCCGACGCGCTACGCCCCGCCGCCCTGCTCGGCCTCGGCGACTGCGCCCTCGAAGCCGGACACCTCACCGAGGCCCGCGAACACTTCGAGACCGCCGAACGCCTGCAGGCCGACCAGCCCCTGCCCCGGCGCGCCGCCGCCATCCGCGGCCGCGCCGTCGCCCACCTGCTCGCCGGCGAACTGCGCTACGCCTGCTACCTGCTCGAGACCACCATCGACCGGCTCAACGCCGGCGGACTGCACGACCCCGACGCGCTGCTGCTGCTCTACTCCGCCGCCATCGGCCCGTACATGGACATGGGCGCCCACGCCCGCGCCGCGCAGGCCGCCGAACTCGCCCTCGCCCTCGCACCCGGCGCCACCGACCCCGCCCTGGTCGCCGGAATGCACCGCAGCGTCGCCCGCACCCTGATCGCCGAAGGCCGCACCGCCGAGGCCGACGCCTCCCTCGCCAAGGCCCAGGAGCTCTACCAGCGGCTGCGCCTCACCACCGACCTCGCCAAATGCCACTGGATGCGCGGGTACGTCCACGCCCAGTCCGGCGACCTCGACGCCGCCGAACGCGAACTGCGCACCGCCCGCGACATGCTGGCGTCCCGGCAGGCCGCCCTCTTCACCGACCAGGTCGACGTCGAACTCGCCGACGTCCTGCGCCGCCGCGGCCGCGCCGCCGACGCCGCCGACCTGCTCGAACGGCTCCTCGACCGGATCGGACCGGACCGGGGCGCCGTCCACGCCGCGGGAGCGCACCGCCTGCTCGGCCTGATCGCCGACGACCGCGGCGACCCCGAGCGCGCCGAGGAACACTACGTCCGGGCCCTCTCACTGCTCGAACGCGCGGGCGCCGCAGGCGACCTCGCCGACCTCTGCCGCCTCCTCGGGGACCTGCTGCGCCGCACCGGCCGGACCGAGGCGGCCCTGGACGTCTACCGCACCGGCCTCGGTCACCGCTCGGCCCCGGGCACCACCACCCTCGGCCCCGCCCCGGCCGCACCGCCGCTGTCCGTTCCGCCCGGCACCTGACATGCCGTCCGGCACCTGACCGGCGTCCTGCGCTGCTACCGGGTCACGCGGGCCGGGGCGTGGTGGGTGAGCCAGGCGGTGAGCGTGGCCAGCAGGCTGTCCCGGTCGTGCCAGGTGTACCAAGGGAGTTCTTCCGCGAGGAGGTCGTCCTCCCAGAGTTCGACCGCCTCCGCCAAGGCCCGGTCGGCCACCGGATGGTCCAGCGCCGCCCAGGCGTCGAGCCAGGGCGCCAGCTCGCCGGAAGCCTCGACACAGAGCACGAGGGTCGTGCCGGCGTGCGACACCCGCTCGGGTACGACCAGGCCGAGCGCCCAGAAGGCGTGCAGGAACTCCCGTACGGTCGCGGCCTGTTGCGGCGGCCACCCCTGCCAGTCGCCGCGGTGGAGCGACAGCCCGATCTCCGCCCGGTAGCGGAAGGACTCGGAGCCGGGGTAGGCGAGCGCCGTGGCGAGTTGCGGGAGGATCCGGCGCAGCACCGCGGCGTGATCGTCCCAGTCGGGAGCCTGCCAGGTCCGCCGCAGCAGGTCCGGATCCAGCTCCGCCCCGGGCACCTTCAACAGGGCGAGCTCCTCGGCACTGCCCCAGTGGCACGCGCAGTTGTGCTCCTCCGGGCGCGCCACCGCGGTCCGGAACGCGGCGGTCAGGCGCTCGAGGGCGGCGTCGAGGCGCAGCTCGGCAGCTCTCACAGCAGGGTCGGTCATCGGCGTCCGCCTTCGGGACTCCACCGGGCCCGGGCCCGGCGAAGATCGCTACGCTACCGGTCCCAGGGAGCCGATGCCACGGAGAATCAGGGCCCGGCCGCTCGCCGATACGGGCGTCCGGGGGATGGCTTCGCGGTGGCGCCCTAGCGCCGGGCCGCGTCCCCGGGCTTGCGGACTGTGGCCCCGGGGTGGATCGCCGGTGTGCCGAGTCCTGGAGCAGGCGTGTTCAGTGAGTCGCTGGCGGAGGGCTTCGCTGTCGTGCTGGAGTCTGGAGTGCGGCCATGGCGCCGGTGGGCTCGGCCTTGCCGGCCAGGTCCTGCCAAGGACGGCGATGTGGGCGCCCCGTGCGGGCGGGCCACGGTGGGATGCCTCCGCAGGCGCCTCGCGGGCAGCTCCGTGCCTCATCCGGAGGGTGACCGACCCGCGATGCCGTGCGGCTGACGCCGGCCCGGGGAGCAGGCCGTCGGCCGGTGTCCGGCCCTTCCGTGGCGCCTCTCGCGGGCCGGGGGAGCGGTGGGCGGCGGGGCGCCGGACCGGTTGAGTGACCATGGCGGGGCGCGGGCCCTTAATCTGGAGACGTGCCACGCGTCCGCGAGTGCCGCCGCGATCTCGGCAGGCGGCGGCGTACGGAAGCGGCGGTGTGCGGGGCAGTGACGGGCGACCCGCCCGTGACCGCCCGGCCGCGTACCGCCGTGACCGCGGTCGCGACCGGTACCGGGCTGCCGCGCGTCCCACGCCCGGCAGGCCGCGCCGGTGGCGGAGTGCGCTCCGCCCGGGTACGGGTCGGCGGGCGCCGCCGTACGTCGGCGGACGTACCCACCGACGCGGACAGCAGCGGCGACGCGGGCGCCGGAGTCGCACGAGAGGACGTACGCCATGGCCGGGACGGAGAACGCGAGGGGCGACGACGTCTATCAGCCCGAGGCGGGCGACGTCGTCGACGACGCGGGTGTGCTGGACACCGAGGACACCCTCAGCCAGCGGGAGGCCGACCCGTACGACGAGGGTTGGACACCGCCCGAGCGGCCCCTCGCGGTCGAGCGCCGGGGCACCACGGTCGAGGAGCAGCGCCGGGGCGAGACCCTGGACCAGCGGCTCGCCCAGGAGAACCCCGACGACGGACCGCAGTCGCTGGACCGGGACGGGGACGGCATCGGGGACACCTCCGATACGGACGGTGAGCCGTGGGACCGTGAGGTCGGCGTGGTCCGGGCCGGCCGGCTGGCGGCCACCGACGCGCCCGGGCCCAACACCTTCGCGGCGGACGTGGGCATCGACGGCGCCGCCGCCTCGGCCGAGGAGGCCGCGGTCCACGTCATCCCGGACGACGAGGACGAGCCGTTCTGACCGTCCTCCCCTCCGGACCCGGCGGGGCGTACGGCGACGCCGGGATCCCCGGACCCCCTCCGGCCGCCGCCCGGGTGGCGTACCGTGACCACGGACACCCTTGTGCGGAGGACCCGATGAGTGCTCAGCCCGACCACGTGCCGGCCCTGCCGCCGGTGCCGGCTCCCGCCGCGGCCGCCCGGTTGGTCGCCCGGATCCGGGCCGACCGGCGTGCGGAGCGGTGGCTTCCCGCCTTCGAACGGGACTGGGCCGAGGCGCTGGAGGACTCCCGCCAGTCATATGATCTGACTCCGCTGCATGTGGTGGTGCGCACCTGGCAGGGGCGACTGGACACGGCCCCGGCCGTCGACGCCTTCGTGGCGGGCGGCCCGGACGACGAGGACGGGCTCGACCTGGAGCAGGTGCTCGGCGCCGGCCGCTGAGCGAAGGCCGCCGAGCGGCGGCTGCCGGGGCCAGGCCGTTGGGTGTGGGCCGTTGAGCGTTTGCCGTTGAGCGCAGGCCGTTGAACATGGGGCGTTGAGTGCCCGGCCGTTGATGCGCGCGTTTCTCAGGTGTCCGGCAGCGCCGTTACCGTCTGCCGTTGCCTTCACATGTGACTGTCCGTCAGTTCCCGATCGGAAGGATGCTGCCCGTATGCGACCTGCCCTCTTCACCGTCGACCTGCCCCTCCCGGGACGGCTGAGCACCATGGCCAGGCCCCGGGGACACGACTGGCTGTCGGACGAGATGACCGCGCTCAGGCGGGCCGGCGTCGACGTCCTGGTCTGCGCGCTCACGGGCCCCGAGTCGGAGGAGCTCGGACTCGCCGAGGAGGCGCGCGAGGCGGTGGCCGCCGGGCTGGACTTCGTCCCGATACCCATCCCCGACCGGACCGTTCCCGACCTGCGCACGGTGCTGCCCGCGTTGCGGGACCTCGCCCGACGGCTGCGCGCGGGCGCCCATGTGGTCACCCACTGCCGCGCCGGGATCGGACGCTCCTCGCTGCTCGCCGCATCGGTGCTGATCCTGGAGGGTGTCGACCCCGGCACCGCCTGGGACGCGATCGGGCGCGCCCGTGGGCTGGCCGTCCCCGACACGGCGGAGCAGCGCAGCTGGACGGACGGGCTGACGGTGAACTCGCCCGGCGGGGTGTGAGTTCGGCAGGCGCCCGGGTCCGGGTTCGGATCCGGGCTTGGATTCGGGGGAGCAGATCCGGCCTTGGCCACGTCGAAGAAATCCGATCTTAATTAGAACGTTAACGCGATCAAAGGTCATTCGTTCACGCCGATTCGAGTAATGTGCAAGCCCGGCTCGGTGTCGGATCGTTGGCGGAGCGGTGAACTCCGCCCATACGTGCGCCGGTGTCCGCCCGTGCGCGCTGCCGCCGGCCGGTGCCGTGGTGGGTTGCCCGCGCAGTCGGCATCCATGCAGGTGGAGCAGGGTATGGCGAAGCGGGTCGGGTGGGGGTGTGACGGGTGCCCGGTGCCGGCCGGTGGCCCGGTGGATCGGTTCGCGGGCGGAGGGCGCACTTTTTCGCACCCCGGCTCGTTCCGGGAGCGGCGTCTGCGCCGGGGGTGAAAATTCATCCGGAATACCTGCGTCCGCGCCGTTGCGCAGGAAACTCCGGGCACCCAACACTTCGGATAGTCGCATCGCGGCGGGGCTCAAATCGGCCCCCGGGCGGTGCGCCGGCGTCTCCGCAGTCCCACCTGTGCCGCATCCCGCACCGAGGAGGGTTCCGTTGGACAACCGGTACGAGGCCTATGCCTATGCCGACCCGCTCTTCTACGACTCGCCCCGCCGCTGGGGCGCCCACGAGGAGTTCGCCGCCGTCGGCCGGCCGCTGCCCGCGGGGTGGGAGCGCGGGGACCAGGAGATCTGGGCCGTGGTCCGGCCGGTGGACGTCCGACTGCCCGCGCAGGGCTGGAAGATCCACGTGTCCTCGTGCGCCGAGGACGCCGAGCAGGTCCTCGAGCAGGTCCACGCGTTCTGTCTGAGCGAGCGCATCACCTTCAAGTTCCTGCGCGGTCTGCCCATCCTCCACGTCCAGAACTCCAAGTACGCACCGCGCGGCGCCAGCGGGAAGTTCTGCACCCTCTACCCCGTGGACGACGGCGAACTGGAGCGATGTCTCGACGGCCTCGGCCTGCTGCTGGCCGGCCGCCGCGGCCCCTACATCCTCAGCGACCTGCGCTGGGGCGAGGGCCCGCTCTACCTGAGGTACGGCGGCTTCGCCGAGCGCCACTGCCGCAACGACGCGGGGGAGCGGGTCCTCGCCCTCGCCGAGCCGGACGGCCGGCTGGTGCCCGACGTCCGCGGCGCCGGGTTCGCCGTCCCCGCCTGGGCGCCGGTCCCCGCCCGCCTCGCCCCGGCCATCGCCGAACGGGCGGCGCAGCGCGACACCGGACTGCCGTACACCATCGAGCGGGTCCTGCACTTCTCCAACGCCGGCGGCGTCTACCTGGCCCGCGACGGCGAGGGCGGCACCAAGGTCGTACTGAAGGAGGCCCGGCCGTTCGCGGGCCTGGACCAGCGCGGCGTCGACGCGATCACACGGCTGCGCAACGAGCACGCCATCCTGGACCGGCTGGCCGGGGTCCCCGGCGTCCCCGCCCAGTACGGACTGCTGACGGCCTGGGAACACGAGTTCCTGGTCCAGGAGTTCGTCGAGGGACGCTCCCTCAGCGAGTGGCTGACCAGCCGCTACCCGCTGATCCACCCCGGCACCGACGAGGCCGCCGTCGCCGAGTACACCCGCGACGCACTCGACATCGTGGACCGGCTCGAGCGCACGCTCGCCGGGATCCACGACCGCGGCGTGGTCTTCGGCGACCTCCACCCGCGCAACCTGATCATCCGGCCGAACGGCAGCCTCTGCTTCATCGACTTCGAACTCGCCAGCACGGTCGATGAGTTCCTGCGGCCGGCGCTCGGCGCCGCCGGATTCACCGCGCCCCCGGGGTACACCGGCCCGCAGATCGACCGGTACGGGCTGGCCGCGATCCGGCTCTGGCTGTTCCTGCCGCTGGCCCAACTCCCCGCCCTCGACCCGGGGAAGGCGGACGAACTCGCCGACGCCATCGAGCGGCGCTTCCCGGTGCCACCCGGCTACACCGACGACATCCGCCGCCTGCTCGCCGCCGCACCCGGCGACGGCCGCACCGCCCGCCCCGAGCTCGGACAGCGCCGCGCCGAGGCCAACGCGCTGCTCGCCGCTCCCGAACCCGACTGGCCCGCGATCAGGGACTCGCTCGCCGCCGGCATCGCCGCGATGGCCACCCCCGACCGTACGGACCGGCTGTTCCCCGGCGACGTCGCCCAGTTCACCCAGCGCGGCCCCGGCCTCGCCCACGGTGCGGCCGGCGTGCTCTACGCCCTGCACGCCACCGGCGCCGCCGTCGACCCCGACCACGTGCGCTGGCTGGCCGACGCCGCCAGGACCCGCCCCACCACCCCCGGCCTGTACTCCGGCGGGCACGGTGTGGCGTACGTCCTGGACCTGCTCGGCGAACGCGAGAGCGCGCTCGGCCTGCTGCACCGCCTGGCCGCCGCCCCCGACGACGAACCCGGCCCCGACCTGGCCACCGGCGCACCCGGCATCGCCCTGACCCTGCTGCACTTCGCCGAGGCCACCGGCGACCGGCGGCTGCTCGACGACGCCCTGAGCCTCACCCGCTCCGCCGCCGGGACCCTGGAGAAGGCCGGGCGCAGCGACCCCGCGCGCCGGGCCGGCCTGCTGGCCGGGGCCTCCGGCACGGTACTCGCCCTGGTCCGGCTGTACGAGTACACCGGCGACCCGGCCCTGCTCGACCAGGCGCAGACCCTGCTCCAACTCGACCTGGACCGCTGCACCGCCGTCACCGACGGCACCCTCCAAGTCGTCGACGGCCGCCGGGTCCTGCCCTACGTCGAGACCGGCAGCGCGGGCATCGGCCTCGCGCTGGACGCCCTGCTCGCCCACCGCCCCGACAGCCCGGCGGCCGAGCACGAGCAGGCGATCCGCCGCGCCGCGGAACCCGAGTTCATCATCCAGCCGGGCCTGTTCAACGGCAGGGCCGGACTGCTCGGCTACCTCGCGCTCACCCGCGCCCGCGCCGCCGAACCCGCCGCCACCGCTCTGCTGCAACGCCAGCGCACCCTGCTGACCCTGCACCAGGTCACCTACCGCGGGCAGCTCGCCTTCCCCGGCGACCAACTGCTGCGGCTCTCCGCGGACCTGGCCACCGGCTCGGCCGGAGTGCTGCTCGCCCTCGGCACCGCACTGGCCGGCACCCCCTTCCTCCCCTGGACCGGCAGGCCCGGCGCGGCGACACCGCCGCCCGCTGCCACCACCGGCTGACGGGCCCACCCCGCCCGTACGCCACCCCCGGGCGCACCCGCGCCCCCACAGGCCCCGGCCGTCGGCCGGGTTGTACACCCTCCGCAGAAGAAGGAGAAAGTCATGGCGATCCTCGACCTCCAGACCATGGAGCTGCCCGAGACCGAGGCGGCCCCGATCGACGACACCCTGGCGAGCACCAGCTCGCTGAGCGTCCTCAACTGCGGCACCAGCACCGTCTCCACGCTGATCTGCCTCTGACCGTGCGCCCCGCGCACCCACGGCCCCCGGCCGTCGGCCGGGTTGTTCACCCTCAGTAGATGAAGGAGAAAGTCATGGCGATCCTCGACCTCCAGACCATGGAGCTGCCCGAGACCGAGGCGGCCCCGATCGACGACACCCTGGCGAGCACCAGCTCGCTGAGCGTCCTCAACTGCGGCACCAGCACCGTCTCCACGCTGATCTGCCTCTGACCCGTCCGCCCGTCCGGTAGGGCGGGAAACACGGAACAGCCGACCGGGCCGTCACCACCGGCCCGGCCGGCCCACCGGGCCGCAGCGGCGACACCCCGCTGCGGCCCGGACCAGCAACTCCGCCGGTCTGGGGCGTCGTACGCCGCAGGCCGGCGATGTCGTGATCCCGCCGGCGTCGCGGGCCACCGCACCGTCGCCGCACCGCCGTTCGTACCACCAGAGAGGCTGCCCGTGGCCGACCAGAGCACCCGCACCGCCAGCCGCCCGCCGGACCCGGTACGGCTGCGCGCCGAGCTGACCGCCGAGCCCGTCCGGCTCGCCCTGTCCCTGCTGGCCGCCCTCGCAGCCACCGCCGCGATCCTCGCCCTCCCCCTGCTGGTGCGCGAGATCATCACCGACTTCTCCGCCCACCGCCCGCTCACCCCCGACGTGCTGCTGATGTGCGCGGCCGCGCTCGGCGGCGCCCTCGCCGAGGCGCTGTCCGGGTTCCTGCTGGCCCGCATCGGCGAACGGCTGACCTACCGGCTGCGGGTCCGCATCATGGAACACGCCCTGCGGCTGCCGCTGGCCACCGTCCGCACCAAAGGCACCGGCGAGATCGCCGCCCGGATCACCTCCGACGCCCTGCTGCTGCGCCAGGTCGTCGAGGTCGCCGTCCAACTGCCGCTGGCCGCACTGACGGTGGCGGCGACCCTGGTCGTGATGGTCTGGATCGACTGGGTACTGACCCTGGTCACGGTACTCGCGCTCGCCGTCCTGACCGTCCTGGTCCTGCTCATCCTGCGCCGGATGCGGGCCAACGTCACCGGCCAGCAGGACGCCGTCGGACAGCTCGCCCAGCGCTTCACCGCCGACCTCGACGCCCTCACCACCATCAAGGCCTACCGCGCCGAACCGGTGGCCGCCCGCGCCCTGGCCGCCGACGCCGAACGGCTGCGCGCCGTCTCCCTGGTGGGCGCCCGCCTCGGCTCGCTGATCCCCGCGGTCCTCACCCTCGGCAACCAGCTCGCGATGATCGCCGTGATCCTCACCGGCGGCGCCCGCCTCGCCGCCGGGAACCTCCAAGTCGCCGAGTTCGCCGCCTTCCTGCTCTACCTGCTGCAGACCATCCCCTCCGTCAACACGCTGGCCACCGGCACCGGCCGCCTCCAGGCCGGCCTGGCCGCCCGGGACCGCTGCAACCAGCTGCTCGCCCTCCCCCCGGAGACCGACCCCAGGGACGCCGAACGAGCCGTCCCCACCCCGGTGCCCGACGCCCCCTCCGTGGTCTTCCGCTCCGTCGGCTACACCCACGGCGGCTCCACGGAACCCGCGCTGCGCGGCATCTCCTTCACCACCGCCCGCACCGGCCTGACCGCCGTGGTCGGCCCGTCCGGGGCCGGCAAGAGCACCACCCTGTCGCTGATCGACCGGTTCATCCGCCCGACGGCCGGCACCATCACCGTCCTCGGCCACGACGTCCGGAGCTGGCCCCTGGACGCGCTGCGCGGCCGGATCGCCTACGTCGACCAGGCGTTCACCCTGCTGGAGGCCACCGCTCGGGAGAACCTCCAGCTCGGCCGCACCCACCGGGCCGACGACACCGAACTCGACGCCGCACTCGACGCCGTCGGCCTCACCGAGGACATCGCCCGCCTACCGCAGGGCCTCGACACCCCGCTGGGCCGCGAATCCGACCTCTCCGGCGGCCAGCGCCAGCGGATGGCACTCGCCCGCGCCCTGCTCTCCGACGCCGAGATCGTCCTGCTCGACGAGCCCACCAGCCAGCTGGACGGACTCAACGAACAGCGGTTCCGGGCGATCGTCTCCGAACTCGCCGCGACCCGCGCCGTCATCGTGGTCGCCCACCGGCTCTCCACCGTCCAGCACGCCCACCACGTCATCATGATGAACCGGGGCACCGTCGTCGACGCCGGCGGCCACCGCGAACTGCTCGCCCGCTGCGGCCCGTACCGGGACCTGGTCGCCAGCCAGACCGGCCCCGGGACGGGCCTCGACGCCGGGCCCGCCACGCCCACTACACCCTCCACACCCTCCACGGCGGTGCCGACGCGCTGAGTTCGGGTGTTCGGCGGTCGGCGGTCGGCGGGTGGCTCAGACGGTGATGCAGGTGAGGGCCGCCCACAGCAGCGGTGAGTGCTCGATCCGGTGGCCGGTACGCCAGCGGGCCAGCTGCTCCCGCTGCCAGCCGCCGAGTGCGCCGACCGGGTCCGGGCGGTCATGGGCGGCGTCGACGGCAAGGACTGCCTCCGACAGCGGGCGGACCGACTCGGACAGGCCCGCCAGCCGGTGGAAGGCGAAGCTGGTCGGCAGCGTCCAGCGGGTCGCGGTGACCAGCTCCGCGCCGTTGTGGAGCATCGCCGCCGCCAGCCCGAAGGACTCGGCGAAGCGCAGGTCCCCGCCGCTCTCGCAGGCGATCAACGCGACCCTCGGCGGCGCCGGCCACAGCCGCGCTCCCGGCACACCGTCCGGTCGTCCCGCCAGGGTGCCGAGCAGCAGGTCCTTCGCCGACAGCGGACGGTGGCCGCGGACCGGCTCGGCGAGGCCCGGGACCTGCGCCCCGCAGGCGAGATGCAGCGCCGCGTCCTCGCTCTGGCCGCCGTCGACCGGCGCGCCGCTGACGTGCCCGACGTACAGCAGCCGGCGCGCGCCGGCGCGCAGCGCGCCGCCCAGCCAGTCGCGGTCCAGGTCGCTGCGCCGGAACGCCTCCGCCGGGGCGGCCACGGCCGGTACCGCGGTCCCCGAGTCGAGGTGACGCCCCACCAGGGCGAGCAGCGCCGGGTCCGAGCCGGGCGGGCCGAGCACCGAGCCGAGCACGGAGTCCGCGCGGAACCCGGGGATCCTCGGGTCGAGCACCAGGACGACTGCGTCCCGTCCGGCGGTCTGCGCCTGTGGTGCCCGAAGCGGCTGCGGTGCCTGAGGTTCCTGAGGTTCCTGAGGTTCCTGCGGTCCGTCCGGGCCCGGCGGACCGGGCGGGCGGCGGAGCGAGAGCGGCGCAGCGGTCGCGACGTCCGCGAGGTCGATCAGCCGGGTGTCGTCCGTGTCGACCGTGAGCAGCTCCCACGGCACCTGGGCGACCCGGGGCGAGGGCTGGATCCGGACCACCGGACGGCCCGCCACCCCCGACACGTGCCGCAATTGCTCCGTCAGGCCCGGCGGCCACAGTGCCTCGGCCAGCAGCCGGGCCAGCCCGAGTTCACCGCGCCCGTCGGCGAACGCGCCCGCCCCCAGCGCGTGCCGCATCGCCTCGCCCGGGCCCGGCAGGGCGGCCGCCAGTGCCCGGACCGCCTGCTCGACCTCGGGGGCGGGCGCGTACCCGCTGCCGTAGCCGTGGGCGCCGGCCGTCCAACGCCAGGTCAGATGGAGGTCCCCAGCGTCGGCGAGCCTGAGCAGCACGACCGGACGCGCAGGCGCGCCCGCGGTCACCACGACGCCACCGCGGGCCCGCTCACGACCGCCCGGTGGTAGCGGGTCCGGGCGGCCTGCGCGTACTCCTGCAACGCGGTACGCGGCGAGGCCGGCGACATCAGCACCGGCGGCGGAGGAACCGCCCGCAGCCCGACCGACGCGGCGGCCTCTGCAGCGACGGCACCGAGCGGGGAGGCCGGTGACCCCGGGACGGCCGCGGGTGCACGGACCTTCGCCGCCGGGTCCGGGAAGGCCGCCGTCGCTGTCCCGCCCTGCACCCGGTCCAGCGTCAACGCGGCCCCGGCGCAGCGGTGTTCGACCAGCTCGAAGAGCAACCCCTGGTCCCCGCGCAGCTGTGCCAGCCGGAACACCAGCCGCATCCCCTCCTGCGCCACCTCCAGCCACTGGCTGCGCGCGTGGCCGGTCGCGAAGTCGAAGCGGAACGCCTCGACCGCCAGCGCCGCCGGGACGGCCAGCGCGAGCGCCGCGTCGAGCGCCGCCGCCCGGTCGCCCGTCGGGGCGTCGGCCGTCGGCGCGCTGTCCGCCGCGGCGTCGGCTGTCGCGGCCGGGTCGGCGCCCGGCAGCCGGTCGAGGGAGTCCTCGATGCTCGCCGCGAGCATCAGATCGGCCTGTGCGCAGCGCTCGTACACGCCCTGCGCCTGGTACACCTCGCGGGCGCCCTCGGTGAGCCTCCGTTGCTCGTCGAGGTCACCGCGGGCGTACGCCTGCCGGGCGGCCAGCAGCATGGTGTCCGCCGCCGCGAGCGAGGCACCGAGCCGCTGGAACCGCGCCAGCCCGGTCTCCACCAGGGCCCGGGCCCCGGCGGCGTCCCCGCGCTGTGCGGCCAGGAAGCCGCGGGCCTGCTCGCAGACCGCCAGGTCGCCGAAGCGGCGCTGCTGCTCGAAGACGGCGGAAGCCTCGGCGAAGAGCCGCTCGGCGGTATCGAAGTCGCCGCGCCGCATCGCGCTGTACGCCCGGTCGGCGATCAGCTCCTGCCGTGCGCCGACGTCGCCGAGCAGCGCGAAGCCCTCCTCGGCGCGGGTGAACCAGTCCTCCGCGGGGTCGAACCGCCCGGTCGAGGCGCAGGCCAGCCCCAGCGCGGTGAACAGCCGCGGCCGGGTCTCCACCTCGGCGGGCGTGGTGTCCAGCACCGCCAGTGCCAGTTCCTCCGCCGCGCCCCACTCGCTGCGCGCCATCAGCAACAGGACCCGGTGGTGGCCGAGTTCGGCCGCGCGCGTGCCGTCCCCGGCGAACCCGGGCAGCCGGGCGTCCGCCTCGTCCAGGCACCCGGCGGCCTCGTCCAGCCGCCCGGACCGGCGCAGCAGTTCGGCCCGTCCCAGCAGCGTCTTCAGCAGGACGTCCAGCCACAGCTGCCGTCCGCGCGGGCCCATCGGGGCGGCCTCGATGGAGCGGAGCAGGTCGAGCGAGCCGATGAAGTCATCGTCGGCGTAGAGGAGTTCGGAGGCGGAGAGGCGGACGATGGCACTGTTGGCCAGCAGATGGGCGCGCAGGAAGCGGACATCGGGCGAGTCGTCGAGCGCCTCGGCGGCTGCCAGCAGGCGGCGGAGGACGGCGAGCGCCGCCGCGAGGTCGGCCGCGAGCTGGAGGTCCTCGAACTGCGCCAGCCCGCTGTCGAACGGTTCACCGAACAGCGGTGCCGCGCCGGGGTCCGCCGGGTCCGCGAGGTCCGTCGGGTCCGCCGGGTCCGGCGGTGGCGTGTGCTGGGCATCGGCAGGAGGCATGGCGTCAGAAGTCCTCGGCGGCGTCGGTCGCGGCGATCTCGGCGAGAAACGGCCGGGCAGGGGAGTCGTACGGGACGGGGCCGGCGGCCATGGACAGCCGGTGGCGAGCCAGGGTGCGCACCGCCTCGCGGTCGGCCGCCGGGGCCGGGGGCCCGTCTTCGGAGCCGCCGAATCCGGGCAGTAGGACGTCCACCTCGATCCGGGCCGCCGCCGCCTCGGGCAGCACCAGGTCCGCCCGGCCGAACCAGACGTCGTCCCGCCGCGCGAGCGGCACCCGGCCGGCCGGTTCACCGTCCACCCGCACCTGCGCGACCAGCAACACACCGTCCGCCGGTACGACGGCACCCGCGAGCGCCTCGACCTCGATCCGGCGACCGGACCCCTCCGCCCGGGCCGTCCAGGTGACCGCCTCCTCGGCCGCGTCGACGAAACCGGGCGGGTAGCGCCGCCAGTCGCACTGCCCCACGCCGCGCGCGATCACCCGGCCGGACCCGGACCCGGACCCGGCACCGGCCCCGGCACCGGCCCCGGCCCCCGTCGCGGGCCCGCCCGCCGCGAGCGCGTACCCGCCCGGCCGGGCGAACAGTGCGCCGAAGCCCGACAGCGGCGACAGCTCGCCCTCCCGGGGGCCGCCCGCAGGCGCGGCGCCGTCGAACTCTTCCCGCAGCAGCCGGAGTTCGGGCCCGTCCAGCCCGGCGAGGTCCGCCAGCGCGTCGACCAGCCGGAGCACCTCCTCCACCTGGGCCGGCACCGGGACAGGGGCCGCGAACTGAGCCCGGTCGTCAGCCGTGCGCCACCACCGCAACAGCGGGCCGATCGCCGCCCGGTGGGCATCGAGCAGATCCACCGCGGAGTCGTCCACCTGGTCGCCGGAGCCGTCGAAGAGCTGCTGGCACCGGTGGCCCAGCGCGGCGAGCTCGAGACCGAGCAGGTCGGCCGGCGGCGCCGGGATCCCGTCCCGGTCCGAGGCCGGCCACCACCGGGCCGCCCACAGCCCGAGGGCGAGCCGGGTTGCATCAGCGGACAGCCGTGGGTCGGCCGGCCCGGCCGGCACGGTGACAGGCCCGGACCGCCCGTCGGCGCAGGCGGCGACCGCAGCTGCGGCCTGTGGCCCGTACAGTGCCCAGAGCCACTGCTGCGCCCGCGCGCCGTCGTGCACCAGGGCCGTCGGCGGACCCGGGTCGCCGGGTGCGGGCCAGGTCAGAACGGCACCGGCGACATCGAGTCCCGCCTGCGCGAACACGGGTCGGGTGGTGGCGGGTTCGGGGATCTCGGGCGTCGTCCCGGGCACGACCCGGACCTCGCCGTCCGCGGTCCTGTCGACGGTGAGCCAGGACATCAGGCGCTCCTCGCCTCGACGAACTGCGGTACGGCGGGCGCCGAGAGGGCGCGCAGGGCGTTGCGCACCCGGCCGCGGTGGTCCATCAGCACCGAGCGGGCCACCCCGTCGAGCAGTTCCCACGCGGAGGCCGGGCCGTCCAGCGGGGCCTCGCGCACATCGCGTCCGTGCAGCCTGACCCAGAGCCGGCGCAGGTAGGCCACCCAGGGGCTGCGCAGCTCCGCTGCGAGTGCGGCGAGCGTGCCGCCGTCCGGGTCGGGTGCGGTGGTCATCCGGCGGGCCCGCAGGACCGACGCCTCGCGCTGCCAGCGGCGGTTCACCAGCCGGTGGGCGGCGGTCCCTGGCCCCGGCGGCCGCCCGGAACCCAGCGGGTCCAGGCCGACCGCGAGGCAGCCACCGAGGACCACGGCCACCCGCAAGCTCTCGTCACCGAGGCCGAGCGGCCCGCAGCTTCGGCCGACCTCGCGCCGTACCAGCTCCGGCACGGGCGGCAGGTCCGCGTCCCGCCCCGAGGACTGGAGGACGGTGAACACCCGCTCGAACAGGGTGCGGTCGAGCGGCGGCGGAAGGGTCGCGGTCGACGCGCCACGGCCGGGCTCCGGACGAGGCGGCACCCGGTGGGCGGTCAGCTCCAGGTGCGGGGGCAGGTCCGCGCGCCCCCACAGGGCGTCCGCGTGGCCCGCCCACAGCGCCCGGCCGAGCGCACTGCCCGACCCGCTGTCGACCAGTTCGGCGAAGGCCGCCGCGCCCGCCGCGCCCGCCGCGCCCGTCCGGTCCGGAGTGCCGGTGCCGGTGCTGGCGCCGGTGGTGCTGGTCGGGTCGGGCCCGGTGCTCGGCGCGCCGCACGCGTCGAGCACCTCGGCCGCCAGCGCCGTTAGCGCCGCCAGCGCCGAGACAGCCGCCAGGTCGCCCGGCGGCGTCAACTCCCGTGCCTCCCAAGCCGCGAGCAGGGTCCGGTCGAGCGCGGCGCGGCGGTCCGGATCGGCGAGGTGCTCCCTGAGCGCGTCCACCGTGCGTCCGCCGCCCGCCTCCGCGATCTCGCGGACGGCGGCCCGGGCCATGCCCTCCGCAGTGCGCACCGAGGCACCGGGCGCCGAGGCGCGGGACGAGGGGGCGCCGGGCGCGGGGGAAGCAGGCGCCGAGGCGCCGGGTGCGGGGGCCCCGTGCACGGTGGCCAGCTCGAAGCAGCGCTGGAAGTACAGGTCCTGAGGGTTGCCCGCGACGATCCCGAGCGCCCGCCGGGCCCGTTTGAGCAGCGTGAACCAGGCGGCGGTCGCCGCCAGACACCCGCCGGCCTCCTGGATCAGCCGTTCCAACTCGGCGGCCTGCGAAGGTTCCAGGAAGTCCGCCGCCAGCGAGGTGTGCAGCGACGGCCGGACCACCAGCGGCAGCAGGATCAGCTTCACGGTCCGGGTCAGCGGGCTGCCGCCCGGCCCGCTGAGCGGCTCCAACCCCGGCCCGAGCGCACGCCAGGCACGGTCGATGACCATGGCACGCGGGACGCAGGTCCCGGTCGGCCCGCTGGGTGAGTCCATGGGCCCAGGGTACGGCGCCCGGTGATCACCGACGCCGGGGCCCCACGGCCCGGAACCTGGGATCGGTAGGCGCGGCGGGCCGATTAGCGTCCACGGCATCGGACACCGAGCAGGTGGCACAGAGAGGAACGCAGAGACATGGGAATCTTCGGCAAGGGCCGCAGGAGCCGCGAGGAGAAGGCCGAGGAGATCGTCGGGCAGATCGCCGAGGGCAAGGGGTTCTACGGCCGGATGACCAAGGCCTTCGTCGGCGGCCAGGACTTCGCCGCGATCCAGCAGTCCATCGCCGGCCACCGGTCGGCCGGCGAGGTCCAGCAACTGCTTGCCGCCGGGGCGCCCACCGTCCCCGCCGTCGTGGTCTCGATCGCCGACACCGGCCGCCTGGTCAACTACGACCCGGTCGTCGACCTGGTGGTCCGGCCGAGTGGCCCGACGCAGGACCAGCTGACCCTGCGCACCCTGGTGTCCAAGCTGCAGATCCCGCGGGCCGGCGACCAGGTGCTGCTGCTGCCCGACCCCGCCAACCCGGGCGGATTCCTGTACGCGGGCCTGGCCTGACCACCGGTCGACCGGCCCGGGTACCGGCCGGGGGCGGGCAGCCCGGGCGGACGCCGGTCCCCGTGGTCGGTCCGGTGGGCGCACTGCTGCGCCACCTGGTCGGGGCGGCGACGGCCCTGCTGGGACCGGCCCTGCTGGCCGGCTCGGTGACCGCCGGGACGGCGCTGCTGATCGTGGGTGCCGGCTTCACCCTGGTCATGACGCCGCTCGGGATCGGCGTGATCGTCCGCACCCGCCGGGAACGCGCGGACAACCGGAGCCTCGACCGGTCCGGGTCCGCCGCGACCGCCGAGGTGATCGCGCTCACCACCATCCCCTGGGACGGCGAGGTGGACGGCGTCCGGCTCAGGGTACGGATCAGCGGCCCCGGCTTCCGGCCCTTCGAGGCGGCCTGGGGCCGGTCGGCGCACTCCGGGCTGCGGGTGGGCCGGCTCCTGCCCGCCACCGTGGACCCGGTGGACGGCCGCTTCCGGGTCCGGATCCCCGCCGGGCCCCGTCGGCGCGCGCCGCGGTGAGCGGGGGACGCCACACACGTCGCGGCGCCCGACCACCCGTACCGCGACGGTGACCGCGGTCGGCGGCCACAGCAGGTACACCGCCCACGAGCCCGCCGCCGTCGGGGAGAAGGCGAGACCGCCGGGCAACGGGCCCCGGTTCTGCACCAGGTGCCGCCACGCGGTCACCACCATGGCCTGGTCGACGGTGACCGCGCTGTGCCGGATCAGCACCCCGAACCCCAGCCCGGTCGGCGCACAGACCGGCACAGACCGGCACAGACCGCCGCAGACCGCCGGAACGCCGTACCGCGGCCGCCGGCCCGCTGGCCCGCTGGTCGTTGGCCCGCCGGCCTCCCGCCATGGACGGCAATCGCCGGGCCCCGGCCATCCCCTGGGCTTACACCCCGGGGCGGATGCCCGGCCGCGGGCGGCGCGTCTAGGGTCCCGGCATGGACACCACCACCCGTACCCGCACCGACGCCGAGCCCGCCGTCGCCGCCCGCCGCAACGGCCCGCAGGGGAGACCCGGGCCGGTGGCGGCCGGGTGGCCCGCGCTCTGGGGCGGGAGCCTGCTGTACGCCCTCACGGTCCTGCTTCTGCCGACCGGCGCACCGAGCGTCTCCGGGACCTTCCAGGGCCTGGCTGCGGTGCTGGCGGTCGGCCTGCTGACCGGTGTGCTGCGCCAAAGGCCGCTGCTGGCGCTGGCGTTGACGTTGACCGGCTCGCTCATGCTGGTGGTGCTGAGCCGCGACGTCCGCCAGCCGGACCGGTTCCTGGCCTTCCTGGCGGCCGACATCGCCCTCGGCTTCGTCGCCGCCACCCGGACCCGTCCGGTCGTGCTCGCCGCCGCCGCCGTCTCCGCCGCCGTGCAACTGCTGACCGCCGGGGGCTTCGCCTACGGCCCCGACCGGCTGGTCGCCATCAGCGTGGTCGCGCTGCTGGGGATGGTCACCGCGTACGTGGTCGGGCTGCTCGTCCGTGAGCGACGGGAGCACGGGGCGGCCCTGCGCCGGCAGGCGGTGGCCGAGGCCGTCACCGCCGAACGGCTCAGGATCGCGCGGGAGTTGCACGACATGGTGGCGCACAGCATCGGCATCATCGCGATCCAGGCCGGCGTCGGCAGCCGGGTCATCGAGACCCAGCCCGCCGAGGCCCGGGAGGCGCTGAGGGCGATCGAGGCCACCGGCCGGGAGACCCTCGCGGGCCTGCGGCGCACCCTGGTGGCGCTCCGTCAGGCCGACCCGACCGGCGCCGGCCCGGCCTCCGCGGCGCCCGTACCGGGCCTCGCCGACCTGGACCGGCTGGCCGCGGCGACCGCCGACGCGGGTGTGCGGGTGGAGGTGCACCGCAGCGGCGACCAGCGCCCGATCCCGGCCGAGATCGACCTGTCCGCCTACCGTATCGTCCAGGAGGCGCTGACCAACGTGGTCCGCCACGCGGCCACCACGCACTGCCGGGTGACCGTCGAGCACGGGGACGGGGAACTGCTGGTGGAGGTCGTCGACGACGGGCGCGGGGCCCAACACCCCGGCGCGGCACACGGGTTCGGCATCATCGGGATGCGGGAGCGGGTCGCCCTGCTGCACGGCGCGTTCAGCGCCGGACCGCGCGCGGAGGGCGGCTTCCGGGTGGCGGCCAGGCTGCCGCTGCCCGCCGACACCCACGGCCCGGCGGTTGCCGGGTGATCCGGGTCCTCCTCGCCGACGACCAGCCGCTGCTCCGCTCCGGCCTGCGGGTGATCATGGCCGACCACCCGGACCTGGAGGTCGTCGGCGAGGCCGCCAACGGAGCCGAGGCCGTCCGGCTGGCCGCCGAGACCGCCCCGGACGTGGTGGTGATGGACATCCGGATGCCCGGCATGGACGGCATCGAGGCCACCCGCCGGGTCACCGGCGCCTCGGCGGCCACCCGGGTCCTGATCCTGACCACCTTCGACGAGGACGAGCACGTCCACGCCGCACTCCGCGCCGGAGCGAGCGGCTTCGCGGTCAAGGACATGGCCGTGGACGACATCCTCGCCGCGGTCCGGGTGGTCGCGGCAGGGGACGCGCTGCTCGCCCCGGGCGTCACCCGCCGCCTGATCGCCGACTTCCTCGGCCGCCCCGGAACCGTGCTCCCGGCCCACGGCGGTGCCGACCGGGCACTGCTGACGGAGGCCATCACCGACCGCGAACGGGAGGTGCTGACCCTGGTCGGCAGCGGTCGCTCCAACGCCGAGATCGCCGAGGACCTCTTCATCACCGTGGCCACCGCCAAGTCCCACGTCTCACGGCTGTTCACCAAACTCGGTGCCCGGGACCGGGTCCAACTCGTCATCACCGCGTACGAGCTGGGCCTGGTCGCCCCACAGCGCTGAGCCGCGCACCCGGGGTCGAGCCGGTAGCCGTCAGCCCTCAGTTGGCCGTTGGCCGTTGGCCGTCGCGGCGGTGGCCGACCGGCGGGCGAGCTCCTGTGCGGAGAGGTCCTCCAGGTGGGTCAGGAACACCCACAGGTGGCCCGACGGGTCCTTCAGGATGACGGTCCGGTCACCGTGGAACATGTCCGTCGGCGGCTGGAGGACCTCGGCGCCCGCCGCCGCCGCGCGCTCCGCGAGCGCGTCCACGTCCGGCACGAACACGTGCAGCATGACGGAGGTCCCGCCGCCGAGCACGGGCGGCGGCGCGAAGGAGCCGGACCCCGCCTCCGCCGCCCCGGCGTCGCCCAGCATCAGCACCGACCCGCCGATGCTGATCTCCGCATGCAGGACCCCGCCCCCCGGAGCGTCGATCCGGACGTCCTCGCGCGCGCCGAACGCGTGCCGGTAGAACTCGATCGCCGCAACCGCGTCGTCGACCATGATGTGCGGGACCACGGCCCGGCGGTAGCGCTCGGGTACCTCGAAGGCGGCTGCGGTTCCGGTCCCTGACATGGTGGTTCTCCTCGCGCTCGGCCGGCTGCCGCCGGAGGGTTCCGGGGCACATGATTGAACCTAGAAGCTGAAGTGAGGTTGAAGTCAAGGCGGTCGGGCCGCTCGCCGGTCCGGCCCGCCTGCCGCCGCGGCCCGCCGCCGCCGACCCGGAGGCTCGGTGTGACCGCCGCCATCGCGGGCAGACGCGCCCCGGCAAGCCGCGCGGACGCGCGGTGCGCCCGGCCACCGGAGGGGCCCCGTGATGCCATCCAACAGGCTTACGCAGCAGATGGGTTCGGCTCTGCCGGACGTCGACGAGGCCGGGCCGTGGGCGCTGCGGTGGGCCGGACGGGCCGGGTTCACCGCGCGGGGCGTCGTCTACCTCGTGGTGGGCACCCTCGCGATTCGAATCGCGTTCGGACGGGGTACAGGGGAGGCCGACCGGCAGGGCGCGCTGCGCGAGATCGCAGGCGGACCGTTCGGCGCGGCGGCGCTCTGGCTGCTGGTGGCCGGGTTCGCGAGCATGGCCCTGTGGCGGGCCTGCTCGGCCGTGTCCTGCGCGGGCTTCGGACGCAAGAGCGGAAGAGCGGGCAGATGCCTGATGGATGCGGGCCGCGCCACCTTCTACGCCGCCGTCAGCTGGGGGACCGCCGCCTTCGCGGTCGGCGCCGGCGGGCAGGGCGACGGCGACAGCCAGTCCCGGGACTGGACGGCGTCCGCCCTCGCCCTGCCCGCCGGCCGGTGGCTGCTGGGCGCCGCCGGCGTCGCCCTCGCGACGGCGGGGGCCGGCATGGCCGTCCGCGCGGTCCGCCGCCGCTTCCTGCGGGAACTGGACACCGGGGGGATGGGCACCTGGACCCGGCGCTGGGTCACCGCCTGCGGAGTGGCGGGCAACGCGGCCCGAGGGACGGTCTTCGCTGCGGCGGGCGCCTTCGTCGTCACCGCGGCCGTCCGCTTCGACCCGTACCGGGCCAAGGGGCTCGACGACACCCTCCGGGCCTTCGCGGGCACCCGGGCCGGGCCGTGGCTGCTGGTCCTGGTCGCCCTCGGCCTGTCGCTGTTCGGCGTGTTCTCCTTCGCCTCGGCCCGCTGGCGGCGCTTCTGACGGCCCGCCGTCCGGATGCGCCCGGACCCGGCGCCGGGCCCGATCACCACCCCGGGCTGCACCCACCCGAAGCAGCAACACCCTGCCCCGGAGACGACAGTCATGGACCCCGCCACGCCCGGCGCACCGCAGGGCGGGCCGCGCCCGCCGGGCGGAGCCCCCGACCCCGCCGACCGGCCCCGGCGGAGGCCCAGCCGATCCGGGTCCTCGCCGACTCCGGTTGCAACCCACTCCGGCTCACCGCCCCCGAGGAGAGGGGCGACATCGCTCCCCCCGAGGACCCGGTGCCGGGCCTCTCCGCCGACCTGGCCGAAAGCCTCGACACCTGGGCCGCCGAATTCGACGCCGTCCTGGTGCACGACGACCCGGCCTCCTCGGCCTTCCCGTCCCCGGCCGTGCAGGAGCAGTTCCACGCCCGGGGTGCGGCAACGGCCGGCCGACCAGCCGCCGAACTGGGCGGCGGGTGGACGGTGACCTTCCACGACGGCCGTACCAGCACAGGCCGCCCGGTCCCCGCAGCCCCGTCCGTCCGGCGCCACGGTGACCGACCTCGGGCCGCGCAAGTCGCGCCGGTGCCGCACGCCGGGGGCGAGTCCCGGCCAACTTCCGTCCACCCGTGGCTGATCGCGCCCGGCCGGGGCAGACGAGGGCCCGGGTCCGCACCGGGCCCGGCCGTCGAAGGAGACCATGATGAACAGCCACGTACCGGTGAACCTGTCCACCGCGGAACTGACCGCCGAAGCCGCCGAACTGGTCCGGTCCGCCGCACTGAGCACCGGCCCCGACGGCCGCCCCGGGCTGGTGCACCCGGCGGACGCCGTGGAGACCGTGGCGGCGCTCGCGGGGCTGACCGCCCGGCTGCCCGAACTCCTCGACCAGCTGGCCTCGTTCCTCAGCAGCGAACAGGCCGCCGGACGGATCGGGCCCCAGCGCGGCGCCGGTGACGACGCGGCCCACGACGCGCTCCGGGCGGCCCGCGACGCCCGCGAGCAGCTCTACGAGGCGGGCCGCACCGCCGCCCTCCTCGCCGAGTCGGTGGCGTCGGCCGCGACCGTACTCGCCCCGCTCGGCGCCGCCCACCAGCCGGGGAAGCCCGCCGCCCCACACGCCTGACGGCCCGGCGGCCCCGGCGAACGACGCCTCCAGCGGTGCGGCGCGGCTCAGCGCAACGAGAAGGACCCCGGCGGACGCCGGGGCCCTTCCGCATGCGCTACTGGTCCGCGACCCACGGGTCGCTCAGCCAGACGATGGAGAAGACCGACTTCGGAGGGTAGGACGCAAAACCCCCGCCGTCCTTCCTGACGTGCACCCAGCCCTCCGGGCCGACACGCGTCATACCCTGGTCTGCGGCGTGCCCGCCCTCGGTGGCGGGGAGCATGATTCTGGCTTCGGTCCACGTGGTCTGTGTCATGTACCGACTGTTCCCGGACCCGCGGTGGGTCCGCCACTCGGCGTGCGCCGGGCGGATGGCTGCGGGGCACGATCGTGCGACATCCGCCTGGGAGCGGCTGACCATTCGGACCGGTCACCTGCTGCAGACCGGGAGCGTAGAACTGGACACGTGAACGATCGCGCCCGCGGACACAGCCCGACAAACCTGGACGCGCACTCAGCGTCAGAGGTACGAGGTTTGTGGTCCCCCCATCTGTGCCGCAGTCCGCCGGGGCTTTCGAAGAATCCCTGGATCGTGCGGATCACGGAAAGTCACCTGAGCGCTTCGAGAGCCGCATCCCACGGATAGGCGGCAGGGTTGCCCATGCCAGGCTCATTCGGGACGTAGCAGCCGCCGCCGAGTAGCACCCGTACGCCTGCGCCGCGGAGCGCCTCGATGGACCGGTCGAACTGCGGGTGAGCGGTCAGTGCGGTATTGGTGCACGGCATCACCAGCAACGGGATCCGCTTGCCGATTGCCTCAGCTGCGTACCCGATGGCCCACGAGGTGGTGATCCCGAGCGCCAGCGAGTTGATCGAGGTCAGCGTAGCGGGGGCGAACAGGATCGTGTCGGCCGGCGGGAGCGGGTTGGGCTCGCCCGGCCGCCGGTACCGGGACTTCACCGGGTGCCCGGTCAGCTCCTCCAGGTGGGCCAGGTCGCCGTGCAGCCAGTCCGCGGCGGTCGGGGTCAGGCCGAGGACGACGTCCCATCCGCGAGCCTGGGCCTGGGTGATGACCTTCGTCGCGTCCAGGATCGGCGGGGCGGCGGAGCCGAGCAGGTACAGCACGGGAGCGGGCATGCGGCCATGCAACCTCTCGCCCCGGGGCGGGTGCAAGTGTGAACAGTTCACGGCCCCGCACCGGACTGGTCCGAGTACCGTCTGACGGGACGTCGGGCGCGTGGAGGTGGGCCGTGCAGGTGGACTTCGAGCCGGAGACCGTGGGCAAGCGGGTGGCCCGGGCGCGGAAGCTCCGGCACCTGACCCAGACCGGGCTGGCACAGGCCGCGCAGGTGTCCGTGTCGATGGTGTCGCAGGTCGAGCAGGGCAAGCGGCAGGCCGGCCCGGCCGTCCTCGCCGCGCTGGCCCGGGCGCTCTCCGTCCCGGTTGCCGACCTGCAAGGCCGGCCGTACCTCGAGGAGCTCCGCCGGGACCAGCTCGACGGTCTGATCCAGCCGATCCGCGAAGCCCTCGACCTCTTCGACCTGGGGGCGGACCCGGACGTCGCACCCCGCCCGCCCGCCGACTTGGTGGAGCACACCGAACGGATCTGCCGACTGATCCGCGCCTCGGACCTTCGGGCCGCTGCAGCCGAATTGGCCGGGCTGATCAGCGAGACCACCACCGCAGCGCACACGACCGGGGACCAGCGGCTGTGGCTGGCCCTGGCCACCCAGTACCGCTGCGGGTTCGACGTGGCCTCGAAGCTCGGATTCCACGATCTCGGCAGCATCGCACTCGACCGGATGGGCTGGGCCGCAGACCGGGCGTCCGACGCCGCGACCGCCACGATCCGCCTGTACAACCGCGCGTTGGCCTACCTGCGGGCCGGGCAATATCGGACGGGTATCCGGATCGCCGAGCTCGCCCGGACGACCGCCGCCCAGGCCGACCAAGGCCTCGTGCGCGACACCGTCACGGGGCAGGTCCACCTCGCCGCCGCCGTGCTCGCCGCGCGGGCGCAGCACCCGGAGGCGGTCGAAGGCAACATCGGGGAGGCCCGGCGGATCGCGGACCGCACCGGGTGAGGTGACCGAGCTGATGTGGCTGTCCTTCGGTCCGACCAACGTCGCGGTCCACGAAGTCAGCTGCCTGATCGACCAGGACATGTACCGGCAGGCCCTCGACATCGCCCGGACGACTGGCCGGCCTCCCGGGCCGCACACCATCACGCGGAGATCGCCCGGGCGCAGCTGTGGACCGGCCGCACCGACGGGGCGTTCCGCAGCCTGCTCGTGGCTCGGCAGCTCGCGCCGCAGCAGGCCCGGCACAGCCCCGCCGTGCGGGAGACCATGGCCGGCGTCCTGCGAGTCCAGCCGTCCCTGACCGACACCGTGTCCGGGTATGCGATGTGGCTGGGGCTGTGACCAGGCACTGACACGCCGCTGTGTGAGTTGCCGGGCCCGGTGGCGATCACACTTTCCTGACCAGCCGGAACGTCAGGAGAGGTGCAGATGGAGACGGAGCGCGGACAGCAGGTGCCGGGGTGGATGCCGCCGGACGACACGGTGGTGCCGGTCGCCGCCGGCGCGGACTGGGACGCTGTCCGGGTGGCTCAGCACATCGGATTGGCCGCGCTCGCCCTGATCGACGCCGAGACAGGGCACAGCCCTGGGCCGGTCATCCGCGATGCATCGCGCGAGCCGCGTCTGTACTTCCTCGTGGCCGCCGGTACAGGCCCGGGCGCCTTCGAGGAGCCTGCGCAACTGCTCGGCGTCGGCCATCACCTCGCGGTTCCGGGTGCAGCGGTGTTGCACCCGCCCGGCCCGTACTGGCTCGTGCCGCCGGACCCGGATCACCCGGAGTGCTTCGTCGACGTGCAGCTTCTCGCCCGGACGCTACGGCAGGTCCGCGGCGCCAGCTGGGTCGAGTGGGAGCCGCCGGGCGGGATGCTTCACCAGATCCTGGTGAACACCGCGCAGCTGCACGGCCGGGCGTGCGTGGTATGCCGGACCGTGAAGGTGGATCTGGTGCCAGCAGGACATGTTTATGCGATCGTCGGCAAGGGGCGATTGGGCTACCCGGTGACGGCCTGCGTCTATGACGCGGACCGAATCGGCCGCTGACCGACCATCAGGCCCCGGTCGCCTTGGCAGGGGGATGTTGCGACAGCTGATGGTTGCACAGGTGCAAATCCTGGCGTTTGAGCGGCATGAAATCGAGTCCGCAGCCAAGGACCGCCGGACTGCTCAGGCGCGGCGGCCGACGTCGGTGGGTTCGGCGTTGCTCTCCATCGAGGCCTACAGCCCGGGCGCCTCCGCCACGCGAGCTGTCGATCGGCCGCACAGCGTCACCGGCTCCGGCGTCAACCGGGCTCCGGCGTACCTCGGCGAATGTCCCGCGCCATTGACCACGCGGCCTCCGAGGCCAGTCGCAATGCTCCGCGTCGCGGCTTTCCACGGCTCTGAGCACGACTTCTCTCGGCGGCGGCGGGAGGGACCGGGCCGCCCGACACAGGCGAGTTCCCGGAACGCAGCACCGCCCCCGGGGCGTGCGGGAGCCCGGTGGCGTCGGTCGGTGGCCGGGTGTTGACTGGATTGGCGTGTTCGCGGGCGCCGGGCTGCCGTGACGGGCGTGCGGCGCCGTAGCCTCGGCCCGGGGCTGCTGACACAGCGCCCCCGATGCCACCGTACGGCCCGCCTGCTCGCGCCCCCCACCCAGCCCACGGGAGAAGCCATGACGACGCTGCTGCAGGGCGCGTTGGCCGGAGCCGCCGCCGGCGCCGCCGGTACGACGGCGCTGAACACCGTCGGCTACCTCGACATGGTCGTCCGGGCCCGGCCCGCGAGCTCGACCCCCGAGGTGACCGTCGAGAAGCTCTCCGAGGCCGTGCACGTCCAGGTGCCCGGGG
The DNA here is from genome assembly GCF_000710465.2 of Kitasatospora sp. MBT63. GTDB lineage: Bacteria > Actinomycetota > Actinomycetes > Streptomycetales > Streptomycetaceae > Kitasatospora. The sequence goes on along the minus strand of NZ_JAIZ01000741.1, from coordinate 16,088 downwards.
ACCGGAAGGAGCGGGAGAACCGCACCGCGGGCCTCGGCCCGCTGACCGGGATCGCGGCCGGGGTCGGCATGGGGGTGGCCCTGGGAGTGGCGCGCGCGGCGGGCTGGCGTCCGTCCACCGCCGTCACCTACGTCGTGGCTGGCGTCGGCGCGCTGATCGGCACCAACGGCCCGATGACCGTCCTCAAGGTCACCGACCCGCGCACCTGGGCGCTCAAGGACTGGATCGCCGACATCGTGCCGCACGCCGCCTACGCCGCGGTGACCGTCGCCGTCGTCGAAGGCCTCGACCCCTGACGCCCGACCTCCCCGAGGAGCGGGGCCCGGGCCGGGCGCCGGCCCGCCCCCGGTTAGGATCGGCGGATGTCCGGTCTCCGCAGCGCGCTCGACGCCCGTGAACCGGCGATCCGCCGCCGCCTGCCGGTCGCCCTGCGGGCCGCCGCGGTGCTGCTGCTGCCCTGGATCGTCGTGCTCGCGCTCACCGCCAAGGGCCACTTCGGTGCCCGCAACCTGTCCAACTCCTGGGTCTGGCTCGACCTCATCGAGGTGACGGCGCTGCTCCTGCTCGCCGCGCTGGTCCGCCGCCGCCACCGGGCGACCAGCCCGATCGCCTCCGCGACCGCCGTGCTGCTGTTCATGGACGCCTTCTTCGACCTCTGGTCCGCGCACCGCGGCGCCCCGCTGCTCACCGCCCAGGTCCTGGCCTACTGCGCCGAACTCCCGAGCGTGCTGGTGCTGGCAGTGCTCTCCTGGTACTCGCTGGCGTGGGCCGCGGCACCGGCGCGCGCCGACTTGCAGCGGGTGTAGCCCGGACGGTGTGACCGGGCGTCAGGAGAGCTGGGACCAGACCGTGTCGATCAGCTCCGCGATCTGCTCCGGCCGGTTGCGCAGGTCGCCGCCGGGGTACCGGATCTGGACCGTCAGCCCGCGGGCCGCGCGCTGGCAGAGCACCACGTTGACGGTGTCGTCCGCCGGTGTGCCGCCCGCGTTGGTCGGCTGGTTGGCGATCAGACAGGACACCTCGCCGATGCGCCGCACCTCCTCCGGCGCCCGGACCAGCCCGAGCCGCGCCGCGTCCTGGTACGCGACCCAGGGGCCGGGGGTGTTGGCGCGGACGGCCACCAGCAGGAAGGTCTGCTCCAGCTGCCGGTCCGCGTAGCGCCGGGCGAGCCCGGCGGCGCCGCCGTACGCCTCGGAGAGCTGCTCGGCGGTGCGGGTGTCCTCGTCGGTGACCCGGTCGCCCTCCGCCGCGCCCTTGTCCGCGTCGAGCGCGGTCACCGCCGACCGGTAGGTGGTGAATCCGGGCAGCTCGGACGGCGCTGTGAGCGGGCCGCCGGTGGTACCGGACGGCGCGGCGGCCGGGTGGACGGTGAGCAGGATGGTGGAGGCGGTGACCAGGGCGCCGAGCAGCAGACCGATCAGGCCGCCGATCCACGGGTTGGCGATCGTCGTCCGGGTGCGGCCCGATCCGGCCGTCGCGGCCCGGTCCTCGATGGTCGGTGGGTGGCTCATCCCCACAATCTGGCAAGCCCGCGCCCGCTCCGTGCGGGTTTCGCGTGAACTCACCCGATCCCGTGGGTCGTTCAGCCGGATCGCGGGTGGCCGCCGGCCGTGTTCAGGGCGTCCCAGCCGCTCAGTTTGACCCGCTCGCCGCGGCCGAGCGCGGCGGCGGTCCGGTGCTCGCGCTCGTCGATGCCCAGCCACTCGGCGTACGTCACCGGACGGACCCCGCGGGCCGCGAGCCGCTCGGCCAGCGGTGGCGCGCCGGGGTCCGCGTGGTGGGGCGGGGCGCCGCCCGGGAGCCGGTCGGCGAGCAGCGAACGGACGGTCTGCGCGGCGTCCGCCTTGTTGGTGCCGATCACGCCGGAGGGCCCGCGCTTCAGCCAGCCGGCGACGTACTCGCCCGGCCGGGGCCGGCCGTCGGCGCCCAGGACCCGCCCTTCGGCGTTGGGGACCACGGCACGCCGTTCGTCGAAGGGCACCCCGGCGAGCGGCGCGGAGCGGTAGCCGACCGAACGCAGCACCAGCTGGACGGGCAGGACGTCGTACACCCCGGTGCCCACGGCCCCGCCCGCCGCGCCCGGGGCGGTCCGCTCCAGCCGCAGCGCCGTCACCCGCCCCGGCCCGAGGATCTCCACCGGGCGGCGCCAGAACCGGAAGCACACCCGGCGGCCGCCGCCGTGGGGCCCCCGGGCGGCCCAGTCGGCCACGACGGCCAGGTTGCCCCGGACCCGGCGGTCCGCCGGGTCCGCACCGGGGGGCCGCACGCCGTCCCCCGGGGAGGCACCGGCGTCCCCCGGGAAGGCACCGGCGAGGTGGCCGGGCGAGGCGTCGACGGCGATGTCGACACCCGGCAGCCCGCCGAGTTCGCGCAGCTCCTTGGTGGTGAACCGGGCCTCGGCGGGCCCCCGGCGGCTGATCACGTGGATCTCCCGGACCCGGCTGGCGGCCAGCGCGGCGAGCACCGGATCCGGTACGTCGGTCGGGCCGAAGTCGGCGGCCGGGCGGGCCAGGACCCGGGCCACGTCCAGCGCCACGTTGCCGGCCCCGATCACCGCTACCGAGACCGCGTCCAGGGCGAACCGGCCGGGGTCGGCGTCCGGGTGCCCGCAGTACCAGCGCACGAAGTCGGCGGCCGCCGCGCTGCCCGGCAGTTCCTCGCCGGGCACGCCCAGCCGCCGGTCCAGCGGGGCGCCGGTCGCGTACACCACCGCGTCGTAGCAGGACAGCAGCATCTCGCGGGTCACCTCGCCGCCGAGCCGCAGCCCGCCGAGGAACCGCACCCGGGGGTCCTCCAGCACCCGCCGGAGGTAGTCGGCGATCGACCGGATCGACGGGTGGTCGGGGGCGACGCCGTAGCGCACCAGACCGTACGGGGTGGGCAGGCGGTCCAGGACGTCCACCGTCACCCGCACCGCAGCGCCGTCGGCGGCCTGAGCCGCCTGCGCGGTCTGCTTGACCAGTGCCTCGGCCGTGTACAGGCCGGCCGGGCCCGAGCCGACCACGGCCACCCGCAGGACCTGCGTCCCGGGGCCCGGCCCGAGGTCCGGCCCGCCGCTCACGGGGCCGGGCCGGCCGCGAAGGGGAGCTGTCATGGGATCCTCCTGCCGGCCCGTCCCGGCCGGGCCGCGAGGTGGGCGGACGGCCGGACCGCCGGATGCCGTCGGCTTCCATCCTCGCACCACGGGCCGCGGCACCTCGACCGGGCGGAGCCGGCGGGTGCGCGGAGGCGCGGCAGGGCGTGGACACGGACGAGGGGGCGCGCCCCGGGAGGCGCGCCCCCTCGACTGTCACCGGCCTACGTCACCGCGGTCGGTCACCAGCGGTACCAGCGGCCCCGGCTGCCGGAAGCGCCGGTGCCCCGGGCCACGAACCCGATCAGCCACACCGCCAGAACGATGACCGCCACCCACCAGAGCGCCTTGAGGGCGAAACCCGCGCCGAAGAGGATCACGGCCAGCAGAAGGACCAGCAGAAGAGGAACCATGGTGAACGACCTCCAAATCGTTGACAGGGCCTCGCCTGCCCCGCTTCCGGCCGGATAGTCACCTCGGTTTCCGCCCGGTTGCGGCCGCGGCCGGGACGGCCGTGGTGCGGGGCGACGGTGAGGTGTTCCCGCGGTGCGGGAGGGCAGACGGGAGGGCAGACGGACGTACGGGAAGTCCGGCACCGGCCGGCCGGTGCCGTCGGGAGAGGCGGGCGCGACATGGACACGGACCAGGGCACCACCACGGCCGCCGTCGGCGCCGCGTCCGCCCTCCGGCCGGGCCCGGTCCGCCGCCTCGCGCTGTCCGGCCGGGCCGGCGCCATCGGCCGCAGCCGCGACCACGCCGCCTCCGTCCTGCGGGAATGGGGCTGGCTCCCGGCCGACGACGCGCAGCGGCGGGCCCGGACCGAGGACGTGCTGCTCGTCGTCTCCGAACTCGTCACCAACGCCTGCCGCCACGCGGGCGGCGCCGCCGAACTGGTGATCGCCGTCGCCGCGCACACGCTGCGCATCGAGGTCACCGACCTGAGCCCGGCCGCCCCCGCCCCGCTGGTCCCGATGGCCCCACCGACCCCGCCGGCCCCCGCTGCGCAGGTCCCCGCCCGGATCCCGCCGCAGCTGCCCGGCCGCCCGGGCGGCTACGGGCTGCGCGCCGTGGCGATGCTCGCCAGCCGGTGGGGCTGCACCCCGGGACCGGACGCGTCCGGGAAGGTGGTCTGGGCGGAGCTCGAGCTGCCCGGACTTGCGGCGGGTCCTGCACACATGTCGTGAAGTGTTCGCACCCGGTGGAACCCGTCGGGTAGCCTCCAGGCGGCACGTTCCCGTGTCGGCGAGTGAACCCGAGACGCCCGGCGCGACCTGTCGGCGCCGCGGGCCGGGGTGGCAACGGCGGGGGCACAGCCCGCCACGGAGGCGACGTTCCATGGCTGGCTCGACCAAGTCCGCTCCTGCGACCGGCCCGGGTGCCGCGACGGCCGACACTGTGGCGACCGCCGGTGCGCCGGTCGACGGGGTACCGGCCCCCGAGGTGCCCGCGCAGGGCGTACGGGCCGACCGGCCGCACCTCGACGGAGCGCCGGCCGACCGAGCGCACGCCGACCGGCCGAACGCCGGCGGACCGCACGCCGACGGCGCGGACCCCGACGCGGTGCGCCTCGACGCGGTGCGGGTCGGCGAGCCCGAACTGCGGCTGCTGCTGGCCGGTCTGACCGCCGTACGGGACGGCGACTTCGGGACCACGCTCCCGGTCGAGGCCAACGGCCTGCTCGGCGAGATCGCCCTGGTGTTCAACGGCATGGTCGACCAGCTGTCGCTGTTCACCTCCGAGGTGACCCGGGTGGCCCGCGAGGTGGGCACCGAGGGGCAGTTGGGCGGGCAGGCCGAGGTGCCGGGGGTGTCGGGCACCTGGAAGGACCTGACCGACTCGGTCAACGCGATGGCGGGCAACCTCACCTCCCAGGTGCGGGACATCGCCCAGGTCGCCACGGCGGTGGCCAAGGGCGACCTCTCCCAGAAGATCGACGTGGCGGCCCGCGGCGAGATCCTGGAGCTGAAGAACACCGTCAACACGATGGTGGACCAGCTGGGTTCGTTCGCGGGCGAGGTGACGCGCGTCGCCCGTGAGGTCGGCAGCGAGGGCCGGCTCGGCGGGCAGGCCCAGGTCCCCGGGGTGGCCGGGACCTGGCGCGACCTCACCGACTCGGTCAACTTCATGGCCGGCAACCTGACCAACCAGGTCCGCAACATCGCCCAGGTGACCACGGCGGTCGCCAGGGGCGACCTGTCGCAGAAGATCACGGTCGATGCGCGCGGCGAGATCCTGGAACTCAAGGAGACCATCAACACGATGGTCGACCAGCTGGGTTCGTTCGCGGGCGAGGTGACGCGGGTGGCCCGTGAGGTGGGGACCGAGGGCCGGCTCGGCGGGCAGGCCGACGTCAAGGGCGTCTCCGGGACCTGGCGCGACCTCACCGACTCGGTCAACTCGATGGCCGGCAACCTCACGGACCAGGTCCGCTCGATCGCGCAGGTCGCCACCGCGGTCGCCGA
>NZ_JAIZ01000741.1:1582-10461 GCF_000710465.2 Kitasatospora sp. MBT63 | reverse complement strand
GGTGGGGACCGAGGGCCGGCTCGGCGGGCAGGCCGACGTCCGGGACGTCTCCGGGACCTGGCGCGACCTCACCGAGTCCGTCAACGTGATGGCGGACAACCTGACCGCCCAGGTCCGCTCGATCGCCGAGGTCACCACCGCGGTCGCCCGCGGCGACCTGTCGCAGAAGATCAGGGTGGACGCGCGCGGGGAGATCCTGGAGCTCAAGGAGACCATCAACACGATGGTCGACCAGCTGTCGGCGTTCGCGGACGAGGTGACCCGCGTCGCCCGCGAGGTCGGCACCGAGGGCAACCTCGGCGGCCAGGCGACCGTCCGCGGCGTCTCCGGTACCTGGAAGGACCTCACCGACAACGTCAACGTGATGGCCTCCAACCTGACCGGACAGGTCCGCTCGATCGCCCAGGTCGCCACCGCCGTCGCCAAGGGCGACCTGTCGCAGAAGATCACCGTCGAGGCCAAGGGCGAGGTCGCCGCGCTGGCCGGCGTCATCAACACCATGGTCGACACGCTCTCCGCGTTCGCCGACGAGGTGACCCGGGTCGCCCGCGAGGTGGGCACCGAGGGCACCCTCGGCGGGCAGGCCCGGGTCCCCAACGTCGCCGGGACCTGGAAGGACCTCACCGACAACGTCAACTTCATGGCCCACAACCTCACCAGCCAGGTCCGCAACATCGCCCAGGTGACCACCGCCGTCGCCAACGGCGACCTCACCCGCAAGATCGACGTCGACGCCCGCGGCGAGATCCTGGAACTCAAGACCACCATCAACACCATGGTCGACCAGCTGAGTTCGTTCGCCGCGGAGGTCACCCGGGTGGCCCGTGAGGTCGGCAGCGAAGGCCGGCTCGGCGGCCAGGCCGAGGTCGAGGGCGTCTCCGGCACCTGGAAGCGGCTCACCGAGAACGTCAACGAACTGGCCGGCAACCTCACCCGCCAGGTCCGTGCCATCGCCGAGGTGACCAGCGCCGTCGCCGCCGGCGACCTGACCCGCTCGATCACCGTGGACGCCTCCGGCGAGGTCGCCGACCTCAAGGACAACGTCAACTTCATGGTGGAGTCGCTGCGCGAGACCACCCGCGCCAACGAGGAACAGGACTGGCTCAAGTCCAGCCTGGCCCGGATCTCCGGCCTGATGCAGGGCCAGCGCGACCTCGACGTGGTCGCCGAGCTGGTCATGGACGAGCTGACCCCGCTGGTGCACGCCCAGTACGGCGCGTTCTACCTCGCCGAGGAGAGCGAGGACACCACCCACCTCAACCTGATCGGCTCCTACGCCCGCCACGACGGGGCGGCCGTCCGGCGCTTCGGGCTCGGCCAGTCCTTCGTCGGCCAGGCGGCCCGCAGCCGCCGCACCATCGCCGTCGACGACCTGCCGCCCGGCTACGTGACGGTCTCCTCCGGCCTCGGCCGCACCGAGGCCGTCTCGCTGGTGGTCCTGCCGATCGTGGTGGAGGACCAGGTGCTCGGCGTGATCGAGCTGGCCACCGTCCGCGCCTTCACCCAGGTCCACCGGGACTTCCTGGAACAGCTGATGGAGGTCGTCGGCGTCAACGTCAACACCATCGTCGCCAACGCCAGGACCGACGAACTGCTCGGCGAGTCCCAGCGGCTGACCGCCGAACTGCAGGCCCGCTCGCGCGAACTGCAGGCCCGGCAGGAGGAACTCCAGGAGTCCAACGCCGAACTCGAGGACAAGGCCGAGCTGCTGGCCGCGCAGAACCGCGACATCGAGACCAAGAACCTGGAGATCGAGCAGGCCCGGCAGGAACTCGAGGACCGCGCCCACCAGCTCTCACTGGCCTCCAAGTACAAGTCCGAGTTCCTCGCCAACATGAGCCACGAGCTGCGCACCCCGCTCAACAGCCTGCTGATCCTCGCCCAGCTGCTCGCCCAGAACCCGGCCCGCAACCTGACCGCCAAGCAGGTCGAGTACGCCGGCATCATCCACTCCGCCGGCTCCGACCTGCTGCAGCTGATCAACGACATCCTGGACCTCTCCAAGGTCGAGGCCGGCAAGATGGACATCAGCCCCGAGCACGTGCCGCTGCGCCGGCTGCTGGACTACGTCGAGTCGACGTTCCGGCCGCTGACCGGCCAGAAGAGCCTGACCTTCGACGTGACCCTGGCCCCCGAGGTACCGGAGGGCCTGCTGACCGACGACTACCGGCTCCGGCAGGTGCTGCGCAACCTGCTCTCCAACGCCGTCAAGTTCACCGAGCGCGGCGGGGTGGAGCTGCGGATCGGGCTGGTCGAGGAGCGGCAGGCACCCGAGGCGGCCCGGCGCGGCGGCCCGGTGATCGCGTTCCGGGTCCACGACACCGGCATCGGCATCGCCCCGCAGCACCTGGAGACCGTCTTCGGCGCCTTCCAGCAGGCCGACGGCACCACCAGCCGCCGGTACGGCGGAACCGGCCTCGGACTGTCGATCAGCCGCGAGATCGCCTTCCTGCTCGGCGGGGTGATCACCGCCGAGAGTACCGTCGGCCAGGGCTCCACCTTCACCCTGTACCTGCCCGCCGACCGCGCCGACCTCGCCGGACCCGGCGTCCCCGGCACCCGGACCGAGCCCGAGGCCGTGAGCGCCCCCGCCGGTGGCGAACGGCGCACCACCCCCGCCGCACCCGCCGCCGCGCCGGTCCGGCCGCGCCGGCTGCTGGTCGTCGAGGACCGTCCCCGCGGCCTGCTCTCGCTGGTCGCCGAGAGCGCGCTGGCCGACCTCGCCGACCCCGGCGGCCACCCCCGCGGCGGCGACACCCGCGGCCCGGTGGAACTGGTCACCGCCGTGGGCGCGCAGGAGGCGGCCGCCGCACTGGCCACCACCCCCTGCCACTGCGTGGTCCTCGAACTCGACCTGCCCGACGGGGCCGCCGAACGCTTCCTCGGCGAGATGCACCGCGACCCGGCCCTGCGCGGCGTGCCCGTCCTCGCCCACCACGGCCGCCGCCTCGGCACCGACGAGGAGCAGGCCCTGCACGACCGCGCGGCCGGCCGCCCGCTGGAACTCATCTCCAGCCTCGACGAGCTGCGCGAACGGATCGCCCTGCACCTGAGCGCCGAGCGGCCCGGAGACGTGCTGCCCCCGGTCCGCGCCGAGGCCGCCGCCCAGCCGGCCGCCGACGACCTCGACACCGCCTTCGCCGGCCGGACCGTCCTGGTGGTCGACGACGACGACCGCAACCTCTACGCCATCACCGGCATCCTCGAACTCCACGGCATGCGCGTGCTGCAGGCCGAGAACGGCCGCGCCGCGATCGACACCCTGGCCGCCCACCCCGGGATCGACGTCATCCTGATGGACGTGATGATGCCCGAGATGGACGGGTACACGGCCACCGCGGCGATCCGCGCGATGCCCGAACACGCCGACCTGCCGATCATCGCCGTCACCGCCAAGGCGATGGTCGGCGACCGCGAGAAGAGCCTCGCCGCCGGCGCCAGCGACTACGTCACCAAGCCGGTGGACGCGCACGACCTGATGGCCCGGATCAAGAGCCGGCTGACCGTCTGACCCGCGTCCGCCCGGCCGTTCGGCGCCCGACCGGTGCCCCGACACCCGAGGAGCAACCCGTCGTGCACGACCCCCACCAGAGCGGACCAGGACCCGCCGGCCCCCGCCCCGACACAGACGGCCCCGGCGAACCGGCCCCCGACCCGGCGCCCGGCGTCGCCGTCCTCGCCCGGGACCCGGGGGCCGATTCCGCCACCGACGGCCTCACCACCGACGGCCTCACCCCCTGGGACCCCCGCGCGGTCGGCCGGCTCGCCAGCACCGTCGAGCGGCTGCGCGACGAACTGGAACGGGCCCAGGCCGGGACCGAGGGCCGCGCCCTGGTCGAGATGGCCATCGGCATCCTGATCGAACGGCTCAGCTGCAGCCCGACCCAGGCGGCCGGACAGCTCGACACCCTCGCCGAACAGGCCGGCCTCTCCGTCCTGGAACTGGCGGCCGACCTGGTCAACCGGCGGTCCGCCGACCGGATCGCCGCCGCCGCCCGCGAGTTCGTCACCGCGGCCACCGCCCCGGACGCCCCCTCGGTCGGCCTGCGGCTGCGCGCCGCCGAGGCCGGCGCCCTCGCCGGGGCCGACGCCGAGGCGGTCGCCGCCTCGATGCTGGACCACGCCCTGCGGCCGCTCGGCGCGGAGGCGGTCGCGATCTGGGCCGCCCACCCCGACCAGTCGCTCTCGCTGGCCGGCAGCGCCGGCTTCGACGCGGGCGAACCGGCCCGCTGGCGCTACGTACCACCCGGCGTACCGACCCCCGCCCGCCAGGCGCTCGACCGCCGCCACACCGCCGACTACCCGTCACTGGCCGACGCCGGCCTGCCGTCCATCGGCCACCACCAGCTCTCCGGCGGACGCGTCGCCCTCCCCGTCGGCTCGGCCGGCCGGATCATCGGCGCCCTGGAGATCTGCTGGAGCGGCGAACTGCCCCCGCACAGCCGGCCCGAACGCCGCCAGATCGAGGCACTGGCCGAACTGTGCGCCACCGCCCTCGAATCACAGCCCGCCACCGGGCCCGGACACCCGGCCGGCGAGAGCGCCGACCAGCAGCTCACCGAACTGCTCCAGCTCGCCGACGGCCTCCACGACCCCTGCCTCGTCCTGGAACCCCTCACCGGCGCGCCCGACCTGCCCCTGCGCTTCCTGATCCGGCACGTCAACCCCGGCTTCGTCGACTTCGCCGGCCGCCGGCCCGGCGCCGTGGTCGGCACCCGGCTGCTCGACGCCTACCCGCTGGCCGCCGAACCCGGCGGACTCTTCGAGAAGGTCGAGCACGTCTTCGCGACCGGCGAACCGTTCCGCGCCGAGAGCATGCGGCTGGCGGCCCTGGTCGACGGCGTCCCGCTGACCACCGAGGCCCGGGTCAGCATCAGCCGCCACGGCCGGCACCTGGCCGTCGTCTGGCGCCTCGACGACGGCACCCCGCGGGTCGCCCGGCTGCTCCAGCACGCCCAGCGCCTCGGCCGGATCGGCGGCTTCGAGGAGAACCTGACCACCGGCCAGATCGCCTGGAACGAGCCGCTGTTCGAGCTGCACGGTCTGCCGCCCACCGCCCGCCCGATCGCGCTGCACCAACTGCCCGAGCACGCGCACCCCGACGACGCCCACGCCATCGGGCGCTTCCTGCGCACCGTGCTGCACCACCGGCGCGCCGCGTCCACGGCGTTCCGGCTCCAGCGCGCCGACGGTGTCGCCCGCTACATCCGGGTGGTCGCCGAACCCGTCCTCGACGAGCAGTCCCGCCTGGCCGGCGTCCGCGGCGCCTACCAGGACATCTCCGCCCAGCACTGGACCGAGGTCGCCCTCGCCGCCACCCGCGACCAACTCGCCCACACCGAGGCCCAGGCCGCCGAACGCAGCCGGCTCGCCCTCCAGCTCCAGCACGCCATCATGCCGCCCAGCCGCGGCCCGCTGACCCTGAACGACCTGAGGGTCGCCGTCCGCTACCGCCCCGCCGAGAAGGACCACCTGGTCGGCGGCGACTGGTACGACGCGCTCGCCCTGCCCAGCGGCCAGATCCTGCTCTGCGTCGGCGACGTGGCAGGCCACGGCATCGACGCCGCCACCGGCATGGTCGCGCTCCGCAACGCCCTGCGCGGCCTCGCCGCCACCGGCGCCGGACCGGCCCAGCTGCTGGCCTGGCTCAACAGCGTCACCCACCACCTGACCGACAACGTCACCGCCACCGCCGTCTGCGGCGTCTACGACCCGGCCACCCGCCGGCTGCGCTGGGCCCGGGCGGGCCACCTGCCACCGGTCCTGCTCCGGGACGGAGCGGCGCGGACGCTGCCCGACCTCGGCGGCATCCTGCTCGGCGCGATCGACCAGGCCGACTACGAGGAGGGCGAGATCCAGCTGATCCCGGGCGACACCCTGATGATGTACACCGACGGCCTGATCGAACGCCGCGACCGTTCCCTGCAGGCCTCCCTGCACAGCCTGCTGGCCACCGCCCAGGCCCCGCCACCGTCCGACGACCCCGCCGAACTCGAGCACCGCCTGGACCACCTGCTCCGCTACAGCAGCGCGGACACCGACGACGACACCTGCCTGATCGGCGTCAGAATCGGCTGACCCGCCGTGGCAGCGGCGCTGCGACGGCGGGTCCGGGTGGTCGGGCGGGTGGAGTCGCTCAGCACTGCGGCCGACGGCCGTGGTTGGCCTTGCGCCTCGCGCGGCCCTTCTTCTTGCGGCGACGCTTCGATGACATGGCCGCTCCTCTCGCAGCAGACGGTCCTGGCACCCCCTTCCTCCCACGGTGGCACACCGGGGCCGGGGCGGCGCGGCGTCCGCGGGCCCGGGTGTCAGCTGTACCAGGACGCCTCGGTCGGCCGCGCGGTGCGGGGCACCGGCCGTAGCGGCATCGGCCACTGCCGGTCACCGTCGGCCAGGACGCAGACCGGGTCCCCGCGCATCGCCCCCGGCAGCTCCAGCCGGACGTCGATGCCGACGGGCGGATCGGTCGGCAGCACCGTGGTGAGCGTCCGGGCCCCGGCGTGGTGGCCGTGGAGCCGTTCGAACCCCACCGGCTTCCCGTTCACCAGGAGCTCCAGCTCCCGTACGGTGCCCAGGTGCACCACGGCCGTCACCGAACAGCCGGCGTGCTCGCGGTGGAACTGGTAGTCGCGGCCCATGAACGCCTCCCGTCACCGGCCCCCGGGCTCCATCGTGACACCGCGCGCCGCGAGCGGCCGTCCGCGGCCGCTCCCGCCCCCGCCGCGGGGCCCGGGGCATAGCATCGTCGGGACCGTGATCCGCACACCCCCGGGGGGAACCATGACCACGCTGGCCGACCGACCCAACACCGCCCTGCTCGTCATCGACGTGCAGAACGGCGTCGTGGCCCACGCCCACGACCGCGACACCGTCATCGCCAACATCGCCGCCCTGGTCGAGCGGGCGCGCACCGCCGGGGTCGACGTCGTCTGGGTCCAGCACAACGACGACGAGCTCCGCAGCGGCACCGAGAGCTGGCAGTACGTGGGCGAGCTGGTCCGCCAGGAGCCCGAGGCGCTGGTGCAGAAGGCCTACGGCGACTCCTTCGAGGACACCGACCTGGAGGCGGTGCTCGCCGCCCGCGGCGTCGGCCACCTCTACGTCGCGGGTGCGCAGACCGACGCCTGCATCCGCTCGACCCTGCACGGCGCGATCACCCGCGGCTACGACGCGACCCTGGTCGGCGACGCCCACACCACCGAGGACCTGTCGGCGTACGGCGCGCCGACGCCCGAGCAGGTCATCGCCCACACCAACCTGTACTGGCAGCACCACTCGGCGCCCGGCCGTACGGGCGGTACGGTCGCCACCGCGGACGTCGACTTCGGCCCGCGCACCGCGGCCTGAGGCCGGAAAGCAGTTGCGCAACCCCTGACCCGGTCAGCAGGGTGCGGGGATGGACACCCGAACCGACGACGGCGCCGCCGCGGACCCCGCGGCACCCCGGACCTCCCCGCAGCTCGGCGCACTCACCGAGACGCCCATCACCGCGGCCCTGCTGCGCGGCGCCCTCGACCTGGAACGCACCGAGCACGGCCTGCTGCCGCACCGGCTGCCCGCCCGGGCCCGGGCCCAGTGCGCCAACGGGCAGCTGGCCATGGCCGCGGCCCAGCCCTCGGGGGTCCGGCTGGTCCTCGCCACCCGGGCGACCGTCGTCGAACTGGATGTGCTGCCCACCAAACTGGCCTACCCGGGCGTCCCGCCCCGGCCCGACGGCGTGTACGACCTGGTGGTCGACGGCCACCGGGCCGGCCGGGCCACCACCGCCGGCGGCAAGGTCATGACCGTGGACCTGGCCACCGGCGCGACGGTGACCCGGCCGGGCCCGGTCGCCACCGTCCGGTTCGCCGGACTGCCCGCGGACGACAAGCGGGTGGAGATCTGGCTCCCGCACCGGGAGGTCACCGAGCTGGTCGCGCTGCGCACCGACGCCCCCGTCGAACCGGCGTCGGACCAGGGCCGCAAGGTGTGGCTGCACCACGGCAGTTCGATCAGCCACGGCTCGGACGCCGACAGCCCCACCACCACCTGGCCGGCGCTGGCCGCCGCCGGCGGCGGCGTGGAACTGGTCAACCTGGGGCTCGGCGGCAGCGCCCTGCTCGACCCGTTCACCGCGCGGGCCATCCGGGACACGCCCGCGGACCTGATCAGCGTCAAGATCGGCATCAACCTGGTCAACACCGACCTGATGCGGCTGCGCGCCTTCGTCCCGGCGGTCCACGGCTTCCTCGACACCATCCGCGACGGCCACCCCGACACCCCGCTGCTGGTGGTCTCCCCGATCCTGTGCCCCATCCACGAGGACACCCCCGGGCCGTGCGCGCCGGACTTCAGCGACGGGAAGCTGCGGTTCCGGGCCACCGGCGACCCGGCGGAGCGGGCCGCCGGCAAGCTGACACTCACCGTCATCCGGGAGGAACTGGCCCGGCTCACCGCCGCCCGCGCGGCCGACGACCCCCACCTGCACCACCTGGACGGCCGGGACCTCTACGGCGAGGCGGACTACGCCGAGCTGCCGCTGCCCGACGAGCTCCACCCGGACGCCGCCACCCACCGGCGCATCGGCGAGCGGTTCGCCGCGCTGGCCTTCGGCCCCGGCGGCCCGTTCGGCACCGGAGCGGCCTGAACACGCGGCCGTACGGGCGGTCGCGGGCGCGGCCGCGGGCGCGGTTACGGCAGCGCCCCGGCGAGGACGGTGCCCACCACCCGCCGGACGGCCGACGGGTCCGGCGGGGTGCCCGTACGGTCGGCGAACAGCGCTCGCGCAGGTGTTGCACGAGGTCGGCGCGGCCGTCGACGCGCTGGGCGGCAGCTTCACGGCGCGGTCCTCGACGCTGACGGTCACCGCGGTGCGGTCCACCGTGGGGTGAGCGCGCCGC
>NZ_JAIZ01000741.1:0-1517 GCF_000710465.2 Kitasatospora sp. MBT63 | reverse complement strand
CGCTCCCGGCCTCGCGGCGGGAGCGGCCCGCAGGTGTCAGCCCCGTACGGCCTGCGGCCGGGCCGCCGCCGCGGGCTCCCCGGCCGGTGCCGTTGCCGGTGCCGTTGCCGGTGCCGTCGCCGGGGCGGTCCGGCGGGCCGGGACCAGCAGCGCGGCGAACGCCGCAGCCAGGCAGAACGCCGCGAGCAGCGCGAAGCCGTGGGTGTAGCCCGACTCGTACGGGCGGCCGGAGGGCTGGAGGTGGCCGGTGACCAGGCCGGTCATCAGGGCCGCGCCGATCGAGCCGCCGATGGTGCGGATGTTGGCGTTCATGCCGGTGGCCGCGCCGGTCTGGGCCGCGGGCACGCTGTGGACGATCAGGTTGCTCATCGAGGCGAAGGCCAGGCCGATGCCGAGGCCGAAGACGCCGGCGGCCAGCGCCACCTGCCACTGCTGCCCGTGCCAGCCCGCGAGGATCGCGCAGGCGGCGGCGCCGAGCACGGCGCCCGTGGTGAGCTGGGCCTTGGCCGGGAACCGGCCGGCCAGCCGCCCGCTGAGCACCCCGGAGACGAACATGGCGACCAGCATCGGCAGCATCAGCAGTCCCGCGCCGGTCACGCTCGCGCCGAAGCCGTAGCCCGCGGAGGACGGGGTCTGGGCGAAGCCGGGGAGGAACGCCCAGACCGCGTACATGCCCCCGCCGAACAGCAGTCCGGCGGCGTTGGTCGTCCAGACGGCCGGCAGCCGCATGATGCGCAGGTCGATCAGCGGGTTGCGGGACCTGGCCTCGGCCAGCACCCAGGCGGCGAACAGGACCACGGCCGCCGTGAGCAGCACGAGCACGGTGGGGGAGCCCCAACCCCACTTGGAGGCCTGGCTGATGGGCAGCAGCAGGGCCACCAGCCAGCCGGACAGCAGCACCGACGCGAGCCAGTTGACGCTGCCGGAGGTCCGGGTCGGGGACTCGGGGATGTAGCGGTGGGCGATCACCGCGGTGGCGGCGACCACGATCACCGGGAACCAGAACAGCCAGCGGTAGTCCAGGGCGCCGACGATCGGCCCGGCCAGCACCATGCCGAGGCCGCTGCCCACCGCGATCACGGCGGACAGGTTGCTGATGCTGGTGGACACCCGTTCGGCGGGGAACTCGTCGCGGATGATGCCGAAGGAGAGCGGGAACAGTGCACCCGCGATGCCCTGGACCACCCGGGCGATGATCAGCACCGTGATGTTGGGCGCGAGCGCGGCGACGAGACAGCCGACCAGCAGGGCGACCAGCGAGGCGACCAGGGTGCGCTTCTTGCCGACCAGGTCGCCGACGCGGCCCAGGATCGGGGTGAAGATCGAGGCGGAGAGCAGATAGGCCGTCATCACCCAGGTGACGGTGGACTGCGAGGTGTGCATCGCGTGCTGGACGGTCGGCAGGGCGGGCGTGATCAGCGACTGGAGCAGCGCGTAGACACCCGCACCGGTCGCCAGCACCCCGAAGGTGAGGCGGTTGGAGTGGCGGTTCATCGAACCTTCTCGGGACGTGGGAC
>NZ_JAIZ01000740.1:412-2126 GCF_000710465.2 Kitasatospora sp. MBT63 | reverse complement strand
GCGGCACCGCTTGGTGCTGCGGGCGGCGTCCCGGGCGGCCGGGGAGCTGGCGGCGGAGACGGAGCTGTCGGTGGCGCCGGGCCGGCTGTCGGTGGCGGGCCGGCCGGCGGAGGCGTTCTGCGTGACGCTCGCGGCCGCGCTGGCCGGGGCGGCGGAAGGGGAGTTGCTGCTCCACCGGGTGCTGCCGGAGGGCTCGGACGGCGGGGCGGCGGGCGTCGGGGCGGAGGTGCTTGGCTGGGCGGTCGCCGGGGGCGGCCTGCGGCCGATGGTGCTGCCGCCGGCCCGGGCGGCGCCGGTCGGGACCGGTCGGGTCCGCCCCGGCTTCCGGCTCCCCGTCCCGCCGCCGGGCCCCGGCTAGGTGCCGTCGCCCGACACCTCGCGCCGGAGTCGGACGAGTTCGCGGCGTCGGGGTACGTGCGGCGCACGGCGTCGCGCGCCCGGTGGGGGTGTCGGACACGGCCTCGGACCGGTGAGGGGCGTCGGGGCTCGGCCGGAGGTGGAACGGGTGGGCCCCGGAGTCACCTGCCGATCCGATCCGTGCGGTCGGCCGGCCGTGCGGCGTCGGGCGGATGGGGTGGCCCGGGCACCGTCGGCAGCCCCGGTGGGACGAGTGCCGGTTCATCGGCCCGGCCGGCCGGGCCGGGAGCGGCGATTCGACCAGGGCGGTGGTGGCCCACTGCGAGAACGCTCCGCGGTCCCGCCGGTCCGGGCATGTCGCGGAGACGCCCCCTGTCCGGCGGTCCGGCGGTCCGGCGGTCCGGCGGAGGTCGGGGGAGCCGTGTCGGTCCGGTATCCCGGCCTCCGGCGAGGGCGAGGGCGAGGGCGTGGGCGCCGGGGGCGGGGCGCCCACTGGGGTGTCCTTGGCCTGCACGCCCCGGCGACGGCCGGGCCGCGTTGCGTCCTGACCGGCGGTCGGGCGGGGCCGTTGGGTGCGCCTTCGGCGGGAGGGTCGGCCCGGCCCGCGGGCGGAGGTTCTGTCCTCGACCTGTGGGCGTCGCCGCCGGCCGGGCCGCCTCGTGTCCCGGCCAGAGCTCCGGCGGAGCCTTGCGGGGCCGGTCGGTCCTCGGCCCGCGGGCGGCGGCAACCGGGTGCCGGGGCGGGCGGCCCGGTGCTCCGGCCGTCCGTCCGGTGGCGGCTGGTCACCGCCGGTCCACGGTGGTGCGGCCGTGCCCCGGGCGGCGGTCCAGGGCTGTTCATCGACCGCCTGTTCGGGGAAGATCAACAGGCAGAGCGCGCGGCGGCCCCCACCGACCCGGCTCCGTGGCCCGGCGCCGGTCGTGGCCCCCGACGACCGACGACCGCCGGCCACAGCGCCCGCGACCCCACCCCGAAGGGAGACGCATGGGACGCATCGAGTACAGCGCGGAGATCTCCGACCTGCTCGGCCGCGTACGGCGTCGCCCCACCGCGGGCTGGCCCTGGCGGCCGGGGGAGCCGGTTCCGGCGGGGCTGCCGGTGAAGCAGTCCTGGGGCTGGCTGTTCGCGCCCGACGGCCGGGTGCTCACCCTGGTCAACCCGAAGGACGGGATCGTCAGTCTTCCCGGTGGCTCGCTGGAGCCGGAGGACCGCGGGGACCCGGGTGCGGCGCTGGCCCGCGAGTCGGCGGAGGAGGCGCAGGCGGAGATCGGCCGTCCGCTGTACCTGGGCTACCTCTACGACCGGGTCGGTTCGGCCAACGGCGGTCATGAGTGCGCGCGGGTACGGATGGCGGCCG
>NZ_JAIZ01000740.1:0-293 GCF_000710465.2 Kitasatospora sp. MBT63 | reverse complement strand
CCCGCCCCGCCCCCCGGCCGCCACTACCGCAGGCTGCTGGTCGCCCCCGGGCTGGCGGTCGAGCTGCTCGGCTGGGGTGCGCCGGGTCTGCGGCAGGCGCGGGCGGCGGTAGCCTGCGCGGTGGCCGGACTGGGTGTACCGGCCTCCGCGAACGAGGTCATCGAGGAACTGCCCGCGGCCGGCTGCCGTTTTGCCGAGACCCGCCCCGGCCCCAGGCCCTGACGTCCCGTCGCACGCCCACCGAACACCTCCGCTCTGCCCAGCCCCGCCCGACCCGGGAGCCGACCACCGTG
>NZ_JAIZ01000739.1:3431-13932 GCF_000710465.2 Kitasatospora sp. MBT63 | reverse complement strand
CGCAAGGCCCAGCTGGCCGCCCTCGCCGTGGGGGTGGTCGCCGCCTGCGGCGCCGGATTCGCGTTCTCCGACGCCTCGGCCGGCCAGCGCCCCGGCCGCCCCACCCCCCGGCCCGCCCACGCCGGACACCGCCCGTCCTCGGCGGCCACCGTCCCGACCGCCAGCACCCAGGCCGCCCCGGCTCCGGCCACCCCTGCGGTCCCGTCCGCCTCCCCCTCCGTCGCGGCCGGGGCGACGCCCACGGGCACCGGGAAGGTCGTCCTGCCGACCCCCGACACCGGCTTCGACTATCAGATCGGCGGCCCCTACCAGCCGCCCGCCGGCGTCGGCGCGGTCTCCCGCGACCACACCGCGCCGCCGGTCCCCGGGCTGTACAACGTCTGCTACCTGAACGCCTTCCAGGCGCAGCCCGACGCCACCGCCTGGTGGCAGGCCAACCACCCGGCGCTGCTGCTGCGCGACGGCCAGGGCAGCCCGGTGATGGACGAGGACTGGGGCGAGGCCCTGCTCGACGTGTCCACCGCGGCCAGGCGCACCGAGCTGGCCGGGGTGGTGGGCGGCTGGATCGACGAGTGCGCGGCCAAAGGCTACCAGGCCGTCGAGCCCGACAACCTGGACTCCTACGAGCGCTCCGGCGGCCGCCTCGACAAGTCCCACAACGCCGCCTTCGCCCAGCTGCTGGCCGCCCGGGCGCACGCCGACGGGCTGGCGATCGGCCAGAAGAACACCACCGACCTGATCGACCGCGGCCGGAGCATCGGCTTCGACTTCGCGGTCTCCGAGGAGTGCGGCCACTACGACGAGTGCGGCGCCTTCGCCTCCGCGTACGGCAACCGGGTGTTCGTGATCGAGTACAACGCCGCCGACTTCGCCAAGACCTGCAAGGCGTTCGGCAGCACGCTGTCCGTGGTGCAGCGGGACCGCGACGTCCGCCCGGCCGGCCGCTCCGGCTACGTGTTCAAGTCCTGCTGATCCGGGGCGGTCGACGAAATTAGCTGATGTTCCGTCAACTTCGTTGGCTGGAAGCTAGCGTGAAGGGCGGCGGGCCCGGTGTCGGAGCCGCGGCCCGCCGTCCGCGCAGCGAGTTGCGAGTGCACCGGTCCGGAGGCCGTCATGACCGAACCCGCCTTCCCCGTCCCCGGCAGCCCGGCGCAGTTCCTCGCCGTCACCTGCTCCTACGGGGCGATGGCGGCGGCGCTCGGCGCCGTCCTGCTGGGCTTCCTGCTGCAGGGCGGCCCGCAGAGCACCCTGCTCGGCGTCGCCGCGCTGGTCAGCCTGGTGCTGGCGCTGACCACCGCGGTCGGCTACCGCTCGTTCCCGTACAGCCGGCCGGTACTGGTCGGCACGCTCGCGTCCAACCTGCTGATGCTGCTGTGGGGCCTGATCCTGCAAGGCCTGGCGCTGGCGGGGATCGTCTGCTCGTTCGTGCAGGGCGCGAGCGTGCTGGGCAGCGGGCTGCGGACCACCGTGGTGGCGGTCGGCTTCGTCCTGCTGAACGTCCTGCTCCGGGTCTGCTCACGCTGCCTGGCCGCCGCGACCGGCGGCCGGCAACCTCAGCCGCGCCCCGAACGGTAGCCGTCCAGCACGTCCTGCCGCAGCATCGACCCGAACCCCGCGGACTCCAGCCGCAGACCCAACTGTGCTTCGCTGAGCCCGAGTTCCGCCGCGGTGTCGCCCAGGTGCCAGTCGTGCGCGGCGAGCCGGTCGAGCAGGTGGCCGCGGCGGACCTGGCTCTCCGACAGCCGGAAGGTCTTCAGGTAGGCGATCCGGCCGGCCCCGTCCAGGATCGCCTCCCCGAGGTGGTTCTCCTGCTTGGGCGCGAACGGCGGCACCAGCCGGGCCAGCGTGAACCGGCCCATCCGGTACAGCGTCCGGACCACGTGCTCGGGACCGAGCAGCCCGCCGGCGAGCACCGAGCCGTGGAACTCGGCCCAGTCGCTCTCCTGCCGCCGCGCCGCCGCCCGCAGATCGGCCAGCGAACGGATCCCCGCGCCCGGGATCCGCGCCCGGAACTCCGGCACCGGCGCCATGTACGTCGCGTAGTGGTGGATCAGCTCGCCGTACAGGTCCAGCACCAGCGTGGGGTGCAGCACCCGGTAGTCCTCCGGATGCGGCACCACGAAGGCACCCGCGAGCGCGTCCGCGACGTACACCACCAGCCCGCACTGGCCCGGATGCAGCTCGAACACCCGCAGCGCGTCGGCCAGCCCGCGCACCTCCGAGCCCTGGTACGCCTCCTCGGCGCGCGGCGGCAGACCGTGCCGGACGGCCCGCTGCGACCACTGCTCCCACACGATCGGCGGCCCGCCGGCGTGCCTGGCCAGGTACCCGTCCACCGCGAGTTGCTGCGGCAGGAAGCGCAGCCTGGTCCGGCGGCCGCCCGTCCGGCCGGAGATCCGCAGCGGCATCCGTTCCGGCAGCGCGCCGCCCGCCGCCAGCTGGGTGCCGTACGCCGCCGCGGGCGTGCCGTCCTGCGCCCAGTCGGCGACGAACCCGTGCGGCACGTAGCCCAGTTCGGCGTCGGCCGGACCCACCAGCCGGTGCAGCCGCAGACCCTCGACGGGTTCGCCGCGCACCAGCGGCACCAGCCGCACGGCGC
The DNA here is from genome assembly GCF_000710465.2 of Kitasatospora sp. MBT63. Taxonomy (GTDB): domain Bacteria; phylum Actinomycetota; class Actinomycetes; order Streptomycetales; family Streptomycetaceae; genus Kitasatospora. The sequence goes on along the minus strand of NZ_JAIZ01000739.1, from coordinate 11,333 downwards.
CCCACACCTGGGACGGCCGGGCCGTCAGCCCGGTCAGGTCGAGCGTGCTCATCGCGCCTCCCGCGCGTCCGGGGCGGCCAGGAACCGCCCGGTGGCGGCGGCCAGATGGTCCCGCAGCTCGGCCAGGCCGGTGCGGCCCTCGGCGAAGCGGGCGAACTCCACCAGCGCCGGCAGGTCCTCCGCGTCCCGCAGCCCGGCCGTCGGCACACCCGCCGCCAGCCGCCGCACGTCGAACCCGTCCGCGTCGTACACCGGGTTCAGGTGCACCACGGCGGTGCGGCGGTCCGGGTCCAGCCGGGTCCGCCAGATCCGCAGCACCTCGCCGGCCAGGCCGGGCGGTGCGTTGTCCCAGCCGTCGGAGACGATCAGCAGCCGCTCGGGCGCGGTGTCCAGCGCGTCCAGGATCCGCAGTCCCAGCGGCGTCGGACCGGACGGGCGGGCCAGCAGCGGATCCGTCCGCCCGGAGGTCCACAGCCCGGTGTAGTCGGCCGCCAGCGCCTCCAGCAGGTGGTGACAGGCCAGCGCCACCGCCAGCGGACGGCGGCGCTTGGCCCCGGAACCGTCCGTGGAGAAGCTGTCGTCCAGCACCGCCGCGACCCGCCCCCAGCGGCCGCGCTGCCCGCCCGCAGCCCGCAACGCCGCCGTCCGCAGCGCCCCGGTGAGCTCGGCCCGCCGGGCCACCCGGTCCGCCACCGGCAGCGCCAGCACGTACGAGGCCAGCCGGGTCAGCGGCATCCGCCCGAGGTCCGCCCGGACCGCGCCCGCGCCGAGCCGCCCCGCCGACTCCTGCAGCCGCAACTGCTCCAGCCGGGTCATCCGCGGCGCGATCCGCTCCAGGAACTCGGCCCGCGGCACGCCCTGCCGGGCCGCGAAGCCCTCCGCGACGGTGTACGGCAGCTCGAACAGCGCGGAGCGCTGGTAGTGCGCCCGCCGCCAGCTCTCCAGGATCGGCGTCGCGTACCGGGCGGCCCGGCCCGGCGTGAACAGGAAGCCGCCCAACTCCGTTGCGGCGGGCGCAAGATGGGCATGCCGGACGGCCTGCTTCAGCGCGCCGCGGTACTTCACCGCATCGAGCGCCGGGTCCGGCCGGGCCGCGATCCAGTCCCGGATGACCGCCCGGGTGCGGCGGTTGTTCACCTTCGCCCGGCGCAGCGCGCCGAACAGCCCGTACACCCGCTGCGGCGGCAGCAGCGCCAGCCGCCGGGCGATCAGCCGGCCCTCGGTGCGGCGCTGCTCCGCGCTCGCCTCGGCGGAACTCTCCAGCAGGCGCCGCACGATCAGCACGGCGTTGTGGTCGTTGATCTCCAGGGCCAGCGTCGCCGCGTACAGCTCGCGGTAGTTGCCGAGGATGTAGGCGTGCAGGAAGTCGAGCGACAGGCGCTGCTCGGCGGCGTCGGAGTGGAACTCCCGCTGGCCGGTGGAGGTGATCGCCGCGTTCACGAACAGCAGCACGTCCTCGGCCGCGACCAGGTCGCCGTACGTGTCCACCGGACCCCTCTCACGGGCTGCTTCGGATACCGGCCGGGGAGTGGGGGCGCGAACTGCGAATCATTGCGGTAGAGGCAGGTTCCGGAAGTCGCGCCGGAGTCCCGCGGCCGGCCCTGGGACGGTAACAGAGCAGGCCACGGGAGGTCCAAGCGATATCCGCGGGCCGCTCAGCGGCCCCGGCGGATCCACTCGTCGAGCTGCGGTGCCTCGGCGCCGATGGTGGTGTCGTCACCGTGCCCGGTGCGCACCACGGTCTGCGGCGGGAGGGTCAGCAGCCGGCCGCTGATCGACCGGACGATGGTCGGGAAGTCCGAGAACGACCGCCCGGTGGCACCGGGCCCGCCCGCGAACAGGGTGTCGCCGGTGAAGACCGTCCCGAGCTGCGGCGCGTACAGGCAGACCGCGCCGGGCGCGTGCCCGGGGGTGTGCAGCACCGTCAGCGCGACGCCCGCCACCTCGAGCTGCTGCCCGTCGGCCAGCGGCCCGTCCGGGTCGCGGTCCGGGTGGGTCTGCTTCCACAGCGGGAGGTCGTCCGGGTGCAGCAGGACCGGCGCGCCGGTCAGCGCGGCCAGCGCCGGGCCAGCGTCGATGTGGTCGTTGTGGGCGTGGGTGCAGACGATCGCCGTCACCCGGCGGTCGCCGACCACGGCCGCGATGGCCGCGGCGTCGTGCGCCGGGTCGATCACCAGCGCCTCCCGGTCGTCGCCGACCACCCAGACGTTGTTGTCCACCTCCCAGCTGCCGCCGTCCAGCTCGAAGGTGCCGGAGGTGACCACCCGCTCGATCCGGGCGCCCGCGGTGCCCGCCATCAGAACACCACCACCGAACGCAGGACCTCGCCCTCGTGCATCCGGGCGAAGGCGTCCTCCACCCCGGTCAGCGGGATCGTCTCGCTGACGAACGCCTCCAGGTCGAGGCGGCCCTGGAGGTAGAGGTCGATGAAGACCGGGAAGTCCCGGCTGGGCAGGCAGTCGCCGTACCAGGAGGACTTCAGCGCACCGCCGCGCCCGAACACGTCCAGCAGCGGCAGCTCCAGCTTCATCTCGGGCGTCGGCACACCGACCAGCACCACCGTGCCCGCCAGGTCGCGGGCGTAGAACGCCTGCCGGTAGGTCTCCGGCCGTCCCACCGCGTCGATCACCACGTCCGCGCCGTGGCCCCCGGTGAGCTCCCTGATCGCCTCGACGGCGTCGGTGGAGCCGGAGTTGACGGTGTGGGTGGCGCCGAGGCCGGTGGCCCCGGCCAGCTTGCGGTCGTCCAGGTCGACCGCGATGATCCGGGCCGCGCCCGCCAGCCGGGCACCCAGGACGGCGGCGCTGCCCACGCCGCCGCAGCCGATCACGGCGACCGTGTCGCCGCGGCCCACTGCCCCCGTGTTGAGCGCCGCGCCGAGCCCGGCCATCACCCCGCAGCCCAGCAGACCCGCGACCGCGGGCGCCGCCTTCGGGTCGACCTTGGTGCACTGCCCGGCCGCCACCAGGGTCTTCTCCGCGAACGCGCCGATGCCCAGCGCGGGGGACAGCGGCGTCCCGTCGGTGAGCGTCATCTTCTGCACCGCGTTGTGCGTGTTGAAGCAGTACCACGGTCGGCCGCGCCGACAGGCACGGCACTGTCCGCACACCGCGCGCCAGTTGAGGATGACGAAGTCCCCGGGCGCCACCTCGGTCACCCCCGGGCCGACCGCCTCCACGACACCCGCCGCCTCGTGCCCCAGCAGGAACGGGAACTCGTCGTTGATCCCGCCCTCCCGGTAGTGCAGGTCGGTGTGGCAGACACCGCACGCCTGCACCTGGACCAGGGCCTCGCCCGGCCCGGGGTCGGGGACCTTGACGGTCTCCACCCGCACCGCCGCACCCTTCTCCAGCGCGACCACTGCCTGTACCTGCTGAACCATCCGCCAGACACCCTTCGTCCGCCGGCGCGCTCGTGGCGCGCCCGGTCTGTCACGTCGGCCGCCGCGACGGCGTGCACCGCGCGGGCGACCGGTCTGCCCGCCTCCGAACCTACCGCTGTCCGGCCACCGCCGAGAGACGCCCGACCGATCCGCCGCGCCCTGGTTTACGAGCCCGGGCACGGGTGAGACGAGCCCCGGGCCGGGCATCCCGTCCGGCCGACGCGTCCTTCAGGAGGGGTTCGCATGGCCTGGCTGATCGTGATAGTCGCCGTGCTGGCGGTACTGGCCGCCGGGCTCGCCGTCGCACTGCCGCGGATCAGGACCCGGCAGCTGCGGGCACGGTTCGGCCCGGAGTACGAGCGGGCCCTGCGCGGCCACGGGGACGACGTCCGCGGCGCCGAACGGGAGCTGACCGCCCGGATCCGCGACGACCGCGCGCTGCAGCTGCGCCCGCTCGGCCCGGCCGAGCAGGAGAACGTCCGGCGGCGCCTCGCCGAGGTCCAGGAGCAGTTCGTCGACGACCCCGGGCGGGCCGCCGGCGACGCCGAACGGCAGCTCACCGGCCTGCTCGACCGGCTGGGCTACCCCGCGCAGGGCCGTACCGAGGCACTGTCCGTGCACCACGCCACCGCCCTGCCGGCCTACCGCACCGCGCTCGGGACGCTGGAGCGCGCCCAGGCCGTGCAGGTCGGCACCGAGGAACTGCGCCACGCCCTGCTCGCCGTCCGCGACCTGACCCTGCGGGTCCTGGCCGACCGGCAGGCCGCCCCGGCTGCCGCGGGCCGTCCGGCCGCCCTGCACAAGGCCCCGGCCCCGCGCACCAGCTGACCCGCCGTCGGGAGAAGGAGAGGACCACCGCCATGCCGCACAACGAAGCCCAGCAGCCGGGCCCCGCCGCCCGCACCACCGTCCCCCGCCAGGCCGAGCCCGGCGAGCCGCACCGGGCCTCCCCGCCGGAGCCCCGGCCGCAGTCGCCTTCCCAGGGCGGCGACCGCCCCACCCGTACGCTGCGCGCCGTGCTGCCGGGCGAGCCGGACCCCACCGGACGGCCGGGCGGCTGGCTGGAGCCGGAACGGGTGGAACGCCTCACCGCCGAGTGGCGGGCCGTGCAGAGCGGGTTCGTCGACGACCCCGGGCAGGCCGTCCGGGCGGCCGACAAGCTGGTCGGCAAAGCGGCCGGGATGGTCACCGAGGCCATCACCGAGCAGCGCGGCGAGCTGCGCGTCGCCACCGACCCGTCCGACGGCGACACCGCGGGCGACACCGAACGCCTGCGGCTCGCCCTGCGCGACTACCGCACCCTGCTGGACCGGCTGCTCGCGCTGCAGGCCCCGCGCTGAGCGCACCGCACGCGGACGGGCCCCGGCGCGGATCGGCCGGGGCCCGTCGGTGCAGCGGTGCTGCGGTGGTGTTACTGGCCGGCGCCGGCGACCGAGACCGCCGTGCCGAGGTGGCTGTTCGGGATGACGGCGTCGACGTCACCGAAGGTGGTCCAGGACCCGGCGGAGTTGCGCACGGTGTGGCGCAGGTGGCCCGCAGTGTCGACCACGACGACCTGGAGGGCGTCGTTGCCCGAGAGGCGGTCGGTGTCGGCCACCCCGACGCCCGCGATGGTGCCGAGCGAGGCCTTGGTGGCGGCCTTGACGTCGCCGAACACCGTCCACGAGCCGGTCGCCCGGCGGATCGCGTGGTAGATCCCGGTGCCGTTGTTGCCGGTGACGACGACCTGCAGCTCGCCCTTGACCGCGGCCACCGCGACGTGCTCGGCGGTCCCCGGGTTGGAGGAGTTGGCGAACACGTCGCCCCAGGCGGCGAACGCGGAGCCGGCGTCGGCGCGGTTGGCGTGCCAGAGCCTGCCGCCGGCGACCGCGACCAGCTGGATGCCGGCGCCGTCGGTGGAGGCCACCGACAGCTCCTTGATCTCACCGATCTGGCCGGGGACGTACAGCTCCTGCCAGGCGCCCCAGGTCCCGTCGGAGTGCCGGACCACCTCGTACAGCGCGGACGGGCCGCGCTGGCCGAAGAGGTGGAACTCGCCCCCCATGACGACCGAGCCGACCAGCTTGGTGATCCGGGCGGTGGCCGGGGTGTTGCCCGAGTGCTCGATCGGCACCTCGTCCGGGATCGGCGCGGCGGTCCCGGACGGCGAGGTCCACTGGCCGGTGGCCGAGTCGCGGATCAGGAACTGGATCGCCGAGCCCTCGGCGGCCAGGAAGGTCTTGCCGGTGCCCGACTCGGCCTGGGTCAGCGACGAGGTCGCGCCCGGGTTGTAGTACATGTCGGGGACGGAGTCCCAGGCGGCCCAGGTGCCGTCCGCGTGGCGCGTGGTGTGCGCCGGGTTGCCCCCGTCGGTGTTGATGCTCAGCTGGAACTCGGGGCCGGCGTAGACCACACCGATCGGGCCGGGCACGAAGGCCTGGGCCGGAGCGGCCACGGCGGTCGCGAGTGCCACGGCGGCGGCGACCCCTACGCCGATCCGCCGGATGCTGTGCTTGTTCACTGTTCCCCCATACGCGCATACGCGAAGTGATTGACGGCACGTCACCGTGCCCCGGCCGATGAGATCGGCGGGGTGACGGGCCGAGGGGAAGCCTACCTTCGTCCGCGATCATCCGGCCGCCTCATTTTCTCCGGCGCACCCCCTCTGAACAGGCGTTATATCCGCTTTGCGCGGGCGAGTGCGGCAACGACCGAAATGATCACCGGCCCCGGGCATCACCTCTCGGCGAGCCGCGCCCGGGCCGCCCGCAGGTGCGGGCCCTCGCGCAGCGCCGCCGGCACCGGGAGCAGGACCGTGCGCAGCGCCCGTGCCTCGACGGTGGCCACGGCGTCGGTGAGCTGCCAGCCGGGCCACCCGTACATCCGCCGGGCCCAGCCGGGGAGCAGCGCGAAGGAGAGCCCGGCCACGGCCGACCAGGCCGGGCGGGCCGGGGTGGCCCACGCGGCCCAGCCGGGCATCGGCGGGGCGAGCACCAGCCGGGCCGCCGAGCGGGCGGCCGGGGTGGCCCGCAGCCGGCCGCGGACCTCGGTGAAGTACCCGGCCAGCTGCTCGCGGGTCTCCGGCACCGGGTGGCCCGGCCCCACCCCGAGCAGCCGGGGGATCCGGGCCTGCTCGGCGAGGTAGCGGTCGGCCTCGTCGGGCGGCAGGCCCAGACCGGCCCGGCGCGCCACGCCGAGGAAGGAGTCGACCTCGCAGCAGTGCACCCACACCAGCAGCTCCGGGTCGTCGGCCCGGTAGCGTGCCCCGGTCACCGGGTCGGTCCCGCGGACGTGCCGGTGCACCCGGCGGACCCGCTCGACGGCCTCGCGCACCTGCTCCCCGGTGCCGTACGTGGTCACGCCGACGAACGAGGCGGTACGGGCGAGCCGCCCCCACGGGTCCTCGCGGAACGCCGAGTGCTGCGCCACGCCCGCCATCGCGAGCGGGTGCAGGGCCTGCAGCAGCAGGGCCCGCAGCCCGGCCAGGCCCATCACCGGGTCCGCGTGCAGCCGCCAGGACACCGAGGCGGGCCCGAACAGGCCGGCCGCGGGGATGGCACCGGGCGGGGGAGCGTCGACGGCCACGAGTTCCTCCCGGGGAGACGTCCTGGTCCCTCCAGTGTCCGCCGCGGCGCGCCCGCTGCCCAGGGCCCGGCGGGGTCCGGCTACCGGACCGACTCGAGGTGGGCGAAGACCACCACGTTCGAGGTGTAGTCCTTCTTGGTGCGGTCGTACGAACCGCCGCAGGTGATCAGCCGGAGCTGGGCGTCCGGGGTGTCCGCGTACACCCGCTTGTCGGGGAAGGCGTCCTTCTCGAAGGTCTCCACGCTGTCGACGGTGAAGACGGCGACCTTCTTGTCGGCCCGGGTCACCTCGATCTTGTTGCCGGGCAGCAGCACCCGCAGCATCAGGAACACCGCCGGCCCGGTCCTGGTGTCCACGTGCCCGGCCAGCACCGCGGCGCCCGGCTCGCCGGGGGAGGCGCCGTCGCGGTACCAGCCGACCAGATTCTTGTCGTCGACCGGCGGCGCGTTCAGCTGGCCGGTGGCGTTGAGGGTCAGCTCGGTGGTCGGGGCGTCGACCATCAGCTGGGGGATCCGCACCCGGGTGGGGGAGGAGCGGGGCAGGACGGGTCCGCGCTTGGCGGGCGGCTTGGCCGCGGCCGTGGTGGGCGGCGCTGCGACGGCGGGGGCGGCGACGGCCGGCGCGGCGACGGAGGACCCGGCGGGCGTGGCGTCGACCGAGTTGTAGAGCACGAGGGCGCCGAGCGCCGTCGCGGCCAGGCCGAATCGCAGCAGCCGGCCGGTGCGCTGCGGGGGCGGACGGTCCATCGGGCGGGCCTTTCTGGTGGGTGGAGCCACGGGTGGTGAACCCCGCAACGCCCTGCCGGGCTGCCACCGCGAGGCGGCGGGCCGGCAGGGCGTCGGGGCGGTGCGGGTGCGGGTGCGGGGTGACCGGGGGTCAGACCGCGGCGCCCGCGGCGGTGCCGGTACGGCGGCGGCGCAGCGCGAGCGCCGTCACGCCGATGCCGCCCGCCAGCA
>NZ_JAIZ01000739.1:2223-3346 GCF_000710465.2 Kitasatospora sp. MBT63 | reverse complement strand
CGGCACCGCCGCCGGACAGCGCCAGACCGCCACCACCGGTGTGGACGCCGCCGTGCGGCGCCTTGTACTCGCCCTTGCTCTCCGTCTTGCTCTCGGTGCCGTGCTCCTCGGCCGGCTTGGCCTCCTTGGTGTCCTTGGCCTCCTTGGAGCTGCCGGAGTCCTTGGAGTCCTTGGTGGCCGTGTCGTAGCCCTCCCAGCTCTTCTGGGTGCTCGTATCGCTCGCGCCGTCGGCGAGGGCGATGGCGGGGGCACCGAGGACCAGGGTGGCGGCGAGGGCAGCGCCGGTCGCGAAAGTACGTGCAGAACGCATGAGGTGTGTCCTTCCGGGGCTTGCGAGGGCCGGCCCGTCGCCGGCTCGTCAGATCGCAGAAGCACCGTTCCTCACCGTCCTCGGCCCGTCGGCGGGTCGCATTCGGAGGGCGCCCTCCCGGGGTATTCGCTGGGCTCTTCGGGTGGCTGTGGTCAACCGTGCGGCGCGTCCTGCCGACGCCTTCCGCGTCCGCGGGCCGGCGTGCGGTAAAGAGCCGCGCCGGGCGTTCAGTCGCAGCGCCGCGGGTGCCCGGGCGGCACCGGGCCGGCCGGGTGCGGCGGCGGACCGGTGACGCCCGGCGCGGGATCGGTGACGCCCGGCGCCGGGTCGGTGAGGTGCAGGGCCCGTAACGCGACCTCGGTGGCGAACCGGGTGTCGGCGTCGGCGAGCTGGTCGCCGAAGGCGCGTTCGAGGGCGCGGATCCGGTAGCGGACGGTCTGCGGGTGCACCCCGAGCTGCTCGGCCATCTCGCCGGCGGTGGCCCGGGTGGTGAGCCAGATCCGCAGGGTGTCCAGCAGCCGGGCCCGCCGGGCCGGGGTGAGTCCGGCCAGGGGGGCGAGGCGGCGCTGCGCGATCTGCCGGGCGAGCGCGCGGTCGCCCAGCAGCCACAGCTGGACCAGGTGGTCCTCGCAGTACACCGGCGCCGGGGGTGCGCCCGGGCCGCACGGCGCCGGGTCCCGGTCGGCGGTCAGGGCGAGCAGCTGGCGGGCCCAGCGCAGCGAGTGCGCGGCCTCGCCGAGCGGCGTGGTCAGCCCGACCGCGGCCGGGCAGCCGGCCAGGGCGGTGGCCAGGGCGCGGCGGCGCCGCTCGTCC
>NZ_JAIZ01000739.1:0-2122 GCF_000710465.2 Kitasatospora sp. MBT63 | reverse complement strand
CTCGCGGCCGGCCAGGTCCACCAGTACGTCCCGGTCGAGCGCCGCGCGGGCGGGCCGCGCGCCGGGGCCCAGGGCGACCAGGGTGACCTCCTGCGGCAGCGGCCAGACGGCCAGCTCCGCCAGCTCGGCCAGCGCGCCGCGGGCCACGGAGGTGCCGCCGAGGATGCGGCGCAGCAGCCGGCGGCGGCGGTTGTCCGGCTCCTCGCCGAGCTCGGCCATCGCCTGGAGGTAGCCCTCGCGGGAGAGCTCGGCGATCTCGCCCATGTAGGCGAAGAGCGCGTCGGCGAACGCCATCAGCACGGTCACCGAGAGGTTGTAGCGGCGCCCGACCGTGCGGACCCGGCGCAGCGCCACCTGGCAGCCGATCCGGTAGGCGTCGTGCAGCATGTCCAGGCTGCGGCCCTCGTACGCCTCGTGGCGGCCGAAGCCCCGGCAGATCTCGTCGCGCAGCGCGGTGGTGGCGGCGGGGGCGGCGACCTGGTCGACGAAGGTGGCGATGTTCTGTTCGATGCCGACCCTGATCACCCGGGCGTTGGGGCCCTCCAGGAGTTCCCGGTACTCGGGGATGACGGTGACGATCTCGGCGGCCATCTCCTTGAGCAGGCCGGGGAGTTCGGGGCGCATCACGGCGGCCAGTTCGCGTGGGATCTGTTCCATCGACGCCGCCCCGGCTGCCTTCGGTGGCCTGGCCATGTGGTCCCCCTGACGGTCGGCCGGGCGGCGGCGGGCGGCCGGACCGGCCCCCGCCGGGGCCGGTCGGCGCGCCGGCGCGGCTTCCGGCGGTTCGCTGCTGACCGTGCCCGGCCGGTGCGGCTCGGTCGGGCGCGTGCGCACAACATGTGGTGGTGCGCCGAAGATAGAGCACGAGCGGTGTGCAGCGCAGCACCCAGGGAACACGAACCCTGCTCCTGGGCAAAGGAGTTGACTCCAGCGGCGGGCGCCGTCCGGTGCGCCGGTGCTCACTTCCGGACAAGGGTCCGCGCGTTTCTCATCGCGCGCGGACAAGAATTTACCGGCGGGTAGCGAAGTCCGGGGGAAATGGGGCGGGGGCGTTGCGCGGCCTCATTACCGGTGCGTAACGTCCCACCTCAGCGGGGCGACCCCCACATTCCGCCCCGCTTCCCCGGACCGTGCGGTCACCGAATTCCCGTTGTCGGACAGGAAGTCCGGATGATCCCGCACGCCGACTCTCGGAAAGGACCAGCCTGTGCGCAACACAGTCAAGGGCGCCCTTGTCGCCGCCGCCGCACTCTCCGCTGCGGCCGGCCTCGCGCTCGCCCCCGCCACCGCCACCACCACGGCCACCTGGACGGCCAGCCCCGGCGGCGCCTGGACCGCCAAGGCCGCCTCGCCCAAGCTCACCGACACCAGGACCGGCACCAAGCTGACCTGTTCCTCCTCGTCCGCGGCCGGGGTGCTCAGCAGCGGCAACGGCCTGCCGATCTCCACCATCTCCTCGGTGAGCTGGGCCAGTTGCACCGGTCCGCTCGGCATCACCTTCGCTGTCACCCCGCAGAACCTGCCCTGGGGCATCAACGCCCTGACCTACAACTCCGCGACCGGGGTCACCACCGGCACCGTCACCGGTGTGAAGGCCCACATCAGCGGCGCCGGCTGCACCGCCGACTTCGCCGGTCCGACCAGCACCACGCCCGCCACCCTCACGGGCACCTACAGCAACTCCACCAACACCCTCACCATCAGCGGCGGGGACCTGCACGCGTACAACGTCTCGGGCAGCTGCCTGGGCCTGCTGAACAACGGCGACGCGGCCACCTACAACGCCGCCTACGTCCTCAGCGCCCCGCAGGCGATCACCTCCCCGTGAGCTGACGCAGGCGCCCGCCGCCGGCTCCGCCCCGCCGGATCGACCCGGCGGGGCGGAGCCCGCACGCCCGGCCCGCCCGGACGCCGAGCCGCCGGCACTCAACCACTGACAACCCGTCAGATCGCGATTGTCACCGGATGACAGGAAATCCGGGGGCGGCCGACGGCCTTGCACCATTCCCGGCGCGATTGCTTGTGACGCCTTGTTACCCGGCCGTAGTGTCCTGCCTCCCGCGAAGTTCGCCCCCGTTCCTTCCGTGTCCGGCGCACCCGCCAACCCGCCGACCCGCCCGAG
>NZ_JAIZ01000738.1:16636-18995 GCF_000710465.2 Kitasatospora sp. MBT63 | reverse complement strand
GGCTCGCTCGGCCACCGGGTCACCGTGCTCCGGTACGACACCCCGGGCCTGCGCGCGCTGGCGGCCGCGCACCGCGGCCCGCTGGTGCTCGGCCCCGGACCGGGCGACCCCGCGGACCCGGCCGACCCCAAGATGGCGCTGCTGCGGCCGATCGCCGCCGACGCGCTGGCCGCCGCCCGCTCCGGCAGCCGCGGCGCGCCACTGCTCGCGGTCTGCCTCAGCCACCAGCTGATCGCCCATCAGCTCGGCCTGCCACTGGTCCGCAAGGGCGTCCCCTACCAGGGGGCCCAGGAGAGCATCGACCTGTTCGGCACCCGGCGCACCGTCGGCTTCTACAGCACCTTCACCGCCCGCTGCACCGACGCCGAGGCGGCCCGCCTCGCGCTGGACTCCGTCGAGCTCTCCCGCGACCCGCTGACCGGCGACGTCCACGCGCTGCGCGGCCCGGGCTTCGCCACCCTCCAGTTCCACCCGGAGTCGGTCCTCACCCGCGAGGGCGTCGACATCGTCGCGGGACTGCTGCGGGCGGGAGCCGGCGTGGCCACCGGCTGATAATCCGTCAAGAATGTTTTCAGGATGCGGCATTGGCGAGAGTCGTTAATGCCGCCACCTCCACTCGCCAAAGGTGACACTGAGTCGCACATTGCCGAGACTTTGACCACAGTTGACCACCTCTTTGACCTATTTGGCACATCTCGCCACCCTTGATCCAATACAGACCGTCACGCTCAGCAATACCGCTCTGACACCCAGTTCGGCCGTCGACGAAGCTCCGCGAGCCCGCATTAAAAGATCTTAAGAATTTGGAACTGGGGCACAGTGGCACATACAGAGTGGAGGCGGTCCGCACGCGGCTGGCTGGCCGCCGCGGTGGCCGTAGGGGCACTCGTCGGTGCGGGGATCACTCCGGCGGTGGCGGCAACGGCCGCCGCCGGGGCTCCCGCCAACCCGGCGCCGTCGGGACCGGCCAAGGACAGCTCACCACCACGTCAGAGCTTCTCAAGGTGAACCGAATGCACCCAAAGACCAATCTTTCACTCCTGGTGGCCGCCCTCGCCACTGTCTTCGCAAGCTGCGCTTGCGACCCGATCGGCCAGAAGGCCGAAGCGCCGGTCTGTGCGAATTCCGTCCCTGACACGGCAGCGGCACCGTACTCAGTGCGGAGTCCGGCCGGGGTCGGGTCGATGACGTTCTGCGAAGCGGTGGTATCGGGGGACAAGCAGGCGGTCCTGGAATTCGAGGCGACGCCCGACATCACCACTGGATTCCTCATTTCTGTCGGGATGGATCGGGAGAAGTTCCAGCGGGACGAAGCCGGGCCGGCCGCGCTGCGCTCCACCGACACGCCGCTCACGATGCACTTCCACGATCCCGCGAACTTCACCATGGCGCACCATGCGGTCGAGCCGACGGTCGGCCAGTGCCTGGTCGACTACGTGGTCGTGCTGGAGGACCTCGGACCGAAGGAGGGTGTTCACATGGCCATGACCTGCACGACCTGACCCGGTGACGGGTTGGCCGCGCCCGGACCGGGATTTCCCGGTCCGGGCGCGGCCGTCCGCGGTCAGCGCAGGTCGTCGTCCAGCCCCTGTTCGATGGCGTAGCGGACCAGTTCGACGCGGTTGTGGAGCTGGAGCTTGCCGAGGGTGTTCTGGACGTGGTTCTGGACGGTGCGGTGCGAGAGCACCAGCCGTTCGGCGATCTGGCGGTACGACAGGCCCTTGGCCACCAGCCGCAGGACCTCGGTCTCCCGGCCGGTCAGCTGCGGGGCCGCGGGCGAGGCCGGGGCGGCGGGCTCGGCGGCCAGGCGGCGGAACTCGCCGAGCACCAGGCCGGCCAGGCCCGGGGTGAAGACCGGGTCGCCGGCGGCGGTGCGGCGGACGGCGTCGATCAGCTCCTCGCGGCCGGCGGACTTCACCAGGTACCCGGTCGCACCGGACTTCACGGCCTCCAGCACGTCGGCGTGCTCGCCGCTGGCGGAGAGCACCAGCACCCGCAGCGCCGGGTCGTGCCCCACCACCTGGCGGCACACCTCCACCCCGGGCAGGCTCGGCAGGTTGAGGTCGAGCACCAGCACCTGCGGCTGCGCCGCGCGGGCGCGCCGGACCGCCTCCTCGCCGTCGCCGGCGGTGGCGACCAGCGCGAACCCGGCCTCCGCGAGGTCCCGGGAGACCGCCTCCCGCCACATCGGATGGTCGTCGACCACCATCACCCGTACCGGTGGCTGCTGCTGGTCCGACATCAGTTCCCCTTCCTGGGCACCCGGAGTTCCACCTCCAGGCCCTCCCCCGGTGCCGAGTACAGCTCGGCGCTGCCCCCGAGGTCCAGCAGCCGTCCGCGGATCGACTGCGAGACGCCC
>NZ_JAIZ01000738.1:842-16541 GCF_000710465.2 Kitasatospora sp. MBT63 | reverse complement strand
GGCCCGGGCGGGGCGCCCCGCCAGCAGGCCGGGGCCGTCGTCGCGGACCGAGACGGTGACCGCGTCGGGCTCGTCCTCGACCAGGATCCAGGCCCGCGCGGCGGGGCCCGCGTGCTTGCGGACGTTGTCGACGGCGGCGCCGACCGCGGCGGCGAGTTCCCCGGCCACCGGACCGGGCAGCAGCACCGCCGTACCGGGGGCCGAGACGGTGATCCGCTCGTCCGCGTACGGTGCGAGGAGCTGCCGCAGGTCGAGTTCGGCGGCGGCGGTGCCGGCCGCGGGCAGCGGGGCGCCGCTCATCAGGGCGCGCAGGGCGCGTTCCTGCTCGCCGGCCAGCCGGCCGAGCTCGCCCAGGCCGCCCGGGCCGGCCGGGTCGGCCGGGTCGGCCCGGTCGCCCTGGCGCTGGACCAGGGCGAGCACCTGGAGCACGCCGTCGTGGATGTCCCTGGCGAGCCGTTCGCGTTCCCGGGTGGCGGCCTCGACCTGTAGGGCCCGGGTGAGGACGGCCTCGCTGGCGCGGGCGAGTTCGATCACGTAGCCGACGGCGCAGCCGGCCATCAGCAGCAGCACGATGTTGTGCAAGTTGTCCGGGGTGACGCCGCCGTGGCCGCCGATGTTGGCGAGGCCGATCATCGTGGCGAAGAGCGCGGCGGGCCGCCAGCCCCCCTTGCAGGCGGCGCCGAGGACGGTGCCGCAGGCCCAGATGGTGGGCAGGGTGAGCGCGCCGGCCCGGATCCGCTCCGGAGTGTCGACGTAGCCGCTGAGCAGGACGCCGGTGACCACCACCGCGAGATCGGTGCCGAGCACCGCCCAGGTGCAGCGCAGCGGGTTGGCGAAGGCCCGGGAGGTGGCGAGCGTCCAGAGGGTGAGCGCGCCGAGGTAGATCCAGCCGGCCACCGGGTGCCGGACGTCCAGGTACGCGTTGAAGAACCGCACCACCGCGTACGCCAGGGCCATCACCCGGAAGTAGGAGATGGCCCGCCAGAGCGGGAGTTCGACGGACATCCCGCCGGCGCCGAGGCTGCCGCGCAGGGGCGCGGCGAGCGCGCGGGCGACACCGACCGGGCCGGACAGGCCGACCGGACCGGCCGGGCCCGGCAGGTCGACCGGGTCGGACGGGCCGACCGCGGCCCGGGTGTCCGGTGCGTCCTGCCGGACCGGCACCGGGCCGGAGGAGTCCAGCTCCGCCATCTCCCCCCCCTGCTCCCGGGCTACTTGCCGCCGGTCTCGTCCCGATGGTCGGCGGCGCCCTCAGTGGCGGCGGTCCCGGCGGCGTCGGCCTCCGAGGCTGCGGTCTCGGCGGCGGCCTCGGCGGCGGCCTTCTCGGCCTCCTTCTCCGCCTTCTGGGCGGCCTTGTGCTCCGCGGCCTCGGCCTTCTGGACGGCCTTGCGCTCGGCGTCGGCGCGCTTCTTGTCCTCGGTGAGCTGCCGCTTGGCCGCCGTCGCGTAGATGTCGACGTACTCCTGGCCGGAGAGCCGCATGATCTCGTACATCACCTCGTCCGTCACCGAACGCAGGATGAAGCGGTCGTTCTCCATGCCCTGGTAGCGGGAGAAGTCCAGCGGGCGGCCGATCCGGATGCCGGGGCGGATGCCGAAGTTGGGGACCACCTGGCCGGGCGGCTGCACCTTCTCGGTGTTGATCATCGCGACCGGGATCACCGGCGCACCGGTGGCCAGCGCGACCCGGGCGAGGCCACCGACCTTGCCGCGGTACAGCTTGCCGTCGGGCGAGCGGGTGCCCTCGGGGTAGACCCCGAAGACCTCGCCGCGCTCGATCACCGCGATGCCGCTGCGGATCGCCGCCTCGCCCGCGCCGCGGGCGCCGGAGCGGTCCACCGGGAGCTGGCCGACGCCCTTGAAGAAGGCCGCGGTGAGCCGGCCCTTGAGGCCGGGGGTGGTGAAGTACTCCGCCTTCGCGATGAAGGTGACCCGGCGCTTGAGCAGCGCGGGCAGGAAGAAGGAGTCGGAGAAGGAGAGGTGGTTGCTGGCGAGGATCGCGGGCCCCTCGTCGGGGATGTTCTCCTCGCCCTCCATCCAGGGCCGGAAGAAGATCCGCAGCAGCGGTGCGACGATCATCTTCATCAGTCGGTAGAACAACCCGGGCCTCCTGTTATGCGGACCGGTCGATCCTAATGCCCCCGGGTGTCGGCTCAGTACCGGCGGGGCCGTCGGAGCGGCCCGGGCGGGCGGCACGGGCACGGGGACACCGGCGCGGGGACACGGGCGGGCGGGGCGGCCGGAAGGTTTCGCGCGGCCCCGGCGTTGCCCCTGACGTCCCCGGTGCCCGGCGCCGGGTACGCCCTGTACGGGGCCGCCCGGTCGTGGGACGATCGGCCGACCTCCGTCCCCCGCCCACGAAGGAGTCCGCAGATGCCGTCACCGCTGCCCGGTGCCGAACCCTTCCGCCACCAGGGCGGCCCGGTCGGAGTCCTGCTCGTGCACGGCTTCACCGGCTCACCGCAGTCGATGCGCCCGTGGGCCGAGCACCTCGCGGCGGCCGGCCTGACCGTGTCGGTACCGCTGCTGCCTGGCCACGGCACCCGCTGGCAGGACATGCAGCTGACCCGCTGGGAGGACTGGTACGCCGAGGCCGAGCGGGAGTTGGCAGGGCTGCTCGAGGAGTGCGAGCAGGTCTTCGTCTGCGCGCTCTCGATGGGCGGCGCGCTGGCGCTGCGGCTGGCCTCCCGGCACCGGTCGAAGATCTCCGGGCTGGTGCTCGTCAACCCGTCCGTGCGCTCGGACAACCCCGCGAGTGTGCTGTTGCCGGTGCTGCGTCACGTGGTGCCGAGCCTGCCCGGGGTGGCCAACGACATCGCCCTGGAGGGCTCCACCGAGCTCGGCTACGACCGGACCCCGCTGCACGCCGCCTGGTCGCTGTCGCGGCTGTGGAAGGACGTGCAGTCGGTGCTGCCCGAGGTCGAGCAGCCGGTGCTGCTGCTGCACAGCCCGCAGGACCACGTGGTCTCGCCGGCCAACTCGGAACTGGTGCTCGCCCGGATATCCTCGACGGACGTGACCGAGCTGCTCCTTGAGCGCAGCTACCACGTGGCGACGCTGGACCACGACGCCGGGCTGATCTTCGAGGCGAGCCTCGACTTCATCCGGCGGCTGGCACCGGTGGCGACCGTCGATGCCGACAACCACTCGGGCTGAAGGGCCGGCAGTGCACGAGACCAACAAGGCGGGCGGCGACGAGGAGCTGCCCCGGGGCGCCGCGGACGATCCCACCGGCCCCATCGGCCCCGCTGGCCCCACCGGCCGGACCGGGCCCGGCGAGGGTGCGGACGCCGCGGAGGCCGTCCGCCGTCCGGCGGGTGGCAGCCAGGCCGAGCAGGACGCGATCTTCGCCGCCCTGGTGGCGCAGTTCGACGACCCGGTGGACCTCACCGATCCGCAGTGGCCGGAGATCGAGAACCTGCGGGCGACCCGCCAGGACCCGGCCGCCGGACTGCCGCACGAGCTGGCACCGCAGCCCCGCCCCCGGCGCAGCGAACCGGGCCCGCGCGACTACACGGCCGCCGAGGACCCGGACGAGGGCCACTTCGTCCCGCCGGAGCCGCCGCCGCTGCCGCCGGCGGACACCACGGCAAAGTTCGCCTGGATGGCCGTGCTGGGCGGGCCTGCCCTGCTGCTGTTCGACGCGCTGGTCTGGCGGGAGGTCTCCGGCTGGCCCGCCTGGGTGGGGGTCGCCGCCTTCCTGGGCGGCTTCGCCACGCTGGTCGCGCGGATGAAGGACCGGGACGACGACGAGCCCGAGGACCCGACCGGCGGTGCGGTGGTCTGAGCGGGCGGCGCGGGGGTCCGAGGGCGGCGCTCGGCCGTCCTCGGCGGGGCGGCCGCGCCCGCTGCGCGGCTCAGGCCGTCGGCAGGGTGCGGGACCGGCCGCCGAGGTACCGGGAGATCTTCGCGAGCGCGAACACGACGGCCGCCGCGCAGGCCACCGCCGCCCAGGCGGGCAGCAGCAGGGCGGCGGGCAGCAGGGCTCCGAGGGTGAGCAGCACGCAGGGCAGGTACCAGCCGAGGACGGTCCGGGCGGTGTCGCCGTAGCGCAGGGCGATCGCGGCGTTGGCGGTGTAGAAGGCGAGGACGCCGCCGCACAGCGCCCAGCAGGCGCCGGTCGGCAGGTGGTGGTCCGGTTCGGCGACGGCCGTACCGAGCGCCGCCGCGATCACGGTGATGCCGGAGACCAGCAGGAACGGCAGGTACATCACGGTGTCGCGGACCGCCCGGGTGGCGCCGCCGGCCTGGGCCCGGTCCAGGCCGCGGGCGGCGTTGGCGGTACCCCAGTAGAAGAAGATCAACGCCAGTTCGGCGACCACCACGAACCCGGCGAGCGCGGCGAGGGCGGAGGCGGCGGTGAAGTGGTCGGCCAGCGTGGCCACCACGGTGAACACGCTCTCGCCGAGCACGATCACCACGAACAGGCCGATCCGCTCGACCAGGTGCTCGGTCGACAGCCGCCCGTAGAAGTCCTCGGTGAGACCGGTCCGGACCGCGAGCAGCACCACCTCCAGGGCGATCGCCGCTCCCCACAGCACGAACCGGCCCGGCCCCGGCACCGCCGCCGACACCGCCCAGAGCGCGGCCGGGACCAGGCAGTACGACACCGGGCGCCACAGCGGCAGCGCGTTGTCGCGGCGCCGTGCCTGGCCGAACCAGATCAGGAAGAACACCAGCCGGACCCAGGCCGCGCCGAGCGCGTACGCCCACGCCCGGGTGCCGAGGCCGTCCGGCGCGGCGGCGGCCATCAGTCCGAGCCCCGGCATCGCGCAGAGCAGCATCGCCTGCGCCCCGGGGCGCGCCGAGCCGAAGACGTTGACGGTCACCATCAGATTGGCCCAGGCCCACCAGGCCGGGAAGAACAGCACCACGAAGGTGCCGAAGTCACCGGCGTCCGGGTCCCCGTGCAGGGCGCGCGCCAGCACGCTCACCGTCACCACGAAGACCAGGTCGAAGAACAGCTCGAACCAGCCCGCCCGGTGGTCCGCAGCCGTCCCGGCCGCCTCCGGCGCCGTCGTCTCGCTCACGCCACCACTGTGCGCGGCGCCCGGCGCACCCGGCCTCCGGCTCGCCGGGCGGGCCGCGATCCGGCCGGGGTCCGGACGCCGCGCCTCTGCGGCCGATCCGTGCTCCGGAGCCCCCCGATCCGGTGGCTCGCCGGCGGGTGCCGTACCCACGGCCGGGTGACCCGGGCGCGGGTACGGCGCGCCTGACTCCCCCTCGGCCCGCCCGTGTCGACGCGTCCGTTGCACCGTCCGGCCCGGCGGCGCCACGACGGCACGCGGCCGGACGGGATCAGTCGTCCCCTGCTGGGGCGGCCGCCGGGACCCGGACCACCGCGAGCAGCGGCAGGTGGTCGGTGGCCGCGAGCAGGTCGGCCGGATCGAGGCCGGGCAGGTCGTGCGGCACCCCGCAGCCGAGGACGGTCAGGTCGCGGGTGGCGAAGACCGCGTCGATCCGCTGGTACGGGTTGTCCGGCACCGAGGTGTTGGTGCCGCCCCAGGGCGCGGTCGGGTGCGCGTCCTGGAAGTCGGCGGCCAGCTGCCGCCAGCCCGGGCCGTCGGGGTGCTCGTTGAAGTCGCCGGCGATCAGGCCGGGCTCCCCGGGGTCGAACTGGCCGGGCAGCAGGGCGAACTGGCGCTGCCGCTCGTCCGGGTCGAGGCTGAGGTGGCAGCTGGTGACGGCGAACGGCACCGAGCGGCCGATCCGGACCAGCGCGGTGGCGAAGCCTCGGGCGTGCAGCCCCCTGGTCTTGGGCAGCAGACGGTCCCGGGTGGCCAGGACGTCGACCCGCATCCTGCCGAGCAGCAGCGGCCCGGCGGCGACCCGGCCGCCGCCGGCGAGGATGACGGTGCCGGTCCGGCGGGCCAGCCAGGCGGCCTGCTTGGAGGGCTTCCAGTAGCGCGGCGACTCCTGGACGCAGACCAGGTCGGGCCGGCAGGCGCGGATCACCCGGGCCACCGCCTCGCGGTCGTCGCGCAGCGAACGGATGTTGTAGCTGAGCACCCTGACCCGCTGGGCGCCGTCGCTCTCGGCCCCGGACTCGGGCAGGTCGGTCACTGACGTCACGGAGCCGATGCTAGGCCCTGTGCGGCAGTTGACGGAGGATCAGCGCAAGTGGCGGGGCGGGGCGGTCGCCGCCGCCGCCCCGCCGTGAGGTCAGGCGTGGGTCAGGTCCGGGCCAGGTCGGCCGCGCCCGCGATCCCGGCGGCGGAACCCATGGAGGCGAGCACCACGTCGGCCCGGGGGCGGTGGACACCGCCGGTCAGGTAGGTGCGGAAGGCGGCGGTGACCGGGTCGAGCAGCAGGCTGCCGGAGTCGGAGACGCCGCCGCCGAGCACGAAGACGCCCGGGTCGAAGAGGGCGGCGAGGTCGGCCATGCCGCGGCCCAGCCAGTCGGCCAGTTCGGCGTAGCACTCCAGGGCCAGCGGGTCGCCGTCCTCGGCGGCCTCGGTGATGTGGATGCCGCGGATGGTCTCGGCGACGCCGTCGTTGAGCTCCAGCATCCGCTTGCCCGCGATCGGGTCGGCGGCGGCCTTCTCCCGGCCGTAGCGGCGCAGGGCCCGGCCGGAGCCGTACTGCTCCCAGCAGCCGTGGCCGCCGCAGCCGCAGAGCAGGCCGTCGGGGACCATGTTGAGGTGGCCGATCTCGCCGGCCACGCCGAAGCGGCCGCGGTGCAGCCGCCCGTCGAGCACGATGCCGCCGCCGATGCCGGTGCCGACCGTGATCAGCACCATGTCCTCGTGGGCCGCCGCGGCGCCGAACCGGAACTCGGCCCAGGCCGCGCAGTTGGCGTCGTTCTCGACCACGGTGGGGAGCCCGGTGAGCTCCTCGACCCGGGTCTTGAGCGGCTCGTTCTCCCAGTCGATGTTGGGCGCGAAGATCACCGTGGAGCGGTCCCGGTCGACGAAGCCGGGGGCGCCCACGCCCACGCCGGCCACCTCGGGGTGCTGTTCCTTCAGCTCGCGGACGGCCTGCGCGATGGCGTCGACCGCCCACTGGGGGTCGGCCGGGGTGGGTACCCGGGTCCTGGCCAGGATCTCGCCGGATTCGTCGACCACGCCTGCCGCGATCTTCGTTCCGCCGACATCGACGCCGATGGTCAGAGCCATGTGTCCCTCAGCTATTCACTCGTTCCCGCTGAGCGAAACGCTACCCGCTGACCGGTGCTCCCGTACACACCAAGACCTACATGAATCGAAGGCAATTTTCGCGAATATGCCGGAGTCGCCTTCAAAAGTCGTAATGTTCGCCCCGTTGAGTGACATGATCAGAACTTTCGGTCACAGTGGCTGACCTGCAGCTTCAGAAGTTGTCGGACGCTCCGTCGACGTCGATGTGCTCCGACTCGGCGTGTCCGGGGGCCGACCAGCGCCGCTCGTGACCGGCCACGGCGGCCCGGTACGCGGCGAGCAGTTCGCCGCCGGCCGCGGCCAGGTGTCCGTACACCTCGGGGTTGCTCTCCCGGAACCGGACGCCGTACTCCAGGGCCTTGCCGCCGACCGTCTCGGCGAACCGGCGCACCTCCTCGACCAGCGGGCCGAGCTCCGGGCCGAACGCCTCACCGCCGCCGCTCCGCTCGGATCGGTCGGTCTTCTGGTCCGCCATCAGTGGTCCCTCTCGCCGCGGTGGAGCCCCCGACGCTACCGGACCGCGCCGACCCGCCGTGCCGCGCCCGATCGGGGCGGGCCCGGTCGGGGCGGGCCCGCTACTCCCCCGTGGCCCGGGGCCAGAGCGCCGGGTCCGGCGCGAAGCGCAGGGTCAGTACGCCGTCGGCGAGGCCGGCGCCGCTCACCGTGCAGCGGCGCAGCGCGGAGGGCAGCAGCAGGATCCGCCGGTACCCGCCGACGCCGAGCACCAACTCGTCGCCACGGCGTACGAGTTCGAGCTCGGACCGGTCGGCGCCGGGCAGCGGGAGGTGCCACAGCAGCAGGCCGTCCTCGGCCAGCCGGTCCTCCACCCGGGGCCGGGCGTCCGGCCCGGGCTGCGGTTCGCCCGCCGCGTACAGCTGCGCGGCGATGTCCTCCAGGGCGACCTCCGGCCGGCGGGCGACCAGCAGCGGGACGTCGTCGAGTCCGGCGGCCAGTTCGGCCAGGCGCTCGGCCTCGTGGGCGGCGTGGGCGGCCAGCCACGCGTCCGGGGAGGAGGTGGCGCCGGCGGGCAGGGCACGGTGGGCGGCCACGGCGTCCAGCCGGTGGCCGTACAGGGCCAGCCCGGCGCGGATCCGGCGCAGTTCGGCGGGCCGCTGGGTGTCGGCGTCGACGGCCAGCCGCACGGTGGTGGTGGGCGCGGCGATCACCTCGCGGGCCTCGGCCAGCGCCGTCCGGGCGGTGGCCCCGGCTTCGAACAGCCAGTCGGCGGGCATCGGCACCCCGGCGACGGCGGCCAGCAGCGGGCGCAGCGCCCGGGCGGCCTGCCGCTGTTCGGGCAGCAGCCTGGTCAGGTAGCGGTCGAGTTGCTCGGGCATTGCGAGGGTGGCGATCAGCTCGGCCGGGGCCGGACCGGCGACCACCACCACCTCGGCGGCGTCCCCGGCCGCGGCCGGGCGCAGCGCGCGGAGCAGGGCGAGCTGGCGGGTGCCGGGCAGCGGGGTGAGTTCGTCGGGGTCGAGCGGTTCGGCGCCGAGCAGGGTGAGGGCGGGCGCGAGCCGGCCCTCGAGCGCCGCGAGGGTGTCGCGGAAGGCGGCCTGCTCGTCGATCCGGGCGACGTCGAGGCGGTCCGCGTACCGGGCGGGCTCCCCGGTCACCCTGGTGCCGAGCAGGGCGTCCAGGGCGCGGTGCGGGTCGTCCGCGGCGAGCAGCAGGGTGCGGCGTCCGGCCGCGGCGTGGTGCAGCGCGGTGGCGGCGGCGACGGTGACGGCCGCCTCCCCGGCGCCGCTGACCAGGATCGTGCGGGGTACCACGGGTGTCTCCGCTCAGCGTCCGGGCCTCGGCCCTGCGGGTCCGCCCGGGTCCGGGCGCCGCCGGTCCGGGCCGGGGGTGGGGATGGGGGTGGCGGCGATCGGGCGGGTCAGCCCTCGACGCGCTTCTTCAGGCCGGCCAGCGCACGGTCGATGATGACCTTCTCGGCCTTGCGCTTGATCATCCCCAGCATCGGGATCTTGACGTCGACGGCGAGCTGGTAGGTGACCTCGGTGGAGCCGTTCTTCAGCGGCGCCAGCGCGTACGAGCCGTCCAGCGAGCGGAGCATCTGGCTCTTGACCAGGGTCCAGGAGACCTCGCGGTCGTCGTCCCAGGTGTAGGCGAGCACGTGCTCGTCGCGGATCGCCCCGGCGTCCAGCAGCAGCCGCACCTCGGCGGCCCGGCCGTTGTCCGCGCTGGCCAGCACCTCGATCTCCTTGACCTCCCCGGTCCAGGCCGGGTAGGCGGCGAAGTCGGCGATCACCGCCATCACCTCGGCCGGGGTGGCCTCGATGATGATGCTCGACCTGGTGTGCTCCGCCATGACAGCCCTCCGCGTCTCTTCGGCCGTGCGCCCAGGGCAGAGGCTATCGCGATCCGGCGGGCGCCCCGGCCGGTGCCCCTGCCCGGTGGCCCCGCCCGGCCGTCCGGTCCGGTCGGCCGCGGGTACCGGCGAGGGGCCCGCGGGGGTCCGGCGGGCACCCCGCTACCCATGGGTCACGGCGGCCCTGCCGTAAGGTGCCGGTGGGACGGCCTGACCCCGGCCTGCCCGGTGTGACGATCGGAACACCGGAGCCGACCCCCCTGGTCGAATCGACCTACCGGGCAGTAACGTCCTGCCGTCCCGCAGCGTCGCAGACGAGGAGCAGTCTTGCTCGAGTACAGCCTTCCGGCCCGCTACCAGGTACCGAGCGGCGGTAACCTCTCCGACCTCGTCCACCAGAACGCCGAGCGGCACCCGGACGTGGCCGTCCTCGGGCGCAAGGTGGACGGCGTCTGGCAGGACGTCACCGCCGTGCAGTTCCTGGCCGAGGTGCACGCGGCGGCCAAGGGACTGATCGCCGCCGGCATCGGGCCAGGCGACCGGGTCGGCGTGCTGTCCCGCACCCGGTACGAGTGGACGCTGCTGGACTTCGCGATCTGGTGCGCGGGCGCGGTCACCGTCCCGGTGTACGAGACCTCCTCCGCCGAGCAGGTGCGCTGGATCCTGGGCGACTCCGGCGCCGTGGCCGTGATCACCGAGACCGCCGCCCACGCCGCGCTGGTGGACGGCCTGCGCGGGGAGCTGCCCGCACTGGAGCACACCTGGCAGATCGAGGCCGGCGCGCTCGCCGCGCTCGCCGAGCAGGGCCGCCAGGTCGCCGACGCGACGGTCACCGAGCGCCGCTCGATCGCCACCGAGCACTCGCTCGCCACCATCGTCTACACCTCGGGCACCACCGGCCGCCCCAAGGGCTGTCAGCTGACCCACGCCAACTTCATCTCCGAGCTCGGCAACGTCACCACCCGGCTGGAGCCGCTGTTCCGCACCGGCGAGGGCTCCACCCTGCTGTTCCTGCCGCTGGCGCACGTGCTGGGCCGGATCGCGGAGATCGCGGCCGCCATCGCGCCGATCAAGCTGGGCCACGTCTCGGACATCAAGAACGTCACCGCGGAGCTCGGCTCGTTCCGGCCGACCCTGATCCTCGGCGTGCCCCGGGTGTTCGAGAAGGTCTACAACACCGCGCGGGCCAAGGCCCAGGCGGACGGCAAGGGCAAGATCTTCGACCGGGCCACCGACACCGCGATCGCCTACAGCCGGGCGCTGGACGCCGGCCGGGTGCCGCTCGGCCTGCGGATCCGGCACACCGTCTTCGACAAGCTGGTCTACAGCAAGCTGCGCGCCGCGCTGGGCGGCCGCTGCACCCACGCGATCTCCGGCGGCGCCCCGCTCGGCGAGCGGCTCGGCCACTTCTACCGCGGCATCGGCTTCACCGTGCTGGAGGGCTACGGCCTGACCGAGAGCTGCGCCGCCTTCACCTTCAACCCGCACGACAAGCCGAAGATCGGCACCGTCGGCCAGCCGGTGCCCGGCTCCGCCGTCCGGATCGCCGAGGACGGCGAGGTGCTGATGAAGGGCCCGCAGATCTTCTCGGGCTACTGGAACAACCCCGAGGCGACCGCCGAGGTGATGCGCGACGGCTGGTTCGCGACCGGCGACATCGGCACCCTGGACGCCGAGGGCTACCTGACCATCACCGGCCGCAAGAAGGAGATCATCGTCACGGCCGGCGGCAAGAACGTCGCCCCCGCCGTGATCGAGGACCGGATCCGCGCCCACGCCCTGGTCGGCGAGGTGATGGTGGTCGGCGACCGCAGGCCGTTCATCGCCTGCCTGATCACCGTCGACCCGGAGTTCTTCCCGAAGTGGAAGGAGCTCAACGGCAAGCCCGCCGAGGCCACCCTGGCCGACCTGCGCGAGGACGCCGACCTGCTGGCCGCCCTGCAGTCGGCCGTCGACGAGGGCAACCAGGCGGTCTCGCACGCCGAGGCGGTGAAGAAGTTCCGCCTGCTGGACACCGTGTTCTCGGAGGACAGCGGCCACCTCACCCCCTCGCTCAAGCTCAAGCGCAACGTGGTGCTCAAGGACTACGCGGCCGAGGTGGAGGCGCTCTACCAGCGCTGAGCGGCCCGGCCCGGCAGCCGGACGGCCCGCGTTCTCCCAGGGGGGAGCACGCGGGCCGTCTGTTCGGGCGGAGCCTCAGCCGGCCAGCAGCGAGGTCAGCCGCCCGGCCAGCAGGTCCCAGCGCCAGGAGCGCTCCACCCAGCGGCGCCCGGCCTCCCCCATCCGCCGGCGCAGCTGCTCGTCCTGCAGCAGCCGGACGATCCGCTCGGCCGTCGCCTCGGTCGAGCGGCCCGGCACCACGTAACCCGTCTCCCCCTCCAGCACCGCGTCCGGCGCGCCGCCGGAGTCGC
This sequence comes from Kitasatospora sp. MBT63, assembly GCF_000710465.2. Classification (GTDB taxonomy): domain Bacteria; phylum Actinomycetota; class Actinomycetes; order Streptomycetales; family Streptomycetaceae; genus Kitasatospora. Next base: position 4,684 of record NZ_JAIZ01000738.1, on the reverse strand, counting down.
CCGCCACCACCGGCAGGCCGGTGGCGGAGGCCTCCAGGTAGACGATGCCGAGGCCCTCCACGTCCAGGCCGCCGCGCCGGGTGCGGCAGGGCATCGCGAACACGTCGCCGGCGCCGTAGTGGGCCGGCAGCTCCTCCCACGGCACCGCGCCGGTGAAGCGCACCGCCGCGCGCACCCCGGTGGCGTCCGCGAGCTTCTCCAGCTCGCCGCGGTACGGGCCGCCGCCGACGATCAGCAGCACCGCGTCCGGGACCTCCCGCAGGATCTGCGGCATGGCCGTGATCAGGGTGTCCTGGCCCTTGCGGGGCACCAGCCGGGAGACGCAGACCACCACCGGGCGGTCGGTCAGGCCGAGCCGCTCGCGGACCGCGGCGCCGCCGGAGTCCGGGCGGAAGGTCTGCTCGTCGACGCCGGGCGGCAGCTGCACCATCCGGTCCGCGGCCGCCGGTCCGACCGCCGCGGCGATCCGCGAGCGGGTGTACTCGCCGAGGTAGGTGAGGGTGTCGGTGCCCGCGCCGATCCGCCGCAGCAGCTGCCGGGAACCGGGCAGCTGGGCCCAGGCGGCCTCGTGGCCGTGGGTCATGCCGAGCAGCCGGCCGGCCCCGGCCCGGCGCAGCGCGGGTGCCATCAGGCCGAGCGGCGCGGCGGCGCCGAACCACACCGAGCTGCAGCCCTCGGCCTTCAGGATCTCGGCGGCCCGGCGGGTGACCCGGGGGGTGGGGACCATCATCTTCGTCCGGTCGCGGATCACCGGGAACGGCTGCTGCGCGTCGAACTCCGCCACCTCGCGGCCGTCCCGCCAGGTCGAGGCGTAGACCACAATGCTGCCCGCCGGCTGGCGGACGGCCATATTGTGGACGAAGGCCTGGATGCCGCCGGGCCGGGGCGGGAAGTCGTTGGTGACGATCAGGGTCTTGTGCATTGCCACGGCTCGCTCGGTCGGGGGGTGCTCGGTGTACCGCTCGCTGATCCGTACCATAGGTCAACACCCCGGCGCGTCGGGAACGAAGCATGCCCGCGCAACCGTTTCCGCTCGGGGCCGGTCCTAGCTGATGGGCCCGGGGGATGCCACCGGCACGGGGCCTCACGGCCGCCCGTGCCGCGGCGTTCACCCGGTGGCACGTGACGAACGAAGGAGAGTCGTGGAGTTGGCCCCGGCCGGCAGAGCCGAGCGCAGTCCTGCCAGCACCGAGCGCCCCGCGCCGCCCCCTTCGGCCGCCCGCCCGGCCGGCGGTGCCCTGTGGGGTCTGGGCGCCGGCTGGATCGCCACCCGGGTGCTGATCGTGCTGATGGTCCTCGGCATCGTCAGGATCTCCGGCGCCGACGTCTCCACCGACGTCTCGGTGATCTACCACGGCTGGTTCGAGGTCCTGCGCACCGGCACCTTCCCGCTCGACGACGTGACCTGGCAGTACCCGCCCGGCGCCGCCCTGGTGATCATGCTGCCGGGGGTGCTGCCCTGGTCGTACCTGGTCTCCTTCTTCGTGCTGTGCGGGCTGTTCGACCTGCTGACCATGGGCCTGCTGATGCGGGTCGGCGCCCGCAAGGGCCGCAGCTTCACCGGCGCCTGGATGTGGGTGGTCGGGGTGCCGCTGCTCGGCCCGACGGTCTACTGCCGGTACGACATCATCGTGACCGCGATCACCGTGGTCGGGCTGCTGGCCGTGGCGCGCAAGCCGGCCCTCGGCGGGCTGCTGCTCGGGCTCGGCGCGCTGATCAAGGTCTGGCCGGTGCTGGCGCTGGCGGGCACCCCGCGCGGGCGCCGCACCCGGCGCTCCTGGACCTCCGCCGCGGCCACCGCCGCGGCGCTGGGCTTCCTGCTGACGGCCGGGATGAACGGCGCCTTCGACTTCCTGAAGTTCCAGAAGGAGCGCGGGATCGAGATCGAGTCCCTGGGCGCCCTCCCGCTGCACTTCGCCCGGCTGTTCGGCGCCTGGGACGGCCAGGTGACGATGAACTACGGCGCCCAGGAGATGCTCGGCCCCTGGGTGCCGGTGATCGCCAAGCTGTCCCTGGCGGGCACCGCGATCGGCTTCGGCTGGCTGCTGGTCTGGCGGCTGCGGGCGGCCCGCTGGCAGCCGTCGACGCCGTTCGACGCGGCGCTGGCGGCGCTGCTGGTGTTCACCGTCACCAGCCGGGTGATCAGCCCGCAGTACATGATCTGGCTGATCGGCCTGGCCGCGGTCTGCCTGACCGTCCGGGGCACCGGCCAGAAGCCGGTCGCGGTGCTGATCCTGGTCGCCGCGGTGCTGACCACGCTGGAGTTCCCGCTGCTGTTCGGGCAGGTGCAGAAGAGCCAGCTGCTCGGCGTGGCCGTGATCAGCCTGCGCAACCTGACCCTGCTGGCCGCCACCGTGATCTCCTGCCGCCGGCTCTGGCGGTCGACCCGCCGGATCGAGCCGGCCACCACCGTGGTGCTGCCCGCCCCGGCGGAGCCCGCCCCGGTCGGCTACCCGGTCCGCCCGGGCATCGCGTACGAGCAGGCCCTGCTGGACGGGCTGGACCAGCCGGTGGGGCGCGGCTCCTCCTCCTGAGCGGGCCGGCCCGGCGCCACCTCTGAAAGTTTCCGCAAGGTCTTGCAGACGCCCCGCGGCCCTGGCAGCATCGGCCTGCGCCCGGCACTACCCGGTCCGGCGCGTCCGGCCGTGCCGCCCTGGGGGAAGCCATGCCCGAGTACGACGTCCTGGTGGTCGGCGGTGCCGGGGTCGACACCATCGTTCGGGTCGAGCGGCTGGAGCTGCCGGACGCCGACTCGGTGCAGGTCCCCCCGGTGTCCGACCACGCCGGCCACACCGGCACCGGCGTCGCGCTCGGCTGCCACACCCTGGGCCTGCGCACCAAGTTCGCCGACTTCCTCGGCGACGACCCGCAGGGCGAGCTGGTGCTGGCCGCCTGCCGCCGCCACGGCCTGGACTTCAGCCATGTAACCGCACCCGCCGGCACCCCGCGCGGGGTCAACCTGGTGGACGCCGCGGGCCGGCGGCTCTCCTTCTACGACGCCCGGCACCCGGCCGACCTGCGGCTGCCCCGGGAGTTCTGGCTGCCCCTGGTGGAGCGCTCCCGGCACGTCCACCTGTCGATCACGGGCGTCACCCGCGACCTCTTCCCGGACATCCACCGGCTCGGCCCGACCTGCTCGACCGATCTGCACGCCTGGGACGGCGTGAACCCGCACCACCGCCACTACGCGCTCGGCGCCGACCTGGTCTTCCTGTCCGCCGCGGGCTGCCGCGGCCGGCACGAGGAGGTGATGCGCGCGGTGCTGGCCGAGGGCCGGGCCGAGCTGGTGGTGGCCACGGCGGGCGCGGACGGCAGCTACCTGCTCACCCGGGAGGGGGACGAGGTCCGGCACTTCCCCGCCACCGACCCCGGACGGCCGGTGGTCGACAGCAACGGCGCAGGCGACGCCTTCGTCAGCGGGTTCCTCAGCCGCCGGCTGGCTGGCCGGCCGGTGGAGGAGTGCATGCGCGCGGGTGCGGCGGCCGGTGCCTGGGCCTGCACGGCGGCGGGCACCCACACCGCGCTGATCGGCCCGGACCGGCTCGCCGCCGCCCTCGCCCCGGCCCCGGCGGCCCCGGCCACCGCCTGAGCGTCCGGACCGCAGGCCGTCAGGCCAGCCGGGCCGCCTCCGCCGTCCAGAGCCTGGTGAAGTCGGCGGCGCCGATCCCCAGCCGCCCGCGCAGCACCCGGTCCAGCACCGCGTCCGGGCTCTCCCCGGACGCGGGCCGACCCGTGCGGCCGTAGTCCTGGTAGAACCCGACCAGGCCGCGCTCACCGAACTCCCGCGCCAGCACCTCGCAGGCCAGCCAGGACAGCTCGTACGCCTGCCCGATCCGATCGGT
>NZ_JAIZ01000738.1:0-727 GCF_000710465.2 Kitasatospora sp. MBT63 | reverse complement strand
CCCGGCCCGCCGCGACGTCCTGGGCCAGCGCCGGCGCGATCTGCCGGGCGGTGCGCCCGGTGCCCAGGTAGGCGGTGTGGTCGGCGACGCCCTCGGACAGCCACATCGGGGTCCACGCGTGGGTGTCGGCCCGGGTGGCGACGTGGGTGGCCTCGTGCGTGACGACCACCCGCCGGCCCAGCTCGCTCAGGCCCCGGTACGCCTCCGGGTTGACCACGATGCGGTCCGCCGGGGTGTGCTCCGGCGCCCCCGCGGCGGCCACCGTGACCGCGGCGATGCCCTGGTACGCCTCCGGTGCGACATCCAGCACACGGGCGAAGTCGACCTCGGTGGCGGGGAGTTCGAGCAGCAGCCGGCCGGCCCAGGCATCCCCCCAGACCGCGTCGACGTCCGGCACCGCGCGGTCCGCCCGGGCGGCCAGCTCGGCGACCCGGTCCTGCTCGGCGAGCCCGAGCACCAGGCAGTGCGCGCCGCGCACCGCGCGGACCGTGCCGAGGTCCCACAGCGCGGGGGCGCCGGCCGGCCCGTCCTCGGCCAGCCGCCACCCGTCGGCGAGCCGGACCAGGGCCAGCCGCCGGGTCAGCGTCGCCGGGTGGTCGTCCAGCCCGGTCAGCCGGTGGTCGAGCTCGGCGGTGACGGTGATCCGGTCCGCCTCCGGCGGCGGCTCGGTGAAGCCGGTCAGCCGGTAGGCCAGCGCGGCGAACGGTACCTGCGCGAGCCGGTCCAG
>NZ_JAIZ01000737.1 GCF_000710465.2 Kitasatospora sp. MBT63 | reverse complement strand
AACGGCGCCAGCCCGGCGCGCCGGGCGTCCAGCGCGGCCTGCACCCGGTGGTCGTCGGCCAGTCGGCGGGCCCCTCCGCCGGCCGCGCCGCCACCGCCGTCGACCGTGCCGCCGCTGCGCGCCGGCCCCGGGCGGGCGCCGATCGCGGCGAGCACCCCCGCAGCCTTGGCGTGGGTCTCGGCCACCTCGGAGTACGGGTCGGAGTGCCGGACCAGGGTCGCGCCGACCCGGACCACCAGCTCGCCGGTGGCGGGGTCGACGTCCGCGGTCCGGATGCAGATCGGGGAGTCCAGCTGCTGTCCGCCGCTGGCGCCGCGGCCGATCAGGGCCAGCGCACCGGAGTAGTAGCCGCGCCCGCCGTGCTCGTACCGCTTGATCACCCGGGTGGCGTTCTGCACCGGGCTGCCGGTGACGGTGGCCGCGAACATGGTCTCCTTCAGCACCTCCCGGACGTCCAGCGAGGTGCGCCCGCGCAGCTCGTACTCGGTGTGCGCGAGGTGTGCCATCTCCTTGAGCCGGGGGCCGAGCACCTGGCCGCCGAGGTCGCCGACGGTGCACATCATCTTGAGCTCCTCGTCGACCACCATGGTGAGTTCCTCCAGCTCCTTGGGGTCGTGCAGGAAGGCGAGCAGCGAGTCGAGGTCGGAGCCGCCGGCCGGATAGCGGTAGGTGCCGGAGATCGGGTTCATCACCACCGTGCCGCCGGACTGCCGGACGTGGACCTCCGGCGAGGCGCCGACCAGCACCCGGTCGCCGGTGTGCACCAGGAAGGTCCAGTACGCGCCGCGCTCCTGCTCCAGCAGCCGGCGCAGCAGCGTGAGCGCGGTGCCGGTGGTGAAGCCGTCGAGGCGGGCGCGGAAGTCGCGCCGGATGACGAAGTTGGCGCCCTCGCCGTTGCCGATCTCGTCCTCGATCACCCGGCGGACGATGCCGGCGTACTCCTCGTCGTCGATGTCGAAGCCGCCGCCCTCCAGCCGGACCGGCTGCTGCGGCAGCGCGGCGAGCAGGTCGGCCAGCGGGAAGGCGTACTGCTCCTCGACGGCGAGCGCCTGCAGCGGGGTGGCGTCGTCGTGCGCCTCGAAGCCGCGTTCGCGGATCTGCCGGTACGGGACCAGGGCGAGCAGGTCGTGGCGCGGCCCGTCGGCGGGCAGGCCGGTGCGCACCGGCAGGTCGGCCAGCGTGTCGTGGCTGCCGACGGTGCCCAGCAGTACCTCGACGGTGTCCGGCGCGAGCCTGGGGGTGCGGCGGTGCAGCACCGCGAAGGCGGGGGCGCCGGGGGAGGTGAGACGGGCGAGCAGGGCGGCGGGGCCGGTGGTGGTCACGGGTGCGGCTGTCCTTCCGGGAGGGT
>NZ_JAIZ01000736.1:4249-7015 GCF_000710465.2 Kitasatospora sp. MBT63 | reverse complement strand
AGCGGTTCCCGAGTGACACGCCGGTGGGTCCGGAGCAGCTCGGTGAGCTGCGGACACTCGGCCAGATAGTCGACTTCATGACCGGTGTCGCGGACACCGCCACCACCGCTCCCAGAGCGGAACCGATCGCGGAGAAGCAGCCGCCGGCCGCCGCTCCCGCCGCCCCGGCCGGGCCGGCGCCGCGCGGTGCGATCGGCTGCGCGCAGGCCGCCCTGGTCGAACTCCCCTCCCCGGACGCGCTGGTGGGCGCCTACCCGGCGGGTTCGGCCGCGCTGCTGGTGGACGACGGCGGTGAGCTGACGCCGCTGGTCGCGGCCCGGCTGCAGGCCGGTGGTTGGGACGTGCGGGTGCTGCGGCTGCCGTCGGTGACGCGGACGGTCGACGGTGCGGCCGACTTCGCGCTGGCCGGCTGGGGTGTGACCGAGCTGACCGAGCGGGTCGAGCAGATCCTGGCCACCCCGGTCCGGCTGGTGGTGAACTTCGCGACCCGGCAGGACGGCGACTGGGCGGACGGCGTGCGCAGGCTCTCGTACGCCCTGCTGGTGGCCAAGCACCTGGTCGAGCCGCTGACCAAGGAGGCCGCCACCGCGCGGGCCGGGTTCCTCACGCTGACCCGGCTGGACGGCGCGTTCGGCCTGACCGGTGTGGCGGAGGACCGGGTGCCGGCGGGCGGTTTCGGCGGGCTGGTGAAGACGCTGGCGGTCGAGGCGCCGGAGCTGTTCTGCCGGGCCGTGGACCTGGCGCCCGGGCTCGACCCGCGGACCGCCGCCGAGCTGCTGCTCGCCGAGGTCAACGACGCCTCCGCGGAGCCGGTCCAGGTGGCCCGGGACGCGAACCGCCGGGTGGGCCTGACACTCGGGCAGGCGCCGACCGCGCTGGCCGCCGACCCGGCCGCCCCGGTGGCCGAGATCGGCCCGGACGACCTGCTGGTGGTCACCGGTGGCGGGCGCGGCATCACCGCCCGCTGCGTGATCGACCTGGCCGCCGCGTACCGTCCCGGTCTGCTGCTGCTCGGCCGGACCGCGCTCGGTGAGGAGCCCGCGTGGGCGGCCGGGGTGACGGCCGAGGCCGAGCTGAAGGCCGCCGCCGTCGCGCAGCTGCGTACGGCGGGGGAGAAGCCGACCCCGAAGCGGGTGGAGCAGCTGTACCGCGCGGTGGTCGGTGAGCGGGAGATCCGGCAGACGCTGGCCGAGCTGCGCGCGGCCGGGTCCCCGGCCGAGTACCTGGCGGTGGACATCACCGACGCGGCGGCCACCGCCGACGCGCTCGCGCCGTACGCCGGGCGGGTCACCGGGCTGGTGCACGGCGCCGGGGTGCTGGCCGACCAGCTGATCGCCAACAAGCGGGCGTCCGAGATCGAGCGGGTCTTCGCGCCCAAGCTCGGCGGGCTGCGCTCGGTGGTGGAGGCGCTGCCGGCCGAGCGGCTGCGGCACGTGCTGCTGTTCTCCTCGGTGGCCGGGTTCTTCGGCAACCAGGGGCAGTCCGACTACGCGATGGCCAACGAGGTGCTGAACGCCTGGGCGAGCTCGTTCAAGCGGCGGCACCCGAACGCCCGGGTCACCGCACTGAACTGGGGTGCCTGGGACAGCGGGATGGTCTCGCCGCAGATCAAGGCGGTGTTCCAGGAGCGCGGGATCACGCTGATCCCTGAGAAGACCGGAACCGCCCTGTTCACCGGCCAGTTCGCCCCGCAGCACGGCCACGACACGGTGGCGGTGCTCGGCCCGACGACCCCGCTGTCCGTCCGGCAGCCCGCGGCGCCCGCCGCCGTGGTGCTGGAGCGGGAGACCGCCCCGCTGGCGGCCGAACCGATCGTCGCCGACCACCTGATCGGCGGGGTCCCGGTGCTCCCGGCGGCGCTCGCGCTCGGCTGGGCGATCGGCGCGGTGGAGCGGCTCAGCGGCGGTACGGTCCGCCAGGTGCGCGACTTCGCGGTGCACAAGGGCCTGGTGCTGGACGGCTCCGAGCCGGCCCGGCTGCAGCTGGCGGCGACGCCCGCGGGCGACCAGGCGACCACCGAGGTGGTGATCCGCTCGGTGGCCGCGGACGGAACGGTCCGGCCGCACTACGCGGCCGGGGTGGTGCTGGGCGCGGACCCGGCGTCCGAGCTGAACCACCCGGCGATGGCCGCGCTGCCGGCCCCCGGCCACGGCCGGGACGCCGCCGGGTTCTACACCGACGGGACGCTGTTCCACGGCCCGGCACTGCAGGGGGTGCGCCGGGTGCTGGCCGAGGAGGAGGGCCGGCTGGTGCTGGAGTGCTCGCTGGACGGGCCGCGCCCGGCCGGCGGGGCCTTCGCCGGGCGGCTCTACCGGCCCGGCGCCGCGGACCTGCTGCTGCAGGCCGGCCTGGTGTGGATGCGGCTGTTCCGTTCCACCGCGAGCCTGCCGCTGTCGGTGGCCCGGGCCGAGTTCCACCAGCCGCTGCCGGACCACGGCACCTTCCTGACGGTGGTCGAACCCGGGTCCGTGAACGGCACCTCGGCGAGCCTGACGGTCACCGCGGTCGGCCTCGACGGCCGGGTGCTGGCCCGACTGGGCGGCGTCAGCCTGGTCTCCACCCCGCAGCTGGCCGCCAAGTTCGTCAGCAGCTGACGTACCCGACCCGGTTGGTCCGGCGGGCCGCCCAGCGCGGCCGGCCGGACCGCCCACAGCCCGGAGGGACCCGGCTTCCATGACCAAGTACGCCATCGTCGGACTTTCCTGCCTCTTCCCGGGTGCGGCCACCCCCGAGGAGTTCTGGCAGAACCTCAGCGCGGGTGCGGAC
>NZ_JAIZ01000736.1:1593-4161 GCF_000710465.2 Kitasatospora sp. MBT63 | reverse complement strand
CGAGATCTCCGGCGCCCCCGCCGATCCCGCCACCGCCGACCCGCGGCACCGGATCACCAACACCAGGGGCGGCTTCGTCCGCGACTTCACCTTCGACCCGACCGGCTACCGGCTGGCCGCCGACCGGCTGGCCCGGCTGGACCGGGTGTTCCACTGGTCGCTGTACGTGGCCCGCGAGGCGCTGCGCGACAGCGGCCACCTGGAGCGGCCCGAGCTGCTCGGCCGCACCGGCCTGGTGCTCGGCAACTACTCGTTCCCGACGCCCGGTTCGGCCCGGATCAGCCTGCCGCTGGTCGAGCAGGCGGTCCGCGACGGCCTGGCCGCCGGCGGCCTCGGCCCGCTCGACGCCTCGCCGGCCGGGCCCGCCGCCGACCCGGCCGACGCCCGCGTCAGTGGCGCCCCGGCCCGGATCGTCGGTGCCGCGCTCGGCCTCGGCGGCCCCCGGTACGCGCTGGACGCGGCCTGCTCCTCGGCGCTGTACGCGCTGAAGCTGGCCTGCGACCACCTGGCGGCCGGCCAGGCGGACCTGGTGCTGGCCGGCGGGGTCTGCGCACCGGACCCGACACTGATCCACCTGTCCTTCTCGGACCTGCACGCCTACCCGGAGAACGGGTTCAGCCAGCCCTTCGACAGCCGGTCGGCCGGCATCCTGACCGGTCAGGGCGCCGGGATGTTCGCGGTGCGGCGGCTCGCCGACGCGCAGCGCGACGGGGACCGGATCCACGCCGTGATCGACGGCATCGGCCTGTCCAACGACGGTGCCGGCCGCCACCTGCTGGTACCGGGCGAGGCCGGCCAGCACCGGGCGTACCAACTCGCCTACGCCGACGCGGCCGTGGCACCGCAGGAGATCGACTACCTGGAGTGCCACGCCACCGGCACCCCGATCGGCGACGCCACCGAGGCGGCCTCGGTGGCCGCGTTCTTCGGCCCGGCCGGCAAGGTGCCGCTGCTCGGATCGGTCAAGGGCAACATCGGCCACCTGCTGACCGTCGCGGGCCTGAGCAGCATGCTCAAGGTGGTGCTGGCGATGCGGCACGGCCAGCTCCCGCCGACCATCGGCGTCACCGAACCGGTCGCCGGCCCCGACGGCCCGGTCGCCGGTGCACTGGTGCGCACCGGCCGCGCCTGGCCCGCCGGGCCGGGGGAGCGCCGGGGCGCGGTGTCGGCGTTCGGCTTCGGCGGCACCAACGCACACGTGGTGCTCTCCGACGCGGCCGCCGCCCGCGAACCGGCACCCGAGCCGGTCGCACCGCCCGCGCTCGACGTGGTCGGCGTCGGCGCCCACTTCGGCTCGCTGACCACCGCCGCCGCGTTCGAACGGGCCGTGCACGACGGCCAGGATGCCTTCGGGCCGCTGCCCGAGCGCCGCTGGCGCGGCCTGGAGCAGACCGCGGACGGCGCGCTCGCCGCCGCCGGACTCACCCGCGACGCGCTTCCCGCGGGCGGCTTCGTGGACTCCGTCGGCGTCGACCCGGTCGACCACCGGATCCCGCCCGCCGACCTGCGCAACTACAACCTGCAGCACGCCCTGATGTCCGAGGTCGCCGACGAGGCGCTCGGCGACGCCGGGTACAGCCGCGACAGCGCCCCCGGCCAGGGCGGACCGGCGCCGCGCCGGGTCGCCGTGGTGGTGGCGATGGAGATCGAGCCCAGCGCCCACCTGCACCTGGCCCGCCACCGGCTCGGCACCCACCTGCACGAGCTCTTCGACCGGGCGGGGCTCGACCTCACCGAGGCCCAGCGGGTCCGGCTGACCGAACTGGCCCGCGACGGCGTGCACGAGCCGATCGTCGCCAACGAGGTGCTCAGCTACATCGGCAACATCATGGCCAGCCGGATCTCCTCGCTGTGGAACCTCACCGGTCCCTCCTTCACCATCTCCGCCGAGGCCGCCGGCACCGCCCAGGCCCTGGAGCTGGCCCGGCTGCTGCTGCTCGACGACACCGTCGAGGCGGTCCTGGTCGGCGCCGTCGACCTGGCCGGCTCCCCGGAGAGCCTGCTGCTGCGGGTCAACGGCACCGACGGCGCGCCGGTGGCCGGCCCCGGGCTGACCTTCGGCGAAGGCACCCAGGGCTGGCGGATCGGCGAGGGCGCCGGCGCCGTGGTGCTCACCCGGCCCGGCGAGGGCGCCCGCCCCGCCTACGCCCGGCTGGACGCCGTCGCCGTGCGGCACGCCGTCCCCGTCGACGGCGAACTGCCCGAGGCCGACGCCGGTGCGCTGGCCGACGCGGCCCGCCAGGCGCTCGCCGAGGCCGGCATCGGGCCCGAGCGGCTCGGCTACCTGGAACTGCACGCCGGCGGCACCGACGCCCAGGACGGCGCGGAACTCGCCGCGCTGGCCGCCGTCCACCCGGCCGGCACCCCGGGCCCCGCCCTCGGCAGCGCCAAGGCGCAGCTCGGCGACGCCCAGGGCGCCGCGGCGATGGCCGGGCTGCTGCGCGCGGTGTTCGCCCTGCACCACGGCTACCTGCCCGGGGTCCCGGGCTGGCAGCGTCCGGCTGCCGAACGGGCCGGGCAGCTCGCCGCCACCGGCTGCTACCTGCCGGACTCCTCCCGCCCCTGGCT
>NZ_JAIZ01000736.1:0-1496 GCF_000710465.2 Kitasatospora sp. MBT63 | reverse complement strand
GGGGGGCGGCCGCCGGTACGCGGCGGTCTCGTTCATCGGCGGCGGCGGGGCCCACGGCCACCTGGTGCTGTCCGCCGACCGCACCCGGGGCCGCACCGAGGAGCGCGACTGGCAGCGGGCCGGCGGCCCGGTCCTGCTCGCCCTCGGCGCGGCGGAGCCCGCCGGGCTGCTCGCCGAGGTCGAGCGCCACCGCGCGCTGCTCGCCGACGGCGCCGACCCGTACGGGCTGGCCAGGGCGGCAGCCGTACGGCTGCCGGCGGGCACCCCCCGGGTGGTGCTGGTCGGCCGGGACGCGGACGAGCTGGCCCGCCAGCTCGACCTGGCCGCCCGGGACCTGCCCGGCGCGCAGGCCCGCGGCGAGGACTGGGCGACCCCGGCCGGCAGCTGCTTCACCCCGCACCCGATCGGCCCCGAGGGCAAGGTGGCGCTGGTCTACCCAGGCGCCGTCAACTCGTACCCGGGGCTGGGCCGGGACCTGTTCCGGGCCTTCCCCGGCCTGCTCGAGCGGTTCGAGGCGGAGGTCGCCGAACCGGACCGGACCTTCCGCACCGCCCGGCTCCACCCGCGCACCCAGATCACCCCCGGGCGACGGGAGTTGATGGCTCTGGAGGCCGAACTCGCCGACGACCTGCCGTTCATGCTGGCCACCGGCACCACCTTCGCGATCCTCAACACCGACCTGGTGCGGGACCTGCTGGGGGTGCCGGTGCACGGCGCGTTCGGCTACAGCCTCGGTGAGAGCAGCATGCTGTTCGCCACCGGCGGCTGGCGGCGCTCGGCCCGCCGGGACGACCGGATCAGCGCCACCCCGCTGTTCAAGCACCGGCTCAACGGCCCGCGTGACACCGTCCGCGAGCTGTGGGACCTGCCCGCCGACACCCCGGACGCGCAGGTCTGGGCCGGCCATGTGCTGCTCGCCGACCCGGAGACCGTACGGGCCGCGCTGACCCGCTACGACCGGGTGTTCCTCACCCACGTCAACACCCCCGGCGAGCTGGTGGTGGCCGGTGACCCGGCGCAGTGCCGGCAGCTGATCGAGGAGCTCGGCTGCCCGGCGGCCCGCTCCCCGGTCAACGGCGTGATGCACTGCCCGGTGGTGGACGGCGAGGTGGCCGGCCTGGCCGAGCTCAACAGCCACCCCACCGGCTCCACCGGCGGCCTCGAACTGCTCAGCGCCTACGACTACGGCCCGGTCGAGGACCTCGACCAGCAGCGGGTCGCGGACCGGATCGCCCACACGCTGCGCTCCACGATCGACTTCCCGCGGCTGGTGCGCACCGCGTACGACCGGGGGTTCCGCTACTTCGTGGAGGTCGGCCCGGGCGCCACCTGCACCCGCTGGGTGCGCGAGACCCTCGGCGGGGCGCCGCACGTCGCGGTGTCGGTCGACCGCCGGGGTGTGCCGGCGGCCCGTTCGGTGGCCCAGGTGGCCGCCCGGCTGATCGCGCACGGGGTGCCGCTGGACCTGGTGGGCCTGCTCGGACCGGCGCCCGCCG
>NZ_JAIZ01000735.1:6300-15337 GCF_000710465.2 Kitasatospora sp. MBT63 | reverse complement strand
CCGGCCCGTACGGCGCCGCCGCGAACGGCGCCCCCAGCCGGTGCAGGGCGTCCGCGAGCGCGGCCGCCGCCCACACCGTCGAGCCGCCCTCGATCCGGACCGTGACCGGGGTCAGCGGTGCACCGTCCGGCAGCCCGCAGGCGCCGAGCGTGTCGGCCAGGCCCGGGCCGTCGTGCTGCAGCAGGTCCAGCACCCGCGCGGCGGTCTGCCGCTGGGCGGCGGCGGTGGCCCGGGCCCGGGTGGCGAGCGGCGCCAGCAGGTCGGCCAGGCCGTGCAGCACGGTCGCCGCGGCGGGCGTCGGCTCGGTGTGCGGCTGCAGCACCCAGCCGTCGAACGGCGAGTCGCCGGGCGGGCCGACCTGGACGCTGCCCCGGCTCCCGCCGCCCTCCGCCGAGGCCGCCAGGACCCGGCCGCCGCCGGTGAGGATCGAGCAGTCGGGCAGCCCGAGCCGGGCCACCGCGTGGCCGAGCAGGCCGGTCAGCGGCGCGTCGGAGTGCATCAGCCCGACCAGCTCCCGGCGGACCGCGTCCGGCACCGCCGCCACCCCCTGCGAGCGGGCCTGCAGATCACCCCAGAGTCGCAGGTAGATCCGGTCCGTGACGGCCCGGAAACTCGTGCCGGGCGGCACCGAGAGCAGCGGTATGCCGTGCGTGCGGCAGGCGCTCACCAGCGCCTCGGGCACGGTGCCGTGGGTGCCCTCCCCGGCCAGCAGTCCGGCCACCTCGGCGCTGCGCAGCGAGGTCGCGAAGCGGACCGCCGCGGCGGCGTCCCCGGGGCGCCACCACACCAGGCCGGTCAGCACCAGCTCGCCGGGCTGCAGGTACCGGGCCGGGTCCTGGAGGTCGGTGGAGGTCACCCCGGTGACCTGGCGGCCCAGTAGCTCGGGGGTGGCCCAGGCGACACCGATGTGCAGGCCGTCCAGCTCCAGCAGATCCCCGACGATCATGTCTCGCTCCTTGTGCTCCGCGCCGGACCCGTCCACCGCCTCCCATGGCGAAAGCAAGGGGCAGGTGCGCACAGGCATCGTAAATGCAAGGTAGCAAGGTGCAGCGACACCTTGTTCGATCATCCAGGGAACCCCCTGTGACCTGGTGCTCGGCACCAGTCGTCCGGCCAGTTGCGCCGGTGCTTGAATCGGGGCACCGGCCCCTCGGGGGTACGTCCGGACTCCTCACCGGACCGTTCGCCCGGGGGCCGGTCGGGCAGCGGTTGCCAGGCTGCCAGGTGGTTCTTCATCGCATCTGCGAGTGAAAGTTCACCCACGCACGGGTACCTGCGTACACACGCGGGTACCTCCCCTCCCGGGCCGCAGCGGTGCGGCCCGGGAGGGAACGCGCCGATGAGCAGTCCTGCCGCAGCCCTGAACCGCCCGGCCACCGTCCACCTGCACGGGAGCCTCGCCGAGCCGCTCCGGCTGACCGTCGCCGAGCTGCGCGAGCTGCCCTCCCACCGGATCGAGGTCAGCTTCGACTGCCTCGGCAGCGGCGTCCAGCGCCACGGCTTCGAAGGTCCCAAGCTCTGGGACGTGCTGCGCACCGCCCGGCCGCAGATCGACTTCACCGGCCGCAAGCAGCGGCTCGGCCTCCTGCTCACCGTCACCGGGGCGGACGGGCACCGGGCCGTGCTGTCCTGGGCGGAGATCGACCCGGACTTCGGCGGGCAGCAGATCCTGCTGGCCACCAGCATCGACGGCGCCCCGCTCGACCGGGCCGGCCCGCAGCTGGTCGTCCCCTCGGACCACTGCGGCGCCCGCTACATCAGCGGCATCACCGAGGTCTGGGTCGGCCCGCTGGCCTGAGCCGCCGCCGACCCGGCCGAGGCCCGCGGGGTCGTCGGCAAACCGGTTGAGCGCGGGGGCCGCCGGGTGTTGGGTGACCCGGGAGACCGGCACCTCCGCGGCCCCGCGGGCCCCGCCGGACCGAACCCGAGGAGAGCCCGTGATACCGGGAGAGCTGGTGCGGCTGCGCCCGATGGAACCGTCGGACGCCGAGGCGCTGTGGCGCTGGAACGGCGACCCGGAGGTGATGCGCTGGATGCAGGACGGCTACCGCCAGACCCTCGCCCGCGTCACCGCCTCACTGGCCGAGCGAGCCCGCAACAGCTACCAGGACGTCCTGTACGGCGTCGAGGCCCGGGCCGACGCCCGCCTGGTCGGCCTGGTGCGGCTGCACGGCGCCGAACCGGAGACCGGGATCGCCGAGATCGACGTCTACCTCGGCGAGAAGGACGCCTGGGGGCAGGGGTACGCCAAGGACGCGATGCGCACCATGTGCCGGTACGGCTTCCAGCAGATGCGGCTGCACAGGATCCAGCTGACCGTGGTCACCGAGAACCACGCCGCGGTGCACCTCTACCGGACGCTGGGCTTCGTGCAGGAGGGCCGGCTGCGCCAGGTCTTCCGCCGGGACGGCGAGTGGTACGACATGTTCACCATGGGCCTGCTGGAGGGCGAGCTGCGCTGAGGCGGTGTCCCTGCCCGGTACCGCGACCGCGCGGCGGCGGTACCGGGGAGGGGAGCGGGGTGTCAGGCGGAGGCGAGCGAGACCTCGGTCGACTTGATCAGCGCCACCACCGGGGAGCCCGCCCGCAGGCCGAGCTCGTCGGCGGCGTCGGTGGTGATCGCGGCGGTCAGCTCGGCGCCTTCGACCGAGATCTTCACCCCGGCCATCGCCCCGCCCTTGGCCACCTCGGTGACGGTGCCGGCCAGCTGGTTGCGGATGCTGACGCCGTTGACCCGGGCGGTCGCCAGGGCGACCTCGGTGGACTTCACCAGGGCCCGGACCGCGCTCCCGGTGTGCAGGTCGAGGTCCTTGACGGCGTCCACGGTGATCGCGGCGGTCAGCTCCTGCCCGCCGGCCACGGCCACCTTCACGGTGGCCATCACGGCGCCGGTGGAGATGGCGGTGACGGTGCCGGGGATCTGGTTGCGGATGCTCAGGCTCATGCCGTGCCTCGATTTCGTCGCTGGGAAAGTCGGGGGGAACCGGTGTTTCCGGACGTGCCACCGCCACTGTAGGCAGGGAGGAAGCCGCAGTTCGGCGTCGGTTCGCAGATGCCCGTCCGCGTCCCGCGCCGGGGGAGCGGATGCGAGGCCGGATCATCCGGGCGGCCCCGGGAATGACTCGGCCGCCGCTTTAGTTTAGGATTCAACAAGAGCAACGGAACACCGGAGGAGATCCAGATGGCAGCCACGATCGACCTGCGCCGCGCCGACGAGCGCTTCCACACCAGGACCGGGTGGCTGGACTCCCACCACTCGTTCTCCTTCTCGCGGCACTGGGACCCGGCCAACACCCACTTCGGGCTGCTGCTGGTCTCCAACGACGACGTGGTGGCGCCCGGCACCGGCTTCGACACCCACCCGCACCGCGACATGGAGATCGTCACCTGGGTGCTGGACGGCGCCCTGGTGCACCAGGACTCCGAGGGCCACAACGGCATCGTCTACCCGGGCCTGGCCCAGCGGATGAGCGCCGGCACCGGCATCCTGCACAGCGAGAAGAACGACTCCTGGACCCTCGACGGCTCGCCCGAGCACCGCAACCCGGTGCGCTTCGTCCAGATGTGGACCATCCCGGACGCGGCCGGCACGGTGCCCGGCTACGAACAGCTGGACATCAACGACCAGCTGGACCAGGGCGGTTGGACCACGCTGGCGTCCGGTATGCCCAAGCACTCCGCCCAGCGCGCGATCGGCATCCGGCAGAAGCACGCCGCGCTGCACGTCGCCCGGGTCCGGGCCGGCGAGACGCTGGAACTGGCCACCGCGCCGTTCGTCCACCTGTACGTGGCGCGCGGGGAGCTGTCCGTCGAGGGCGCGGGCCTGCTGGGGGAGGGCGACGCGGTCCGGATCACCGGCGCCGAGGGCCAGCGGGTGACCGCCGGTCCCGAGGGCGCCGAGGTGCTCCAGTGGGAGATGGACGCCGCGGTGCAGATGGGCTGACCCGGCGCACCGGGACCGGAGCTGCTCCTCAGCCCTGGTCCCGGTAGCCCTCCAGCAGGCGCAGCCACACCTCGCTGACGGTGGGGAACGACGGCACCGCGTGCCAGAGCCGTTCGAGCGGCACCTCGCCGACCACGGCGATGGTCGCCGAGTGCAGCAGTTCGGCCACCGCGGGGCCGACGAAGGTCATGCCGACCACCACGCCGCGCGTCCGGTCGACCACCATCCGGGCCCGGCCGGTGTACCCGTCCGCGTACAGCGAGGCGCCCGCCACCGCGCCGAGGTCGTGGTCGACGGTGCGGACGTCCATCCCGCGCCGGGCCGCCTCGGCCGCGGTCAGCCCGACCGCGGCGGCCTCCGGCTCGGTGAACACCACCTGCGGCGGGCCGGCCGTGTCGGCCGTCGCGGTGTGCGCGCCCCAGCGCCCGGTGTCGGTCCGTTCGCCGCGGGCGCGGGCGACGATCGCCGCGCCGCAGATCCGGGCCTGGTACTTGCCCTGGTGGGTCATCAGCGCCCGCCGGTTGACGTCACCGGCGGCGTACAGCCAGCCGCCGGGCACCCCCCGGACCAGGCAGCCGTCGTCCACGGCCAGCCAGCCGCCGGGCTCGAGGCCGACCGTCTCCAGTCCGAGGTCGCCGGTGCCGGGGGTCCGCCCGACGGCGTACAGCACCTCGTCGGCGGTGAGCGATCCGCCGTCGCCGAGCCGCAGTTCGGCAGCCCCGTCGACCCGGCGGACCCCGGTGACCTCGGTCCCGGTGCGGACGTCCACCCCCGCGGCGCGCAGCCCGTCCGCGACCAGTTCCCCGGCGAACGGCTCCATCCGGCCCAGCAGCCCGTCGCCGCGCACCAGCAGGGTGACGTGGGCGCCCAGCGAGTTCCAGGCGGTGGCCATCTCCACCGCGACCACGCCGCCGCCGATCACCGCGAGCCGTCCGGGTACCCGCTCGGCGCTGGTCGCGTCCCGGCTGGTCCAGGGCCGGGCGTCGGCGAGGCCGGGGACCTCGGGCAGGGCGGCGCGGGTGCCGGTGCAGACCGCGACGGCGTGCCGGGCGGTCAGCAGCCGGTCGCCGACCCGCACCGCCCGCTCGCCGGCCAGCCGGCCGTGGCCGCGGACCAGTTCGATCCCGGCCGAGCGGAGCCAGGCGACCTGGTCGTCGTCCTTCCACTCGTCGGCGGCGTCGTCCCGCCGGGTGAGCACGGCCGCCGCGTCCAGCGGGCCCGGGTCGGGGACACCGGCCACCGCGCGGGCGTGGGCCAGCGCGCTGCCCGGGCGCAGCAGCGCCTTGCTGGGCATGCACGCCCAGTACGAGCACTCGCCGCCGACCAGTTCGCTCTCCACCAGGACCGTCCGCAGCCCGGCGGCGGCGGTCCGGTCGGCGAGGTTCTCACCGGCCGGTCCGCCGCCGAGGACCACCACGTCGTACTCGTCGGCCCGTGCCACCGCCGACCCGGCCTGTGCGGACATGTGTACTCCCTCGACGTCGGACCTCGGCCTGCGCCTTCATCCTGAGTCGGGGCGCCGCCGCGGGCGAGCGGGCGTCAGAGCACGGCGGGCGCGAGCTCGTCGGTGCCGGGACGCTCCGGGGCGGCGTCCCGCATCAGCCGCTGCGGGCGGCGCACCAGCAGGTAGCCGGTCCCGATCAGGGTCACCACGCCGGTGCCCAGCAGCGCGGCCCAGATCTGGTACCAGGGGGCGCCGGGCGGCGCCAGGATGGCGCGCGGCCAGCAGATGTTCACCACCTCGAGGCCGGTCCACAGCACCGCGAGCGCGTTCAGCGGGGTGCCCCAGCGGCCGTACGAGACGGCGCCGGCCGGGCGCCAGGTGCCGCGCAGCCGGACGATCAGGGCGGCCAGGCTGAGCAGGAAGAACGGCAGGAAGGTGGCGGCGGTGCCGAAGGTGATCAGGCTGCCGATCGCGGTGGACTCCAGGCCCAGCGGCAGGGCGGCGGCGCTGATCAGGGTGGCGGCGACCAGGCCGCCGATCGGCGCCTTGTGCCGGTTGACCTTGCGGACCCGGGACGCGAACGGGAAGACGCCGTCGCGGGCGAGCGAGTAGAGGCCGCGGGCCGCGCCGCCCTGCGAGGCCATCAGACAGGCGGTGAAGCTGACCAGCACCACCACCACGAAGGGCTTGTCGGCCCAGGAGCCGAAGCCGGAGGTGACGGCGGTGGTCACCGGGTCGAGGTCGCTCCCGGCGACGACGGCGGCGGGGTCGGGGTGGGCGAGCACCACCGAGACGGCGTTCAGGATCACGGCCGCGCCGACGCTCAGCAGGGCCCAGCGCATCGCGCGCGGCACCTGGCGGGCGGCGTCCTTGGTCTCCTCGGCGGTGGACACGCAGGCGTCGAAGCCGATGAAGGCCCAGCCACCGACCGCGACCACGGCGAGGAAGGACATCAGGCCGCCGGTGCCGGTGGCGGCGGGCGCGTCCAGGGTGTCGGTCAGCAGCCCGAGGCCGTGCTCCCGGTGGAACAGCACCAGCGCGAGGCCGACCAGCACCGAGGCGACGGCCTCGGCGGCGATGCCGAGCGAGACGATCCGCCGCAGCAGGTTGATCCCGTACGCGTTGACCAGCGTGCAGACCAGCAGGAAGGCCGCGGACACCAGCACCAGCCGGGCGGGTGTCGGGGTGGCGCCGAACAGCGCGAAGAACCAGGGCGCGGCCAGGTACGCCACCGTGGTGTTGGCGAACATCACCGCGAACTGCCACATCCAGCCGGTCATCCAGGCGAACGACGGCGGGGCCAGCCGGCGGCTCCACTGGTACGCGCCGCCGGCCAGCGGCCACTGGGACGCCAGCTCGGAGTAGACGCAGACCACCAGCAGCTGTCCGAGCAGGCAGATCGGCAGGGCCCACACCCAGGCGCCGCCGAACACGCCCATGCCGACCTGGGCGACCGCGTAGAGGCCGACCACGGGGGAGACGACGGCGAAGCCCATCGAGATGTTGCCGAGCACACCGAGGCTGCGGCGCAGCTCCTGCCGGTAACCGAGGGCGGCCAACTGGTCGCGGTCGGCCGCCGGGTCCGGGGCGTGCGCGCTGGGAGGGTTCTCGGTCATGTCCGGGCCACCTTGCCGTCGACTAAAACTAACTTTGTTAGTCGGGGACGGTAGCGGCTCGACGTGGGGGAGGGAAGAGGCCGACACCAGGATGTAACGTGACCGCGTCGACGGAACGGCGGAAGGACGGGCGGGGCGTGGGGCGACCGAGCAGGACACTGCTGAGCAGGGAGATCATCGCCAGGGCCGCCCTGGAGGTGACCGACGAGCACGGCGCCGACGGCCTCACCATGCGGGCCCTCGCCGACCGCCTCGGCGTGAAGGCGGCCTCGCTCTACAACCACGTCACCGGCAAGGACGAGCTCCTGGACGCCCTCGCCGAACTCGTCAACGAGGAGATCGACCTCACCCCGCTGGCCCGCGCCGACTGGCCGGCGGGCCTGGCCGAGTACGCCCGCGGCTACCGCGCGGTCTTCCTGCGCCACCCCAACACCATCGCGCTGCTCGCCCGCCGCCGGGTCGAGGCCGGCCGCCAGCTGCTCACCTACGACACCCTGCTCGCCGCGCTCACCCGGGCCGGCCTCACCCCCGCCGACGCGGCCGAGGCCGCCGCCGCCCTCGACTACCTGGTGCTCGGCTCGGCGCTGGAGACCTTCAGCGCGGGCTTCACCCGCGACGGCGCCGCCTACCGCCCGCGCTACCCGGCACTGGCCGGCGCCCTCGAGGCCGCCGCCGAACGCGGCCCCGGCCTCGACGACCGCGGGTTCGAGCTGGCCCTGCGGCTGCTGCTGGACGGCCTCGCGGCCCGCGCCGCCGCCTCCCGCCCCTGAACCCTCCCCCGCTCTCGGCCCGCGAACGGCCGAGCGGCGGAGGCCGGCTCTCGCCCCGGCCTCCGCCGCTCCGTCCTACCCCCGGGTACCGGGCCCGGTCAGCCCTGGGCCTCGGCCTTCGCCTTCTGCTCCGCCACGTTGGCGTGCACCTCGGCCATGTCCAGCTTGCGGGCCTGCGCGATCAGGTCCTCCAGCGCGGGCTCCGGCAGCGCCCCGGCCTGGGCGAAGACCAGCACGCCCTCCCGGATGATCGCCAGGGTCGGGATCGACTGGATGTCGAAGGCCGCCGCCAGCTCCTGCTGCGCCTCGGTGTCCACCTTGGCGAAGGTCAGGTCGCTGTGCCGCTCCGCCGCGCGCTCGTACACCGGCGCGAACATCCGGCAGGGGCCGCACCAGCCCGCCCAGAAGTCGATGAGGACGAACTCCTTGCCCTCGGGCCCTTGGACCAGCTCGTCGAAGTTGTCCTTGGTCAGTTCGACCGTGCTCATCGGTTTCTCCCTGCCCTTCGGTAGTGACTCGGTGGCGTCAACGGAGAGCCTGCCCGGTCTATTCCGAAAAAACTTTCCGACCCGTTGAACACGGACCCCGAATCGCTCGTATCCCTGGATGAGCGGGCACCGGGACAGGTGCCCCCGGGGGCACCACAGCCGCCCGAATCCTCAATCCGAAACGCCACGTGGGGGAATTGCCATGCCCAAGTTCAGCCGCACCGCCGCTCTCGCCGTCGCCTCGGTCGCCGTCGTCGGGCTCGTCACCGCCTGCGACCCGGAGACCTCCGGGTCGGGCAGCTCGTACGGTTCGTCCGCCTCGGCCCCCGCCCCCGCCGCCTCGTCGGGCGGCGCGCAGAACCCCGCCCCGGCGGACGGCGGCAAGAGCGCGCTGCAGACCGCCACCTCGGCCACCCTCGGCACGATCGTCACCGACGGCGCCGGCTTCACCCTGTACCGCTTCGACAAGGACACCGCCAAGCCGCCGATGTCCAACTGCAACGGCGCCTGCGCGACCACCTGGCCGCCCGCCGTCGCCACCGACACCCCGCAGCTCAAGGGCATCGACGCCAAGCTGGTCGGCACCGTCACCCGGGCCGACGGCAGCAAGCAGCTGACCCTGAACGGCTGGCCGCTGTACCGCTACGCGCCCGACACCAAGCCCGGCGACACCAAGGGCCAGGGCGTCGGCGGCACCTGGTTCGCCTCCACCGCGACCGGCGGGAAGGCCGCCGCGGCCGCCCCCAGCCCCAGCGCGAGCGACTCCGGCTACGGCT
>NZ_JAIZ01000735.1:2647-6236 GCF_000710465.2 Kitasatospora sp. MBT63 | reverse complement strand
CGGCTACGGCTACTGACCGGGGGCGGGTGCGGCGCGGGCGCCCGCGCCGCACCCACTCCTGGTATCGACAGGAACGGCCCGTGACTTGAGGCCGTGGCCCGCATCGACCGACGGGAAAAAGCCGATAAAGGCCGACCCGTCTCGACCTGGAGGCAACGGGTGCGCAAGGATGGCACCGTGACCGACCTTCCCCGCGCCGCCGGACCCCTGTCCGGCGGCGGACCGCCGACTGGCCCGGGGCCGGACGAGGAGCTGATGCGGACGCTCTACCGCGACCACGCCGGCCCGCTGTTCGGCTTCGTGCTGCGGCTGGTCGCGGGCGATCGGCAGCGGGCGGAGGACGTGGTGCAGGAGACCCTGGTCAGGGCCTGGCGCAACATCCACCGCCTGGACGTCGACCACGGCTCGGTGCGGCCCTGGCTGGTGACGGTGGCCCGCCGGATCGTGATCGACGGTCATCGCAGCAGTCTGGCCCGGCCGCGCGAGGTCGACCCGTCACCGCTCGAACTGCTGCCCGCCGAGGACGAACTCGAAAAGGCGCTGCGACTGATGACCATCTCCGACGCGCTCGACGACCTCAGCCACGCGCACCGCGAGGTCATCGTCGCCACCTATCTGAAGGGCTGTACGGTCAATGAGGCGGCCGCCGAACTCGGCATCCCGGCAGGCACAGTGCGGTCCCGGATCTTCTACGCCCTGCGTGCGCTGAAGATCGCGCTGGAGGAGCGAGGAGTGACACCGTGACGTCGCATCAGGATGAGCACCTCGACGTCGGCGCGTACGTCCTCGGCGTCCTCGACCCCGCCGACCGGCTGCGGTTCGAGGCGCACCTGGCCGGCTGCCCGCGCTGCGCGGCGGAGATCGACGAACTCGGCGGCCTGGAGCCGCTGCTGGCCGAGCTGGTGGACGCCGGCCCGGTCCTGGAAGGCCCGGGCGACCAACTGCTCGGCCGGCTGGTGGACGAGGTCTCGGCGGCCCGGCGGCGCAGCCGTACCCGGCGCCTGGTCCTGGTCGCCGCGGCGGCCGTGCTGGTGGTCGGCGGCCCGGCCGTGACCTTCGCGGTGACCCAGCAGGACAAGCTTGCGGCCGTCGCGGTCCAGCAGTTCAGCGCGACCGACCCCACCACGGGGGTGTCCGCCACGGTCGGCGTCAGCCAGAAGAAGTGGGGCAGCCAGGTCAGCCTCGCACTGTCCAACGTGCCCGGGCCCAAGCAGTGCGACCTGATCGCGGTCTCGCGCGGCGGCGAGCGGCAGACCGTCACCAGCTGGTCCGTCCCGCCGACCGGCTACGGCGCCGACAGTGCGCTGCAGACCTCGGGCGGCGCGGCGCTGCAGCCCTCCGAGATCGACCACTTCGAGGTGCGGACGCTGGACGGGCAGCAACTGCTGGTCTCGGTGCCGCTGCACCGGGCGTGACGCCGTGGACGGCGCGGCGCGCCGCGGCCGGGCACCCGTCGAGGTGCCCGGCCGCTGCGCGCCCCGCCCGGCTCAGTCGGCCGGCGGCAGCGCCAGCCACTCCTGCCAGGTCAGGTCGCGCCCGATCAGCCGCGGCCGGGTGAACGGCCAGTCCTCGGCGATCCAGCGCGGCACCAGGGCGTCCAGGGCCGCCTCCAGCTCGCTGCCGACCCGGTCGTCCACCACCCACCAGGAGATCTCGGCGTCGGCGCCGGCCCGCTCCGGCGGGTCGATGTAGACGCAGCCCAGCAGCGCGGTGTTCGCGTCGTCGAACAGCGCGTAGTTGAAGGACTGGTGGGCCTCCATCTCGCGGGCGTGCCGCTCCAGGTCGGCCAGGTCCGCCTCGAAGGTGATGGTCGCCGCGGGCCAGCCCCAGGCCTCGCCGTAGATCGACCACAGCCGCTCGCGCGAACCCATCACGGCGGGGTGGTCGAGCTCCGTGTCGCTCCCCGCGATCGGCCGCAGGTGGAAGCCCCCGGGCACCGGTACCCGGAGGGGATGGACGAAGTCAGCAGGCAGCCAGGTCATGGCGGGGAGGCTAGCCGAGCCCCGGTCCGCCGCGCACCCGCTTATCGGACCGGGGCCCGGCCGGCGCACGGCCTGAGCCGAACAGGTGATCCACCGGCCGTTCGAACGGTTTCCTGACGCTCCGTCTCCTTACGGTGGCCGGGCAGAGCCGTCGGTCGCGCACGACTCCCCGTGCCGCGGGACGGCAGACGAAGGGGAGCCTTTGATGGCACGTAAGGTCCTGGGCGCGCTGCTGCCCGCGGTGGTGCTGGCGTTCGGTGCGGCGGCGGTGCCGGCGGTGGCCGCCGTCCCGGTGGAGGAGCCGCAGTGCGGCCCGGCCTCGCTCAGCCGGCTGGACGGCCTGATGGCCGAGCTGGACGCCAGGGCGGCCGCCGGGCAGGCCGGGCAGGCGCAGTACTGGTACGTCGACCCGCAGGCCTGCAGGCTCGGGGTGGCGGTGCTGCGCGGCGCGGACGACGAACGCACCGAGGGGTTCGTCGGCGCCGCGACCGCGGTCGCCGGCCAGAGCGCGCTGACCACGCTGACCGAACTGGACACCCCGGTGGTCCGCCGGATCGCCCTGGTGACCGCACCCGACGACTCCATCGCCCGGATGCCCGGCACCCTGCACGGCGGCAGCGTGATCTACAGCGGCACCTCCGGCACGGTCTACCAGTGCACCAACGGCTTCAACAACTACCGGGCCGGCACCACGACCACCGCCGGGCACTGCGCCGACGCGGCCAAGACCTGGTACGACGCCAAGGGCAACAAGATCGGTTCGGTGTCCGCCGGCAACTGGCGCTTCCCCGGCTCGGACTGGGCCGTGATCACCCCGGTCGCGGGCTGGACCCTGCCCAACGACGTGGTCGGCGACGAGGAGGAGATCACCGCCTTCGGCAAGGCCACCCTGGGCGAGCCGGTCTGCGGCCGGGGCTCCACCACCGGGACCCAGTGCGGCACCGTCACCGCCCTCAACGTCACCGTCAACTACCCGGACGGCCTGGTCAGGGGCCTGGTGCGGAGCAGCCAGAGCGGCGGCGAGGGCGACTCCGGCGGGCCCGTCTACCACGGCGGCACGGGCCTCGGCCTGATCAGCGGCGGCCCGGCCAACGGCTCGACCACGTTCTTCCAGCCGATGAACTTCTGACCACCGGGGCACGGTCCGCGCCGTCGCGCCCCGCGCGGCGCGGGCCACCCGGACGGGCGCACACTGAAGGGGAGGGCGACCGTGCGCGCCGGGCCGGCCCCAGGGCGGGCGCGCAGGTCCACGACCCAGGAGGTGGCCGACGTGAGAACCCTGGTCGGATGGCACATCGAGATGGAGTTCGAGGAGGACGGCGACCGGACCAAGGCCGCCGCGATGGTCCGGCTGGCGGACGGCACCGAGGTCCGCGCCCACGGCTACAGCACCCGCCACCGCTCGGACAGCCCGCAGCTGCGGGTCGGCGAGGAAGTGGCCGGCGCCAGGGCGCTCAACGACCTCGCCATGCAACTGCTGACCAAGGCCCACGACGAGATCAAGTCGACGGTGCGGGCCCCGGACTACCCGCTGATGTGACGCCCGCCGAGCCGCCCGCGGCCGCCGCGCCCGCGACGGGACGGCCGTGGGCCCGGGCACGCTCCGC
>NZ_JAIZ01000735.1:0-2582 GCF_000710465.2 Kitasatospora sp. MBT63 | reverse complement strand
ACCGCCGGCCCCATCGCGGCGCCCGCCAGCGCGAACACCGCCCCCAGCACCAGCCACCCCGGCGGACCCCAGCCCAGCACCAGCGTGGTCAGCAGCAGCGGCCCGATCGTCCGCGCCACCGCCACACCGGAACCGAAGAACCCCTGGTACTGACCCTGCCGGTCGGCCGGTGCCAGCCCGAAGCCGATCTCCCAGGCGCCCGAGGCAAGCAGCATCTCGCCCACCACCTGCAGCCCCGTCGAGGCCAGCAGCACCCCGGCCGCCGCCCACGCCCCGCCGTCGGAGGCCGACAGCGCGAACCCGCCGCAGCCCGCCGCCAGTGCCAGCCCCGCGTACCGGACATACCGGACCGCGGTGGCGAGGCCGTCCACCCGCCGGGCCACCCGGACCTGGAACAGCACCACGCTCAGGGTGTTGAGCATCAGCAGCGCCGCCGCCGTCCACCCGGGCGCCGCCGTCCGGCCCGCGATCCACAGCGGCAGGATCAGCGACAGCAGCGGCATGTAGAGCAGCAGCACCGCGTTGACCAGCGACACCAGTGCGTACGGGCGGTCCCGCAGGACGGCCAGCCGCGGCTCGCCGGCGGCCGCCGCCGGGGCCGGCGCGACGGCCGGGAGCCGGGCCAGCAGCACGGCGGACACCAGGAAGCTCAGCGCGTCGACGCCCAGCACCGCCAGGTACCCGGCCGTGGTGTCGAAGCGCAGCGCCACCCCGCCGAGGGCCGCGCCGACCGCGAGCCCGGCGTTGACCGTCGACTGCAGATGGGCCCGTACCTCGGTCCGCCGGGCGGGCGGCACCAGCCCGGCCAGCAGCGCCTGGCGGGCCGCCGCCAGCCCGCTCTGCGCGCAGGCGTACAGCACGGCCGCGGCCAGGAACACGGCGTACGCGCGGGCGGTGAGGAACAGCCCGACCGAGCCCGCCGTGGCGACCGCGAGCAGCGCCGCCACCCCGCGCGGACCGCGCCGGTCGGCCAGGTGGCCGAGCGGCACCCCGGCGAAGGCGCCGACCGCCCAGCCCAGGGTGAGCCCGAACCCGATCTGCGGCGCCGTCAGCCCTACCACCCGGCTGAAGTACAGCGCCGAGCAGACCAGGAACGCGCCGTCGCCCAGCGCGTTGGTCAGCTGCGCGGCGGCCAGCCGTCTGGCCGGCCCCGCCGGCGGTAGCAGTCCCGCACCCATCCGCGCCCCCCTCGGCGGTCGGGCCCCGCACCCCGGGGCCGCTCCGACCCTAGGGCACGGCACCGACAGTCCGGGCCCGAACGGGCGCCGAAGCGACGGCGGACGGGCGGCGGACGGGCGGCGGACGGGCCGTCAGGCGGAGCCGGCCAGCTCCGCCAGCGGGATGGCCGGGTCGGTCAGCCGGTCCACGGCGACCTCGCGGCCGGAGCGGACCAGGTCACGGATCGGGTCGGTGACGTCCCAGACGTTGACGTTCATCCCGGCGACCACCCGGCCGCCGGACAGCCAGAACGCGATGAACTCCCGGGCCGCGACGTCGCCGCGGAACACCACCCGGTCGTAGCCGCCCGGCTCGGCCAGCCCGGTGTACTCCATCCCGAGGTCGTACTGGTCGGTGAAGAAGTACGGCACCCGGTCGTACACCGCCTCCCGGCCGAGCATCGAGGCCGCCGCCACCTTCGGCTGGTTGAGCGCGTTGGCCCAGTGCTCGACCCGGACCGGGCGGCCGTACAGCGGGTGGAAGGCGTTGGCGACGTCGCCCGCGGCGAACACGTCCGGGTGCGAGGTGCGCAGGTGCCGGTCGGTGCGCACGCCGTTGTCCACCTCCAGGCCGGCCGCCTCGGCCAGCGCGGTGTTCGGGCTGATCCCGACCCCCACCACCACGGTGTCGGCCGGGACCAGCGTGCCGTCGTCCAGCCGGACGCCCTCGGCGGACAGCTCGGCGACCTGGACCCCGAACCGCAGGTCCACGCCGTGCGCCCGGTGCAGGTCGGCGAAGACCTGGGCGACCTCCCGGCCGAGCACCCGCAGCAGCGGCAGCTCCGCCACCTCCAGCACGGTGACCTCGGCCCCGGCCGCCCGGGCCGCGGCGGCGGCCTCCAGCCCGATCCAGCCGGCCCCGACGATCGCGATCCGGGCGCCCGGCCGCAGCGCCGCGCGCAGCCGGTCACTGTCACCGACCCGCCGCAGGTACACCACCTCGGGGCGGTCCCCGCCGGGCACCGGGATCCGGCGCGGCGCCGAACCGGTGGCGAGCAGCAGCTTGGACCAGCCGAGCCGGCTGCCGTCGGCCAGCGTCACGGTACGGGCGGCCGGGTCGATCGCGGTGGCGGCGGTGCCGAGCCGCAGATCCACCCCGTGTTCGGCGTACCACTCGGCCGGATGGACGAAGATCTTCTCCCGCTCGGTGCCGCCCTGCAGATAGCCCTTGGACAGCGGCGGCCGCTCGTACGGGCGCTCCGGTTCGTCGCCGACCAGCACCACCGGGCCGTCGAAGCCCTCCTCACGCAGTGCTTCGGCGGCCTTGGCCCCGGCCAGGCTTGCGCCCAGGATGACGTATGAGGTGTCCATAGCCGGATCCCTACCCCGTGATCCCCGCGCCCATCACCACCGCTCACCCCCGTC
>NZ_JAIZ01000734.1:19910-24953 GCF_000710465.2 Kitasatospora sp. MBT63 | reverse complement strand
CAACCGGACACCGCGGGCCGGGCCCCAGGGCCCGGCCCATCCGCCCACCAACCAACCCGGAGAGAAGGACCTGACATGACCACCCACGAAGACACCGCACAGCCCGACCAGGAGACACACGACCGGTCCGCCGAGGAACGCAACGTCATAACCCCCACTCCCGCAGACGTCCGCGCCAAGGCTGAGGACCACGAGGAAACCGAAGCACCCGAGGGGACCACCCGATCCCAGTGACACCACTGCCCGCTCGGCAGCCGAGCCACCGCGACAACCGGGCTGGGCCCGGCGGAGGCCCTCCCCGAGGCCAGACCAGATGGGCGGGTCGGCGGCTCACCGTCACCGGGGAGCCGCGCCGATCTGTCGCAGCATCACGAGATCCGCGGTGCCAAGGACGGTAGCGGGGAGGAGGTGCCGGCCACGCTCGCACACGACGACCGCCTCCTGACCTGGTTCACCGCGTCCGGCCGGCCAGCGGCGTGTTCCGTACGTCGTGCCGCTTTCGTTGTCGCCCCGCGGGCCCGGGGCCAGGACCCTCCGACGGTCTCCCGGAACTCGGCGGTCACCCTCAAGGGCTTGTTGCCGTCCCCCGCCCGGCCGGGGTGTGCGCATGCCCCAGCGCGCTCTCCGCAAGGTGTGCCAGCAGGTCGGCGGCGTCCTCGTGCACCTCGACGGCCCCTGCGGCACGCAGGTCGCGCTCGCTCCAGCCGCCCGAGAGGACAGCGATGCACGGCACACCGGCGTGGGCGGCGGCCTGGATGTCCCAGAGCGTGTCACCGACGAAGACCGCCTCGCCGGGGTCGGCGCCGGCCTTGTCCAGAGCGGCGC
Organism: Kitasatospora sp. MBT63; assembly: GCF_000710465.2. Classification (GTDB taxonomy): domain Bacteria; phylum Actinomycetota; class Actinomycetes; order Streptomycetales; family Streptomycetaceae; genus Kitasatospora. Next base: position 24,128 of record NZ_JAIZ01000734.1, on the reverse strand, counting down.
GGACGAGGTCGGGGGCCGGCTTGCTCGCCTCCACGTCGTCCGCGCCGGTCACGGCCGTGATCACGTCGTCGGCGCCCAGCGCCCGCCGCATCACCGCCAGGTCCCGGTCGGAGGCGGAACTCGCCAGCACCACTCGCCATCCCCTGGCCGCCACCGCTCGCAGCAGGTCGCCCGCGCCGTCGAAGGCCCGCAGGCGGGGCCAGAAGCGCCCGTACAGGGCCTGCTGGGCGGCACTGATCTCCTCATCCTGGGAGCGGTCACGGTGGTCACCGAGCACACGGTCGAGGAGCTGGTCCCCGCCCATGCCGATCGCGGCGTGGATCCGGGCCATCGCCGGGCTGTGGCCGTACTGGGCCAGCGCCTCCGCCCAAGCCAGCGTGTGCAGGTAGTTCGTGTCCAGCAAGGTGCCGTCCACGTCGAACAACGCCGCCGGTGCCATCGGCCCGCCTTCCTCGGGAGTGAAGTCCGGTCATGACGCTACGGCCGCCGCCAACCGGTCGCGACCGCGCCGCGCGAGCCCCCACCCGGGTTCCCGTTTCCGCTCCGGCCGATCGGGCAGGCGGCCCGCATGGTTCGTATCGGGTACACGATGATGACCGAACAGGCCGGGCCCCGGCAGCTGGTGTCCGACGTGGTGCGGGCGGAAGAGGCCGGTTTCGACTTCTCCGTCGCCTCGGACCACTCCTTCCCCTGGCTGGACGAGCAGGGGCACGCGCCGTACGTGTGGAGCGTCCTCGGCGCGGCGGCGCAGGCCACCGACCGGATCCCGCTGATGACCTGTGTGACCTGCCCGACCGTGCGCTACCACCCGGCGGTGGTGGCCCAGAAGGCTGCGACCGTCCAACTACTGTCCCAGGGCCGGTTCCGGCTCGGGCTGGGCTCGGGCGAGAACCTCAACGAGCACATCGTGGGCGCGGGCTGGCCGGCGGCCGACGTCCGCCAGGAGGTACTGACCGAGGCGGTCGAGATCATCCGGGCCCTCTTCCACGGTGGCTACGTCAACTACCGTGGCCGGCACTTCCGAGTGGAGTCGGGGCGGCTGTGGGACCTGCCCGAACAGGCGCCGCCGATCGGCATCGCCGTCTCCGGCGAGCAGTCCTGCAGACTCGCGGGGGAACACGCCGACCTGGTGATCGCCGTCGAACCCGACCGAACGTTGCTGGACGCCTTCGACCGGCATGGCGGGACCGGAAAACCCCGGGTCGGCCAGCTGCCGGTCTGCTACGACCGCGACCGGGACACGGCCATCGCCCGTGCGCACGCCCAGTTCCGGTGGTTCGGCGGCGGCTGGAAGGTCAACGCCGAGCTGCCCGGGCCGGCCGCGTTCGCGGCTGCGAGCCGGTTCGTGCGCCCGGAGGATGTCGCCGCTTCCATCCCCTGCGGTGACGACGTCGACGCATTCGTCGAAGCAGTGCGCGCCTACGCGGACGCCGGGTTCACCGAGGTCGCATTGATCCAGGTCGGTGGTGACGCCCAACGGCCCTTCCTGGACTGGGCCGAGACGACCCTCCTGCCGGCGCTTCGGGAGCTCTGAGCCCCGGCCGTCCACCCGTCCGCGTCCTGTCCGGCCCGCCAACCCGGTACGGCTCACCGCTCGGGATGCCACTCCACGAGCATGATGGTCGCGTCGTCGCGCAGCCGGGAGCCCTGATGGGCGAGGATCCCCTGCATCAACCGGCGCAGGGCCTCGGGCGCGGGCAGTCCGTCCGCCATGCCCCGTACGACGATGTCGGCGAGCCGCTGTTCACCGAACATCTGGCCGTCGCGGCCACGGGCCTCGATCACACCGTCCGAGTGAATCAGGATCCGGTCGCCGGGTTCCAGCTGGGTCGTGTGCACGTCCGGCCGGGTCAGGGGTAGCCCTGCGGGCAGGCCGAGCGGCAGGTGCGGGACACGTTCCAGGGCGCCGTCGACGACATGGCGGTCGCGCACCAGCAGCGGGGCGGGGTGGCCGCAGTTGATCCAGGTCAGCCGACCGGTGGCGGTGTCGAGGTCGGCGACTACGCAGGTGAGCAGCCGCCCGGGAATCCACTGGGCGAGGGCGGCATCGATGGCCTCGGCGATGTCCGGGAGGGTGCCGTCCGCGCGGCGGGTGGAGCGGCAGGCTGCCAGAGCGACGGCGCTGCAGCCGCCCGAGGCGAGGTCGTGGCCCATCGCATCGACGAGGGTCAGGTGCAGCCGCCGGCCTGCGAGGCTGTGGTCGAAGGCATCGCCGCCCACGTCGTAGGCGGGTTCCAGAACGGCGCTGGAGGTCACCGACCTGGTGCCGACGGTACGCGGCGGGACGAATGCCCACAGCAGCTCGGCCTGCATCGTCATCGTCCGGCGTCGCATGGTCTGTACGAGGACGTCGCTGAACGAGGCCTTGGAAGCGACCGTCAGCGCGGCCGCCGACGCGAGGGCCTGGCAGCGCGCCAGCGTCCGGGCGTCGAGCGCCGGCGCGGCGACCCGCAGCACCCCGAGCCGACCGATGCCGTCCACCAGCGGGAGCCACCCGACCGCGCCGCGCGGTACCGACTCCTCGAAGCCGTTGTCGGTGCCAAGGTCCTCGGCGCCCGATTGGAGGACTTCGGTACGGTAGGCGCGGCCGGCGAGCGACCGATCGATGTCCAGCACCTCCTGGCCCCGCGGCGCGCCCGGCAGCGGTTCCCTGGCGTTCATCGGAGCGGGGAGGGCGACCAGCTCCTCCTGCTGCACGTCCGCGAGGTAGAGCCAGATGTGGGTCAGGCCCAGCCGGCGGCCGGCCCGCCACAGCAGGCCAGGCACCTCCTGGGGCCCGGCCCGATGGGACGCCTCCAGCAGATCCGCCAGTACCGGGCCGAGAAGAGCGTCCTCACCACCGTGCACCGCGCACCCGCTCTCGTCGGGAGCGGGCCCGATTCTGCACGCTCTCGCACCGCTCCGCCGACGCCCCGTCCCGGTCCTGCTTCCGGGACTCTCTCTCCGTCCATCGTCCGCCCGGACCCGTCCGCACGCCCGCAGAGCTTCACGGTGGATTCCGATCCCGGGCCCGGCATCGTCGTTTGGGCCCGCCGGTCGCGGACAGGCGGAGGGCGTCGGCCCTCGCGGCCGGCACTCGATCCCGGGGACTCGTCGGCCGACACGGAGGATGCCGAGGAGGTCCCGCCACCTCAGGAGAGTCACCGTGGAAATACTCGCCCTGCTGCTGCCCCCGGCCCTGCTCGGGATCCTGGTTCTGCTCGGCCGTTTGGAGGACCGCTTGGTCGCCCCCACCACGGAGAGACCCGGTCCCCCGGCCCGTCACCGTCATCGCAGGTGAGCTCGGCCCCGTCGGTCGGGGCCCCGGATAAGCGGCCGCCTATCCGGCGGGGCGGGCGAGAATGGGAGCCGCCCGTCCCTCCCGACCGCTTCCCGTGGTGTGAGGGTCACGCCGCTTCTCCCGTTCCGCCTGCCCAGGGGACGCCGCGGGCCGGCCTGTCGCCCGGTCCCTGACAGCGGTCAGCGGGACCGCTTGGCGTAGCCGCAGGCCCCGGGCGAGCGGCTACGCCAAGCGGTCCCCGCGACGGCGAGCAGCGGCCGGTGCGTGGTGGCCCAGAACTGCGGGCTGCGGGTGTGGGAGGGCTCGGTGAAGGCGCCGCGGTCCTCCCGGGCGCCCGCGGCGCCTTCACGGATTGACGAGGTCGCTGCAGTTGCGGGGCCGGTCGGTCTGCTGGGAGCGGAGCCGGGGGCCCGAATCCGGAGACGTAGATCGGCGGCGGACCGGCGGGCACGGTGTACAGGCGGGCGTTGTCGACGGTGTAGTGCGCACCGTGGTGCGGGACCCGGCCTCCAGCATTTGGGCGCGCTCCGCAACCGCGGGCGGTGTGGGCCGGCGGAGCCCGGGCGCCGTGTCCGGCGCCCGGGTGACCGTTCGGGTCAGCTGTGCCGCATACTGCCGCCCGGACCTTCGGCCGGGGGCGGGCCGCCCTCGCCGGTCATCCGGGCCTGCGGCCGGTCGCGGACCGGCGCGTCGGCCGGGCCCGCCGGAGCGCTCGAGGCGCCGTCCGGGGACAGCCGCCCCCGCCAGCCGCCGCTCTCGTGGCCCCGCTCCTCGATGAAGCCCTTGAACCGCTTCAGGTCGCCCTTGACCTGCCGGTCCGGGACACCGAGCAGACCGCCGGCCTTCTCGGCCATGCCGTGCGGCTCGAATTCCATCGCCAGGCTCACCCGGGTGTGGGTGTCGTCGAGGCGCTGGAACGTCACCATGCCCATCTGCTG
>NZ_JAIZ01000734.1:16313-19752 GCF_000710465.2 Kitasatospora sp. MBT63 | reverse complement strand
TCCTTCACCCTGGTCACAGCGGTCCCCTTCCGGGTCGACATGCTCGGACATTTCGTACACGGTGACGCCTGCCCCGCGTCCGGGCAGCCAATCGGCCGACCTCCGCACGTTCGGCGCGGGGCGGTGTGGCGCGGCCGACAAGCATGAGGCCGCCGTTCCGGGAACTGGATGGTGGGTGGAGATTCCCGGTGTTGAGATGGCCGCGCACCCCAGGAGCCGGCTCGCCGAGCACCCGAGGAGAGCGCATGACCGCTATAAGGCCCCTGCTGGAGCTGCGGCCTTCCGGCTGCTCCGCCGCTCGGTGCCACTGCTGCTCTGGCCGGTCCCGCTGCTCCACGGGGCGATGTACCTGTGGGCGGGCTGGAACCCGTACGGCAGGACCGACCGTTTCCCCGTCGCAGTGGCCGACCAGGAGTCCACGTGCTTCCAGTGCTTCGCCCCGGATTGCGGGGGTAGCCGGGACTTCGGCAGAGAGCGGAAGAGGGGTGGGGGGGGAATGCCGCAGATCATCGAGACGGTGGTCGAGGCTTCGGTCGCCGGACCGGAGCTCCGATCGGTGCGCATCAGGTTCCGCTACTACCCCGACGACCCGTTCGCGCTCCATCTGGACGTGGGTGGCGACGCCCGGCGCGGGGGTCACGGGACGGTGGCCTGGATCGCGGCGCGCGAGCTGTTCACCGCGGGCCTGCGGGCCCCGGCGGGTCTCGGTGACCTGCGCGTCCGTCCGTGCGGCGCCGACCTGGCTCTCCTGGAGTTCCATTCGCCCAGCGGCCACGCCGTTGCCCTCATCTCGTCCCAGGAGCTGTGTTCCTTCCTGGCCCGGACCTTCGAGGCGGTCCCCGCCGGTACCGAGCAGGAGCGCGTGCGCTGGCCCGGCACGGTGGCCTCGCTGCTCCGCCAGTCCACCTGACCGAGCCGCGGCCGCGGCGGGGCAGGGAGTCGCGTTTCCTGGGACCCACCCGGCGAGAACCCGGCGGGGGCGCTGCTGCGCTCGGCGGCGAGCCATCCGGTCGAGGAAGTCGCCGGCGGTGGCGCTGCGTCCCGTCACCGACGTCGCCCGACCAGCCCACCCCCTACAGTCCAGACCCGAGTCAGGCCAATCGGGCAAGCCGGTCGAGCTGTCCGAGGAACAAGCGCCATTGGGCGATCCTGCGGGGGGCAGCCGTGGAGACCGCGGGCGAGCGGACGCAAGTGCCGCGGTTGGCAGTGCGGGTCCGGGGCCACCGGACCGCTCAGCGCTGCGGCGGCCGGCCGCTGCCACGCTGATCGCCACCGCGGTGGTCCATCTGCCGCTCGGCCTCCCGCGCTGGGGCCGGAACCCGGTCGCGGACGCCGTGTTCACCGCCGCCGCGGCTCTGTGCCTGCCCCTCGCCGTCCTTCCGGTCATCTGTGACGCGCCGTGGCTATGGACCACCGAGGCGCCATGGGCAGATCCGTCAGCACCGGCGATTTGCTCTCCGGCGGTCTCGAACATGGCGTGGCACAGGCGCCGTCGTCGCTGTTCGGTACGCGGCCGGCCGCAACGAGCAGGGTGTCGGCCTGGACCGTGGAACCGTGGGACGCCCGCACCGCGCTCCCCGGGCCGGACCGCGATGGGGGATGGCACGTGGTGCCCGGGTTCCGGGGCTTGCTCCGGGAGGCCGTGTCATGAAGTCCACTGGTGGTGGCGGGCGCGCCAGCCGAGGGACGGACCGGCGCCTGCGTCGGCGACCGCGAGCAGGAGTCCGCCGCACATCGAGAGGTTCTTCAGGAAGTGAATGCGCTGCTGGGCGCGCTCCTCATCGTCCTTGATCTCCCAGAACCGGTGGCCGGCCAGGGTGACCGGGACGAGCGTCGCGGCCAGAACGAGCGCGGCGGGCCGGGTGAGGCGGCCGGTGGCCAGCAGGGCACCGGCCGCCAACTGCGCCGCGGCGTTGAGCCGGATCGCGGTCCTGGTCTGCTGCGGAACCGTGGGGACGTGATCCGCCAGCGAGTCGACCACGGGTTCGGCGGTGGACTCCAGACGGGCGGGGTTCAGGACGGCATCGGCTCCTCCGTAGAGGAACATCGACGCCAGCATCGGTCGTGCACAGGCTCTCAAGATGGACATACCAGGCGCCTTTCCGGATCCCGGGCAGTCAATCGCCAACGGTGGCATCGGACCGGAACCGAGGCAACAGCCAGGTCTGAGGTCGATTCGCCCCGCAATCCGCTGCGGGCCGGAGCTCGACGAGGCGAAGCCGGGTCGGGCCGGGTGCCGGTGCAGCCGACCGTGCGACGCCTGCGCGTGGATGGGCCGGGGCCGTGCTCGGGCATCCCCACGGGGGTGGTGCGCCTCAGAACCGGGCCGGCCCGGTCAGCCTCATGGCTGCCTCCAGCAGTCGTGCTCCAGGTAGATCTCGGCGGCGGTGGCCAGTGCGCCGCCGGACATCAGCAGCGACAGGGACCGTTCGATGCGGCCGTGCCGTACGTCGTGCGCCGCGCGCGGCAGGAGTCCGGCCGGGCGGGCCGGGTGCCTTGTCAGGGAGGTCAGGCTCGTCGTGCTCACTCTTTGCCGCTACCCGGCAGCATCTCCTGGATCTTCGCCTTGAGGCCCTGCTTGACCATGGATCCGCGGTCGCTGTCGCCGTGGACGACGGCCGAGGCGGCGGCGAGGATCTGGTCGAGCGTGGCGTGCGGCGGGATGGGCGGGACGGCCGGATCGGTGCGGAAGTCGATGACGAACGGCCGGTCCGCGGCCAGCGCCTGGCGCCAGACCTGCTCGACCGCTTCGGGCGTTTCCACCCTGGCTCCGTAGAGGCCGAGTTGGACGGCGAAGTCGGCGTAGCGGACGTCGGGCAGCGCCTGGGAGGGCTCGAACTGCGGGGCGCCCTGCATGGCGCGCATCTCCCAGGTGACCTGGTTGAGGTCCTGGTTGTTGAGGACGGCGACGATCAGGCGCGGGTCGGTCCACTGCTGGTAGTACTTGGCGACGGTGATCAGTTCGGCGAGGCCGTTCATCTGCATCGCGCCGTCGCCGACGATGGCGATGGCGGGCCGGTCGGGGTGGGCGAACTTCGCGCCGATCACGTAGGGGACGCCGGGTCCCATGGTGGCGAGGGTGCCGGAGAGCGAGCCGCGCATCGAGCCGCGCATCCGCAGGTGGCGCGCATACCAGTTGGCCGAGGAGCCGGAGTCGGCGGCCAGCACGGCGTTGTCCGGCAGTAGTGCGTCCAGCGCGTGCACGACGTGCTCGGGGTTGATCGGGTCGGCGTCGACGGCGGCCCGGCGCTCCATCACCTCCCACCAGCGGGCGGTGTTGGTCTCGACGGTCCGGCGCCAGGTGCGGTCCTCCTTGAACTCCAGCAGCGGCAGCAGCCGTTTGAGGGTCTCCGTGGCGTCGCCCACCATGTTCAGCTCGAACGGATAGCGCAGGCCGACCATCGAGGGGTCGAGGTCGATCTGCACGGCTCGGGCGGCC
>NZ_JAIZ01000734.1:15405-16303 GCF_000710465.2 Kitasatospora sp. MBT63 | reverse complement strand
GATGGCGGGCCGGTCGGGGTGGGCGAACTTCGCGCCGATCGCGTACGGGACGCCGGGTCCCATGGTGGCCAGGGTGCCGGACAGCGAGCCTCGCATCGAGCCGCGCATCCGCAGGTGGCGTGCGTACCAGTTGGCGGCGGAGCCGGAGTCGGCGGCCAGGACCGCGTTGTCGGGCAGCAGGGCGTCCAGCGCGTGCACCACGTGCTCGGGGTTGACCGGGTCGGCCTCGACGGCGGCGCGGCGCTCCATCACCTCCCACCAGCGGGCGGTGTTGGTCTCGACGGTCTGCCGCCAGGTGCGGTCCTCCTTGAACTCCAGCAGCGGCAAGAGCCGCTTCAGGGTCTCCGTGGCGTCGCCCACCACGTTCAGCTCGAACGGGTAGCGCAGGCCGACCATCGACGGGTCGAGGTCGATCTGCACGGCGCGGGCCGCACCGAACTCGGGCAGGAACTGGGTGTACGGGAAGCTGGAGCCGATCACCAGCAGGGTGTCGCAGTCGCGCATCAGCTCGTACGAGGGGCGGGTGCCCAGCAGCCCGATCGAGCCGGTGACGTACGCCAGGGTGTCGGGCAGCACGTCCTTGCCGAGCAGGGCCTTGGCGACGCCCGCGCCCAGGACCTCGGCGAGCTGTTCGACCTCGGCGCGGGCGTGCCGGGCGCCCTGGCCGATCAGGACGGCGACCTTCTCGCCGGCGTTGAGGATCTCGGCGCAGCGGGTCAGGTCGGCGTCGGAGGGCACCGGCGCGTAGTGGCCGACGCCGAGGCTGGAGGGCACCATCTTGAAGGCGTGGGCGGGCGGTTCGTAGTCGAGTTCCTGCACGTCGGCGGGGATGATGACGGCGGTGACGGTGCGGCTGGTGGCGGCGATCCGCATCGCCCGGTCCAGCACGTTCGGGAGT
>NZ_JAIZ01000734.1:0-15395 GCF_000710465.2 Kitasatospora sp. MBT63 | reverse complement strand
GGGCGGGTGCCCAGCAGCCCGATCGAGCCGGTGACGTACGGCAGGGTGTCGGGGAGCACGTCCTTGCCTAGCAGGGCCTTGGCGACGCCAGCGCCGAGGACTTCGGCGAGCTGCTCGACCTCGGCGCGGGCGTGGCGGGCGCCTTGGCCGACCAGGACGGCGACCTTCTCGCCGGCGTTGAGGATCTCGGCGCAGCGGGTGAGGTCGGCGTCGGAGGGCACCGGTGCGTAGTGGCCGACGCCGAGGCTGGAGGGGACCATCTTGAAGGCGTGGGCGGGCGGCTCGTAGTCGAGTTCCTGTACGTCGGCGGGGACGATGACGGCGGTGACCGTACGACTCGTGGCGGCGATCCGCATCGCTCGGTCGAGGACGTTCGGCAGCTGCTCGGGGACGGTGACCATCTCGCAGTACGCGGAGGCGACGTCCTTGTAGAGCGAAAGGAGGTCGACCTCCTGCTGGTAGGAGCCGCCCATCGCGCTGCGGTCGGTCTGGCCGACGATCGCGACCACCGGGACGTGGTCGAGCTTGGCGTCGTAGAGCCCGTTGAGCAGGTGGATCGCGCCGGGGCCGGAGGTGGCGGCGCAGACCCCGGTGCGGCCGGAGAACTTGGCGTAGCCGACGGCGGCGAAGGCGGCCATCTCCTCGTGCCGGGCCTGGACGAACTGCGGCTTGTTGTCGGCCCGTCCCCAGGCGGCGAGCAGGCCGTTGATGCCGTCGCCGGGGTAGGCGAAGACCTGCTCGACGTCCCACTGGCGCAGTCGTTCGAGGATGTAGTCCGAGACCTTCATCGTGGGCTCCGTTCACAGCGTGGGCTCTCCGGCGGGGAGGGCATCCCCGCTCGGGCGTCTCACCCGTCGGGGGCGCCCGAAACACGGGCCCGGCCGCTGTGGGTCAGCCCTGGGCGGCGAGCGCGGCCATGATCGAGGCGGCGCCGGGGGCCGGCCGGACGAGGTAGTCGCCGAGCAGCCCGGAGTGCAGCCGGCGCAGCGCCCGTACCCGCCTCCGGCCGGGCGCCCGAGGCCTCCTCGGCGAATCCCGTGTTGCGGGCGCGGCACCGGTGGCCGCCGCCTTGTGGGCCGTCAGGGCGTAGTCGGTCGCGGTGCGTTGTCAGTCCCGCCTGGGCCGGTGTGCTCCCGGCTGGGCGAGCGGCCGCGGCGTGGAGCGCGGCACCGCGCCCGGGCGCCGCCGCCCTCAGGCTGCCGCGCTCTCCGCCGCGATCATAGCGACCAGCCCGGACCGTCCGTGCTCCGCGAGCTCGCGGCGCTGGCGTTCGGCGCCGTTGCCTTCCCGCAGCAGGCGTTCGACCAGCGGGGCCACCGCCCGGGTGTCGCCCAGTTCCTCCAGGACCGGTGCGAGCTGCGCCAGCATGTCGCCGGCGAGGTCGGCGGCGGGGCGCGACAGTCCGGTCGCCGGTTCGTGCAGCATGCCGTCCATGCCGTACCGGGCGGCGTGCCAGGCGGCGCCCTCCAGGCTCTCCGGCGTCCGCGGCGGCGCGGGGCGGCCCGCGGCCGCGTCCCGCATCACGGTGACCACCAGCGCACGGACCAGTCCCGCCAGCATCACCGCCTCGTCGGCGCGCAGCTGGACGTCCATCGCGCGCAGCTCGACGGTCGGGAACCGGGCCGAGAGCCGGGCCTGCCAGTACAGCTGTCCCCGGTCGCGGATCAGGCCGGCCTCCAGCAGGTGGTCGATCCGGTGGTCGTAGTCCTGCTCGTCCGCGAAGTGCGGCGGGATCCCGCTGATCGGCCAGCGTCCGAAGACCACGGTGCGCCAGCTCGCGAAGCCGGTGTCGGAGCCGTACCACAGCGGCGAGTTGGCCGACAGTGCGGTCAGGACCGGCAGCCACGGGCGGAGCCGGTTGAGCACCTCGACGCCGGTGCGGGGGTCGGGTATCGCCACGTGCACGTGCATGCCGTTGATCAGCGCCTCGTCGGCCAGCCGGGAGACGTCGCGCCGGATGGAGTGGTAGCGCGGCGCGTCGGTGATCTCCGGGGGTGTGGTCGGCGCGTAGGGGGCCGTCCCGCTGGCCGCGAGCCGGCAGCCGGTCGCCTCGGCCGCGGCGGCCAGCGTGTGGCGCAGGCGCAGCAGGTGACCGCCGACCTCCGCGAGGTCCTGGCAGACCGGGGTCGCGATCTCGATCTGGGCCTGGAGCAGTTCGTTCTGCAGTTCCTCGTGGTGCACGGCGGGGTGCAGCCCGGCGACCTTCCGTACCGGGTCGACCCGTGGCAGGAGCAGGCCGCTGTCGGGGTCGATCAGCAGGTACTCCTCCTCGACGCCGATGGTCGGCCCCGCGCCCGTCTCCGGGTCGGCCCGGCCACCGCCCGGCGCGCCGGCGCCGGTGGCAGTGCTCATACCTCCGGGCTACCCGCCCTCCCGGCGGCCACACCTGGCCGGCGCCACCCGGACCGGACCGCCGGTCGGGTACAGGCGCCGCGGCGACGGTCCGCCGGGGGGCGCCGGGGGCACGGACGCACCGGTACGGACCGGCACCGGCCGGGTCCGGCTCAGGTCGACCAGGGCATGGCTCAGGTCGCCAGGTCGGCTCAGGTCGCCAGGTCGTAGATGCTCCTAGCCACCAGCCAGACGCCGACCGCCAGCGAGAGCGTGATCACCAGCCGGCTCTGATGGCCCTCCACCCAGGCCCGCAGCGCGTTGAGCCGGGCCTCGGCGGCCTGCGGCGCCCGGACCGCGTAAAGCTCCATCGCGATCAGACTGAGCGACGCCAGCAGGCAGTAGGCGGCCAGGGCGAGCCAGCCCACCCAGGAGGACAGGTCCGCGTCGATGACCGTCGCGGCGCCCGCGCCGACCAGCGCCCACGGCTGCAGGAGCCAGGCGAGTCCGGCGGCGCTGCCCGGCTTGGCCTGGTCGACCCGGGCGGCCCAGCGCGGCGGCCGGGGCGGACGGGGCGGCCGGCGGCGCAGGTACTCCCCGTACAGCACCAGGCCGAGCCCGATGGCGAGTTTGGCCGCGACCGCCGCGACGGAGGGCTGGCTATGGCGGGCCGGGGGCGTGCCGCCGGTCAGCAGCAGCACACAGGTGATCACTACGACGAGGTTGGCCAGCCAGGAGAGCAGGAACGCCAGTCCGTTGCGGGTCCCGCGCCCGGAGGAGAGCAGCAGGATGAACGCGCTGTTGTGCAACGGCCCCAGGGTGATGGCCGTTCCGATCACCACCAGGTCGAGGACCACCGGCGCATCCGTCCGTCCCGCGCTCAGGGCCGCTTCACGCCCGGGCGGGCGCACCGGCGGGCAGGGGCCTCGCTGACTGTTCGCGGACTGGGCCGCAGGTCCGACCCTGTGCGTTCCGGCCGGACGGGTCAAGCCAGCCACGCCCGGATCACCCGAAAAGAAGGCCCGCTCCTAGTCGGGCCGCCTGCGGGCGCCGGTTCCTCGGCGCCGACGAGCGCTCGGGTCGAACCCGAGCGGGAGGCGCCCGGTCCGGCCGACCGCCGGTGTCCGGGAGGTATCACCCGCCGGGTCCGGGGCAGGCGGGGGCGGACAGCGCGTCACGCCGGGACCGGTCCGGCGGACACCGAAACGCGAGGGAGACACGATGAGCGGCATCGAGATCTGGGACTTCCGCAGCACCTCCGGCCACGTCTCCGGCAACGATCTGGTCGGCTTCCATGTGGAGGCCACGGACGGTCCGATCGGCAAGGTCGACAGGCTGTCCGAGGAGGTCGGCGCGCGGTACCTGGTGGTGGACACCGGGCCGTGGATCTTCGGCCGGCACGTCCTGCTCCCGGCCGGCACCGTGGTGCGGGTCGAGCAGGACGAGAAGAAGGTCTACGTCGACCGCACCAAGGACGAGATCAAGGGCGGCCCGGAGTTCGAGCGGGACCGGCACGACTCGGACACCGGCTACCGCGAGCGCTACGCGGGCTACTACGGCCCGTTCTACGGCGGCCCCGTCGTCTGACCCGGCTCCGCGGGACCCGCTTTGCGGGCCGCCACCGACACCGGTGGCGGCCCGCTCCGCCGTGCGCCCGGGCCCGGGCGGCGCCGTCAGCCCACGGTGTCAGCCCCGGGTTTCGCCACCGGTCGCCAGTTCGGGCTCGAGGCCCTCGGGCAGTGGCGGTGTCCGGAGCCCGCTCTCCCGGCGCCAGGCCTCGAATGCCCAGGCGGTCGAGGCGACCAGTGCAAGGCCGAGCAGCCAGCCGCCCAGGACGGCGACGCTCCCGCCGTCCCCCGCCCGCTCCCGGCCGCGCCGCAGCACCTGCGCGACCAGCTCGGAGCCCGGGCCCGCGGTGAGCCGTTCGACGGTCAGCTCGGTGACCCGGCCGAGCCACTGGGTGTGCAGCACGGACGAGAGGCCGACCACGGCGATCGCGAACGGCACCAGCGCGAGCACCGTCCGGAAGGCGAGGGCCCGTGCGTGGCTGAAGCCGTCCGCGTAGCGGAAGCGCAGGAAGGCCTCCCGCAGCAGCCGCCACCGACCGTACGCGCGCAGCGCCGTGACGGCTTCGTCGGCGGCGAGCCCCTCCCGGTCGCCCGCCCGGCCCCGACCCCACCGGCCGACCCGGGTGGCCGTACCCATCACCGCCCCCGGCCGGTCGGGACGGGCTCGCTGTCGATCGGCTGGCTGCCGATCCCGTCGGGCCCGGGCGCCGCCGGCGCGTACACCAGCAGGGCGGCGGGACGTACGGCCAGCCGCAGGGTCCGGCCTGCGGGCAGTGACTCCCCGTCCAGCTCCCGGGGCTGGTCCCGGTCGGCGGTGAGGGTGATCCGACGCGCCCTGAAGTGTTCGAACGGCGCTGCCCCGCCGTCCGGTCCACTGCTGTCCGGTCCACCGCCGGCCCGGCTGCCGACCCGCCCGGTGACCAGCCGGAGCGCCGCCCCGGGCCAGCCGGTCACGCCGCGGGGGTGGACGAGGACGAGGTCGAGCACGCCGTCGTCCGGCCGGGCTTCGGGCAGCAGCCGGATACCGCCCTGGAGCGCACCGACGTTGCCGATCACCGCCATCGCGGCCCGGCGGTGGACCGGCGGGGCGTCGTCCAGCGTGACGGTGAGCCGCATCCGCCGGTCCCTCAGGTGCCGCAGCAGCGGCGGCAGGTAGGCCGGCCACCCGAAGCGGCGCTTGGCCCCGCGGCTGGTGCCTGCCACCGTCGCGGCGTCCAGGCCGATGCCCGCCATGGCGCTGACCACCGTGGTGGTGATGCCGTCCCCGTCGGCGAGCGCGAGGTCGATCCGGCGGGGTCCGCCCCGCAGCGCGGTGGCCAGCGCCCGCACCGGGTCGGACGGCAGACCAAGGTTGCGGGCCAGCAGGTTGCCGGTGCCGCAGGGGACGACCGCGAGCGCGGTGTCCGTACCGGCGAGGGCGTGGGCGCACGCGGTCACGGTGCCGTCGCCGCCGCAGGCCACCACCAGCGCGGCGCCCGCCTCGGCGGCGCCGGCCGCCGCTCCCCGGCCCGGGTCCTGGACGCTGGTCGGGGTGCGGGTCGGCGCCTGCCAGCCGGAGTCGGCGAGGACCCGGTCGATCCGTGCCAGCGTGGGGGCATCGGTCAGCACGGGGTTGAACACCACGACCGCCCGGCCGGCCCGTGACGGCCGGCCCGGCGCGGGCCCCTCGGCCGGGCCCGGGCCGGGCCGGAAGGCCCGCCACATGATCCACAGTGCGGCGCCTCCGTTCACCAGCCCGGCCAGTACGTCGGTCGGATGGTGCATGCCCCGGTAGAGCCGGCTGACCGCGACCACTACCGGTACCGCCCCTGCCAGGACGGCGAGCGGAAACCGCAGCGGTCCGCGCACCCACAGCACGGCGAGAACCGCGATCCCGCCGTAGAGCGCGACCGCCGCGCCGACGTGGCCGGACGGGAAGCTGGAGGAGGGCGGCGCCGCGTCGAGCCGTACCGCGGTCGGCCGGGGCCGCTCCACACACAGGGCGGCCAGCAGGAACACCGCCGCCTGGGCGGCGACCGCACCGCCGAGGAAGGCCGCCTCCCGCCACCGCCGGCCGTGGGTCTCCACCAGCAGCGCCAGTACCGCGACGCTCACGACGGCCACCACGGCCGCCGTGCTCGCCGCGGTGGAGAACCAGCCGGTGACGGTGTCGAGAACGGGGAGGCGGCTCGCGGCGAGCCGGTCGGTCACCGCGTTCTCCCCCGGACGCCACAGGTGCAGCGGCGGGTGGGTGAGCACGAAGCCGGCCAGCACCATCAGGACCGTCTGTGCGAACAGCGGCAGCGCGATCCGCCGGACCAGGTACGTTCCCCCTGTTGTCATGCGCCTCGTCTGCCCGGCCGCCGGAATTCCACCCACGGCACCGCACGACGGCCTCGAACCGCCTCCGAAGGGTGTGGGATCGGGCCGCCCGGGCAGACGCGGAGTGTCCCACCCGAAGGGACCGGCCCCGCGGAAAGGACTGTGCCGTGACCACTCCCGAGGAGCACACCCCGCAGCCCGACGACAAGTCGCGCGAGCGGTCCGCCGAGGAACGGAACGTCGTGGCGCCCACCCCGGCGGAGGTCCGGGCCAAGGCGCGGGACGGCGACGAGGACGAGGAGGCCGAGGCACCGGCGGCCGACACCCGCGCCCCGTAGCACCGAGACCTGGACCAATTTCGCAGGGGGCGGACAACGGAGGTCAGCATGATCGCCCTGGGAGTCATCCTTCTCGTCATCGGATTCGTCACCAGCATCTCCATCCTGTGGAGCATCGGCGTCGTCCTGCTCGTCATCGGCCTGATCCTGTGGATCATGGGCGCGGTGGGGCACGAGGTCGGCGGCCGCCGCCACTACTACTGAGCCGACATCACCGATCCGGCATCATCGATCCGGCACGACTGAGCCGGCCTCACCGGGCCGACTCACCACCGGGCCCCGGCCGACCGCGGCCGGGGCCCCGCCGCGGGTGCTGCGCCACCCGGTGGAACTTCGGTGCCCTGCCGCCGTGTCGGGCCACCGCCGCACCGGGCAGCGGCTCGGCTGGGGCCATGTCCGATCAGACCTCACCACTCGTCCTCGGCGAACAGCTGCTGGAGGAGTTCATCGGCGTGCAGCGCACCCAGGACCCGGCGGACGTGCCCTCGATCGCCCGGAAGTACACCGAGGCCCTCGGTATCGGCACCGCCACGGTGTACCTCGCGGACATCCAGCAGCACCAGCTCTTCCCGCTCGCCGGCGGTGCGAGCGTCCCCATCGAGGGCACCGTTCCCGGCTGGGCCTACCGGACCGGCTCCCTGCGGGTGGCCGAGGAGGGCTCCGCGCTGCTGGCCTGGTTCCCGATGGTCGACGGCGCCGAACGCCTCGGGTTGCTGGGCGTACGGGCCGCCCGGCTCGACGCCGCCGGGGTGCGCCGGTGCCGCCTGCTGGCAGCGGTCCTCGCCATGGTGATCACCTCCAAGCGGGACGCGAGCGACAGCTACGCCCGGGGTACCCGCGCCGCGACGATGAGCCTGCCGGCCGAGATGCTGCGCGCGTTCCTGCCGCCGCGGACCGTGGCCAACAGTCAGGTCATCTCGACGGCGGTGCTGGAACCCGCCTACGACCTGGGCGGCGACGCCTTCGACCACTCCCTGACCGCCGGGGTCCTGCACGCCGCCGTGCTCGACGCGATGGGGCGCGACCTGGCGTCCGGGCTGACGGCCGCCGTGGCGCTGTCCGCCTGCCGCAACGCCCGCCGCAGTGGCGCCGACCTGCCCGACCTGGTGGCCCTGATCGACGAGTCGCTGCACCGCTGGCTCCCCGACCGGTTCGCCACCGGGGTGTTCCTGCGGCTCGATCTGGCCACCGGCACCCTCCAGTGGTCCAACTGCGGACACCCGCCACCGCTGCTGATCCGGGACCAGACCGTCGTCGCCGACGTGCTGGCCGCCCCCGCGGAGCCGCCGATGGGCCTGATCGGCCTCGGCGGCGGGGCACGCGAGGTACGCACCTTCACCCTGCGCCCGGGTGACCGGCTGCTGCTCTACACCGACGGCGTCATCGAGGCCAGGGGCGCCGACGGGGACCTGTTCGGCCTGGACCGGTTCGCGGACTTCGTCATCCGTGCGACCGCGGCGGGCGAGGCCGCGCCGGAGGCGCTCCGGCGCCTCATCCACGCCCTGCTCGAGCGTCAGGACAGCACCCTCACGGACGACGCCACCATCATGATGATCGAGTGGCAGCCGACCGGGCCGCCGACCACCGGACCCGCCTGGACGCCCTGAGGCCGCTTCGGGGCCGACGCGGGGGCGGCCACGCGGTGAGCCGGCCGCTCAGCCCGACGACGGCGACCGCCAGGCCGAGCCCGGCGCCGAAGAGCATGACCGCCAGCGCGAGGACACCCAGTATCGCCATCGTCCGCACCTCCCGTGGATCGCCGCCGGGCCCTCCCCGACCGGCCGGCGCTCGCCTGCCCGGAAGTCCGCCCGTCACACCGGGGATTGTCGCGGAGCCCGGAAGGTACGGATCGTGGGCACCGACCACCCACCGGTGGACCCGCCGGGCCGGGTGCGCCACGCACGAGTTCGCGGTAGGCGTCGAAGATCGGCTGCTGATCGGGGCGGATCCGGCCGACGTACACCTCGTCGGTACCCGGCCTGCCGGTAGCCCCGGACACGCCCGCGGCCCGGCCGGTCCGGACCCGGGTGGCGGACGCGGCGGACCGGGTGTGCACGGACGGAAGGAGGGCAGCCGTACTGGAGGGGACCGAACCGGAAGGGAACGGGGACGTGAACGCTCAGGAGCCCGCGATGAAGGCCCTCGGCTGGGCCCGGACGCTGCCCGTCGCCAGCGGCGTACGGGCCGGACGGGTGTGGGCCCGCCGGCATCTCGACGAGCTCGGCTGGACCGTGTCCGCCCCCGACACCGCGGACGCGGTCGTCCTCACCGTCTCCGAACTGGTCACCAACGCCCACCTGCACGCGCGCAGCGACGCCGATCTCGTGCTCACCTGGGACGGCACCTGCCTCTACGTCAGCGTGCACGACAGCTCGGCCCAGGCGCCGCGACCGCGCGAGGCCGGCACCGACGCGACCTCCGGCCGCGGACTGGCGTTGATCGACGCGCTCTCCGACGGCTGGCGCGCCCGGACCGACCGGTCCGGCAAGACCGTCACGGTCTGCTTCCGCCCGCCCACCCGGCCGGGCGGCCCTCGGCGCGCGTGATCCGCACGGCCGGCCTCCCCGGCCCGCGGCTACGGCACCCGCGGCAGGGGCGCCGGGGTGCCGCGGCGCCTGCTGGTGTCGGCCAGTACGGCCACCAGGTCGGCGAGGGCGAGGGCGCCGGCGGGGTCGTCGGCGCGACGGGACAGCCGGCGGATCGGGCCGACCTGGTCGAGCACGATCCCGGCGCGGGCCAGCACGAAGGTGAGGGTGAGGAAGGCCGAGCGGGCGTTGCCGTCGTCGAACGGGTGGAAGAAGCAGACGTCGAGGTAGGCCCGCGCGGCCCGGGCGGCGGGCGGGAGCCGGGTGTCGTCGCCCTGGGCCAGGCAGTCCTCGAAGCGGCTACGGGTGTCCGGTGCGATGCCGTACCGTTCGCGGCCTGCCTTGGCGTAGGCCGGGCGGGTGCGGAACGGCGCGTCCCGCGAGCGGAGCAGGGTCCGCTGCCAGCCGGTGAGCAGGTCGCAGGTGAGCGGCGCTCCGGCGGCGGCGTCCGCCCGTACCCGGTCCAGGGCCTCGAGCAGGGCGTCCGCCCGTTCGGGGTCGCGGGCGTGGTCGAACGAGCGGATGTCGTGGACGGCGCCGTCGCGGGCCGGGGTGAACGGGCGGTCGCCCGCGGTGGCCCGCGTCCGCTGCCAGGGGACCGTCTCGCGGACGGCGAGCCAGGTCTGCAGGTGGTCGGGCACCGCTCAGGCCCCGTCGGCCTCGGCGTCGGCCTCGGCGTCGGCGTCGGCCTCGCCGAGCGCGTGCGCGAGGCGCTGCGCGACGTCGTCCAGCAGGTCGGGTTCGGGGCCGGTCCAGCTCTCGAACCGTCCGCCGATCGCCTCCGCCACCAGGGCCTGCGCCTCGCCCGCGGGGACGCCCCAGCGGGTGAGGAACCAGGTGAGCGCCTGCTCGCAGTGCCCGTACCAGGCGTCTCCGGCGCCGGTGCGGTCCACGACCTGGGTGACCAGGTGGACGGCGGCGCGCTCCCACACCTGCTGCCGGTCCTCGGCCGGGACGGTGTCGAGCCGGTAGCGGTCGAAGTGCCCCGCCAGCTCCTCCAGCCAGGTGCGCCACTCGCACAGGGCCGTCGCGACCCTGGTGAGGGTCGCGTCCGGGGTGGTGATCGAATCCCGTGGGCAGCACCAACCGCCCACCGGTCCGCCGCCGATGTCGCCCTCGTCGTGGGCCCACCGCCAGCCGAGTGCCCAGTCGCCGAAGTGGTCGGCGAGGGCTTCGGTCATGGTGTCCGTCCAGGCCCGTCCCTCGCCGTGGGACCAGCGGATCACGGCGCCGTCGGCGGCGGCTCCGGCCGGCCGGACGGGCACCGCGCGGGCGGGCCCGAGCGCGGCGACCACTGCGCGGGCCGACGGGCCGTCGAAGGG
Source organism: Kitasatospora sp. MBT63 (assembly GCF_000710465.2). Classification (GTDB taxonomy): domain Bacteria; phylum Actinomycetota; class Actinomycetes; order Streptomycetales; family Streptomycetaceae; genus Kitasatospora. Next base: position 4,950 of record NZ_JAIZ01000734.1, on the reverse strand, counting down.
GTGACTGCGGGGGTCGACCTCGGCCCAGGTGAGGTCGTGGGGGGCTCGTTGGTACGGCATCGGCCGAGTGTTTCACGGTGGGCCGCGACACCCTCAAGGGTTTTCGGACGGGTCCGGGCGCCGGCCGTGGGCGGTGCGGTCCGGACCGATTGCCCGGTTCGCCCGGCCCGCCCGGCTGCCGGGTGCGGTTTCGGGGCCCGAAACCTCCTGATCATGCCCGAGTCCTGCCCGGATCGCTCGCGGCGGAGCCGCCCGGTGGTGCGCCGGACCGGCCTGACCTCAATCTCTTGAGGATTACCTGAGCTTTCACCAATTCGCTTTCCGGGGCCGTTCTGCCCGAACGGTCAAAAGCACTCCCGGGAAAGGGAATTCGCCGCCGGATCGCATTTACAGCGGCGGGTGGACCGACCTAGAGTCCGTGATGCGAATTGTCGTGCCCACGCACGAAGGAAACGAACTCCCGTGAGCAATCTGCTGGTCAGGCGTGCCCCGCGCGCCGAAAGTCCCGCCATGCCGGATGACGAGGTCGAACTCGCCGAGCCCCCGGTGATGGGCGAGCCCGCCGGAATGGATTTCGGCTCCGCGCTGATGTACCTGCCGATGGGTCTCGGTGCGGGCGCGATGGTGCTGATGTTCTCCGTGCGTTCCGCCGGCGCGACCACCTACATGATGTCCGGAATGATGGGCGTCGCGATGGTGAGTATGACGCTCACCCAGCTCGGGCGCTCCGGCGGTGAGCGGCGCCGCCGCACCCGGGCCGAACGGCGCGACTACCTCCGGTACCTGGCGCAGAAACGGCGGCAGGCCCGGACCGCGGCCGACCGGCAGCGCGCCGCCCTGCTGTGGGACAACCCCGAGCCCGGCGAGCTGTGGGCGCTGGCCCGCGGCCCGCGACTGTGGGAGCGGCGGCCCAGCCACGAGGACTTCGGGCAGGTCCGGATCGGACTCGGACTGCGCCGCGCGGCCCTGGAGTTCGTCCCGCCGCAGACCAAGCCGGTGGAGGACCTGGAGCCGCTGTCGGCGGTGTCCCTGCGGCGGTTCACCAAGGCCCACCAGACCGTGCGACGGCTGCCCGTCCCGCTGGCGCTGCGCCGCTTCACCAGCGTGGAGCTGGCCGGGGACGGCGAACCCGCGCTCGACCTGCTGCGCGCCGTGGTGGCCCAACTGGCGGTGCTGCACTCGCCGGACGAGCTGAAGATCGCGCTGCTCGCCGACGAGGCGGGCCGCGCGGAGTGGGACTGGCTCAAGTGGCTGCCGCACACCGCGCACCCGGCGCAGCAGGACGCGGCCGGCCCCGTCCGGCTGGCCGCCGGTGACCACGACGAGCTGATGGAACTGCTCGGTGCGGACCTCGCGGACCGGCCGGACCACGATCCGGCGGCGGGCCCGAGCATCGCCGAGCCGTTCGTGGTCGTCGTCGCCCAGGGCGTCCGGCTGCCGGAGTCCTCCCGGCTGCTCCACGGCGGCCTGCGCAACCTGGTGCTGCTGGACGCCACGGGGGCGATGACCGGCGGGCCCAAGGTGCTGCGGCTGAGCGTGCACGGCCGGCAGGTGGAGATCCCCTCCGGCGCCGACACCATCTCCGCGACCGCGGACGCCCTGCTGCCCGCCGAGGCCGAGACCCTGGCGCGCACGCTCGCGCCGAGGCGCACCGGCGGCGCCGTCGACCTGCTCGACCGCCCGCTGGACCAGGACCTGGAGCTGACCACGCTGCTGGGCATCCGGGACCCGCACCGCTTCGACGTGCCGACGCTGTGGGGTCCGCGGCAGGCGCAGTCCGCCCGGCTGCGGGTGCCGCTCGGGGTGACCGAGGAGGGCGAGGTGGTGGAGCTGGACCTGAAGGAGTCCGCGCAGGGCGGCATGGGGCCGCACGGCCTGCTGATCGGGGCCACCGGGTCCGGGAAGAGCGAGCTGCTGCGCACCCTGGTGCTCGGCCTGGTCGCCACCCACTCCTCCGAGGTGCTCAACCTGGTGCTGGTGGACTTCAAGGGCGGCGCGACCTTCCTCAACCTCGACCGGCTGCCGCACACCTCCGCCGTGATCACCAACCTCGCCGACGAGATCCACCTGGTCGACCGGATGCGGGACTCCATCAACGGCGAGCTGATCCGCCGCCAGGAGCTGCTGCGGGAGTCCGGCCACTCCTCGCTGTTCGAGTACGAGAAGGCGCGGGCCGCGGGAGCCGGGCTGACCCCGCTGCCCTCACTGCTGATCATCGTCGACGAGTTCTCCGAACTCCTGTCCAGCAAGCCCGAGTTCATCGACCTGTTCGTCTCGATCGGACGGCTGGGCCGCAGCCTCGGGGTGCACCTGCTGCTCGCCTCGCAGCGGCTCGACGAGAGCCGGATCCACAAGGTGGAGGGCCACCTGTCCTACCGGCTCGCGCTGCGCACCTTCTCCTCGATGGAGTCCCGCAGCGTGATCGGTGTCGCGGGCGCGTACGAGCTGCCGTCGGCGCCCGGGCACGGCTACCTCAAGGTGGACACCACCAACCTGGTGCGGTTCAAGGCCGCGTACGTGTCCGGGCCGGCGCCCGAGCCGGTGGGCCCGGACGAGGAGCCGGAGCTCGCCTCCCGGGTCCGCGACGAGGTGACCGCGTTCGGCCTCGACCGGCAGGGCCCGGTGCTGTCCGACCCGCCGGACCCGGCCGGGGAGGCCCTGCGGCCCGGTCCGCGCACCGGCGCCGCGGGCGGGGAGCCGGGGGCGGCCGGGGAGTCGTCCGGCAGCGGGAGCCTGCTGGAGGTGCTGGTCGGGCGGCTGGAGGACAGCGGCCCGCCGGCCCGTCAGGTCTGGCTGCCGCCGCTGACCGAACCGCCCAGCCTGGACCAGCTGCTGCCGGGTATCGTGCCCGACCCGGTGCGCGGCATGAGCGCCGCCGACCATCCGGGCGTGGGGCGCCTCACCGTCCCGCTCGGCACGGTGGACCGGCCGTTCGAGCAGTCCCGCGAGCTGCTGGTGGCCGACCTGTCCGGGGCCGACGGCCACCTGGGCCTGGTCGGGGCGCCGCAGACCGGCAAGTCCACCCTGCTGCGCACCCTGGTCCTGTCGCTGGCGCTCACCCACACGCCGGAGGAGGTCCAGTTCTACTGCCTGGACTTCGGCGGCGGCGGGCTGGTGTCGATCGCCGGCCTCCCGCACGTCGGGTCGGTCGCCACCCGGCTGGAACGCGACCGGGTGCTGCGCACCATCGCCGAGCTGACCCAGCTCCTGGAGCGCCGGGAGCGGGAGTTCACCGAACGCGGCCTGGAGTCGATGGCGGCGTACCGGCGGCTGCGCGAGCGGCGCGAGGTGGACGACCCGTACGGCGACGTCTTCCTGGTGGTGGACGGCTGGTTCACCCTGCGCCAGGACTTCGACGACCTGGAGCCGCGGGTGATGGAACTCGCGGTGCGCGGCCTGTCGTTCGGCATCCACCTGGTCGCCTCGGCCGTGCGCTGGTCGGAGATCCGGCCGCGGCTGCGGGACATGCTGGGCACCAAGTTCGAACTGCGGCTCGGTGACGCGCTGGAGTCCGAGGTGGGCAGCCGGATCGCCGCGGCCGTCCCGCACCAGCCGGGCCGTGGTCTGACACCGTCCGGCTACCACTTCCTGGCCGCGCTGCCGCGACTGGACAGCGACGCGGGAACCGCCGACCTCACCGAGGCGACCAAGGCCGCGGTCGCCGAGATCGGCACCTTCTGGACCGGCCCCGGCGCCCCCGGCGTCCGGCTGCTGCCGAGCCGGCTGCCGGTCGAGCAACTCCCGCCCGCCGAAGGCGACCTGCGGATCTGCCTGGGCCTGGACGAACAGCGTCTGGAGCCGGTCTGGCACGACTTCTCGGCCACCGGGCACCTGATGGTGTTCGGCGACGACGAGACCGGCAAGACCAATGCCCTGCGCCTGGCGATCCGGGCCATCACCGACCGGTACACCCCCGAGCAGGCGCGGATCGCGCTGGCCGACCCCGGGCGCGGCCTGCTGGCCATGGTCCCGGAGGAGTACCGGGTCGGCTACGTGGTCGACCGGGAGTCGCTCGGGCAGCTCGCCGCCAACACCGTGGTCTCGCTCGGCCGGCGGGTCCCCGGCCCCGACATCACCCCCGAGCGGCTCGCCCGGCGCGACTGGTGGAGCGGGCCGCTGCTCTTCCTGGTCGTCGACGACTACGACCTGCTGGCCGCGTCCGCGGGCCAGAGCGCGCCGCTAGCCCCGCTGGTGCCGCTGCTGCCGCACGGCCGCGCGATCGGCCTGCACCTGGTCATCGCCCGCAGTACCTCCGGCGCCATGCGCGCCATGATGGATCCGGTGCTGCGGCCCCTGTGGGAGCTCGGCAATCCGGCCCTGCTGCTCTCCTACCCCAAGGAGGAGGGCAAGTTCCTCGGCGAGGCGAAGCCGCGCACGCTGCCCGCCGGACGCGCCCAACTCGTCACCCGCCGGTCCGTCCGGCTCGTGCAGACCGGATTGGTGACCGCCCCGTGACCCCCGCACCCCGCACCGCACCCCTGCGCGAACCGTTCGCCGTCCCGGAGGTCTGCCGGATCACCGTGGCGGGTCCGGCCGGCCGCAGCGACCTCGCGATCCCCGTCACCCTGACCGTCTCCGCGCTGCAGGCCCTGCTGCTGGACGCCCTGCCCGGCTCCGCCCCCGGAGCCGGCTCCGCCTGGGTGCTGCAGCGGCTGGGCGAGGACCCGTTCGACCCGGCCGGTACCGCGCAGAGCCTGGGCCTGCGCGACGGCGACGTGCTGCACCTGCGGCCCGCCGAAGCCGCCCTGCCCGCCCTGCAGTTCGACGACCTCGCCGACGGGGTCGCGCAGGTGGTCTCCGACCGGCCCGGCCGCTGGCAGCCGCGCTCCACCCGGCTGATGGCGCTGGCCCTGGCCGCCCTGGCCCTGCTCGCCCTGGCGGCGGCCCTGCTCGGCCGCGGTCCCGGTCCGGCCACCGCGGCGGCCGCGGGAGCCGTCGCGGTGCTCCTGG
>NZ_JAIZ01000733.1:8576-8901 GCF_000710465.2 Kitasatospora sp. MBT63 | reverse complement strand
GATCGGCGCGAAGTTCGCCCACCCCGACCGGCCCGCCATCGCCATCGTCGGCGACGGCGCGATGCAGATGAACGGCCTCGCCGAACTGATCACCGTCGCCAAGTACTACCAGCAGTGGACCGACCCGCGCCTGATCGTCGCCGTCCTCAACAACCAGGACCTCAACCAGGTCACCTGGGAGATGCGCGCCATGCAGGGCGCCCCGCAGTTCGAGCCCTCCCAGGCGCTGCCGGACGTCCGCTACGCCGACTTCGCCGTCCAACTCGGCCTGTACGGCGCCCGGGTGGAGACACCGGAGGCGGTCGAACAGGTCTGGCGCCAGGCC
>NZ_JAIZ01000733.1:0-8401 GCF_000710465.2 Kitasatospora sp. MBT63 | reverse complement strand
CTCGGCCGTCGTCCACGGCGACAGCGACCGCGGATCCATGCTCAAGCAGGGACTCAAGGCCAAGATCCAGGAGATGCTGCCGGGCGGCGGCAAGGACGAGGAGTGAGCGCGATGGGCGCACGACTGCCGCGCGCGGCGCACGACGTACGGCACGGCCGCCTCGAACGGTCGCTGTCGCTGCTGATGTCGGGCGGCGCGCTGGTCACCGCTGCCGAGATCTACCTCGAGCACGACCGGGCGAGCTTCGGCAACCGGATGATGTGGTGGCCGGTCATCCTCGGCCCGCTCGCCGCCGGGGCCGGCGTGGCGGGCTTCACCAGCGAACGCGCCGCGCACACCGTACTGCCGGCGATGTCGGCGGCCGTCGTCGCCAACGGCCTCCAGGGCACCTACCTGCACGCCCGCGGCATCGCCCGCAAACCGGGCGGCTGGGCGATGGCCCGCTACAACGTCGAGATGGGCCCGCCGCTGTTCGCACCGCTGCTGGTGACCATGGTCGGCGGCATGGGCCTGCTCGCCTCCGTGCTGCGCCGGGAGCGGTGACCGTGCCCGCCCGACGGCCGCCCGCCCGCCGGACCGTCCCCTCCGGCGAGGCGGGCCGGCGCTTCCCCGGCTTCGATGTCCTCGACCAGGCCGACGCCTGGGACCCGGCGACCGCCGCCACCGTGCTGCAACGCCTCCAACTCCAGCCCGACCTGCGCTTCTTCACCTGCGCCGAAGAAGCCTGCGCGGGCGCCCTGCTCGACCTGCTGCTCGCCCAGGACGGCCCGCCGCAGCGCCCCGAGGTGCCGGTGCTCCAGATGATCGACGCCCGCCTCGCCGAAACGCAGACCGACGGCTGGCGCTACCAGGACATGCCCGAGGACGGCGACGCCTGGCGCGCCACCCTGCGCGCCCTCGACGAGGACGCCGCCGACCGGCACGGCGCGCCCTTCGCGGCCCTCCCCGCCGAGCAGCAGCGCCGGCTCGTCCAGACCGTCCAGGACCTCCACGGCAAGGACTGGCACGGGATGCCCGCCGCCCACGTGTGGAGCCTGTGGACCCGCTACGCCTGCACCGCGTTCTACTCCCACCCGTGGGCCTGGAACGAGATCGGCTTCGGTGGCCCCGCCTACCCGCGCGGCTACGCCCGCCTCGGCGTCGGAGCCCGCGAGCGCTGGGAACACCCGGACGCGGACCCGCGCGACCCCGCCGCCGACAGCCAGGAGCGCACATGAGGCGACACCTCGCGGCCGCCCGGACCACCCTCGCCCTCACCACCGGCTCCCAGCGGGCGATCCGCGAGCGCAACGCCTCCGCGTGGCTGCTGCCCGACGACGGCAGCCGCTTCGACCGCACGCAGGTCGAGAACATGCGCCGCTTCGACGACAACGACGAGGTGGACCTGGTCATCGTCGGGTGCGGGGCCGGCGGCGCCACCCTCGCCCAGCGGATGGCGCACGCGGGCTGGTCGGTGGTGTGCCTGGAGGCCGGGCCGTTCTGGGACCCCGACACCGAGTGGGTCAGCGACGAGGCAGGCTCCCACCACCTGTACTGGACCGAGCCGCGGGTGATCTCCGGAGCCGACCCGGTCCCGATGGGATCCAACAACTCAGGCCGCGGGGTGGGTGGTTCGACCGTACACTTCGCCGGGTTCGTCCCCCGCCTGCACCCGTCGGACTTCTCCACCCGCACCGACGACGGCGTCGGCGCCGACTGGCCGATCCGGTACGAGGACCTGCGCCCGTCCTACGAACGGATCGAACAGGAACTCCCCGTCGCCGGGCAGTACTGGCCCTGGGGCGACCCGCACGCCTACCGCCACGCCCCGCACCCGGTCGGCGGCAACGGCGAGATCTTCCTGCGCGGCGCGGCCGCCGCCGGCATCGAGGCCCGGGTCGGCCCGGTCGCCATCACCAACGGCCGGTTCGGCAACCGCCCGCACTGCGTCTACCGGGGCTTCTGCCTCCAGGGCTGCAAGGTCAACGCCAAGGGCTCCACCCTCATCACGCACGTTCCCGACGCCCTCGCCCACGGCGCCGAGATCCGCACCGAGGCCATGGCCACCGCGATCGAGACGGACGCCGAGGGCCGGTACGCCACCGGCGTGCGGTACCTGCGCGGAGGGCGCGAACACCTTCAGCGCGCCCGGACGGTGGCCGTCGCCGGGTACGCGATCGAGACCCCGAGACTACTGCTGAACTCCGCCAACCGGCGCTTCCCCGAAGGGCTGTGCAACGACCACGACCTGGTCGGCCGCTACGTCATGGTGCAGGGCGCCCCGCAGACCGCCGGCCGCTTCACTCAGGAGATCCGCGCGTACAAGGCACCCCCGCCCGAGGTCTCCTCCGAGGCCTTCTACGAGACCGACCCCACCAGAGCGTACAAGCGCGGCTTCTCCGTCCAGACCGTCTCCCCGCTGCCGATCACCTGGGCCGAACACGTCGCCGCCCAGGGCCACTGGGGCCACGACCTGCGCCGCTACATGCAGGACTACATACACTGGGCCACCCTCGGGGCCCTGTGCGAACTCCTCCCGCAGGCCGGCAACCGCGTCACCCTCGCCACCGAACGGGACCGGTACGGGCTGCCGGTGGCCGACTTCTCCTACAGCCAGTGCGACAACGACCGGGCGGTCATCGCAGCCGCCCGCACCGTCATGGAGGACATCCTGCGCGCCGCCGGAGCCACCGAGGTCATCACCATCGAACGCTACGCGCACCTGGTCGGCGGCTGCCGGATGGCCCAGGACGCCGAACACGGCGTCGTCGACGGCGACCTGCGGTCCTTCGCCGTCCCCAACCTGCTGATCACCGACGGCAGCGTGCTGCCGACCCAGGGCGCCGCCAACCCGGCGCTCACCATCATGGCCCTGGTCGACCGCGCCGCCGCCCGCCTCACGGCCGGTGCCCGGGCGGGCCTTCGCGCACCGGCCGGCGGAGGTGCCCGGTGAGCGCGGGCGGCCCCTGCGTGGCGGCGGTCGACGTCCAGGTCCTCACGGTCCCCACCGACGCGCCGGAGGCGGACGGGACCCTCGCCTGGGACTCCACCACCATGGTCCTCGTCCAGGCCCGCGCGGCGGGCACCACCGGCACCGGCTGGACCTACGGAGCCGCCGCCACCGCGCAGGTGATCCGGGACCAACTGGCCGCCACCGTCACCGGCCGACCGGCCCTCGACATCGCCGCGCTCAACGAGGCGATGACCCGGACGGTCCGCAACGCCGGCCGCCCGGGCCTGATCGCCGGCGCGGTCTCCGCCGTGGACATCGCCCTGTGGGACCTCAAGGCCCGACTGCTCGGCCTTCCTCTGGTCCAGCTGCTCGGCGCCGCCCGCACGGAGGTACCGGTGTACGGCAGCGGCGGCTTCACCAGCTATGACAGCGGACAGCTGGCACACCAACTGCGGTGCTGGGCCGACGGGCAGGCCATTCCCCGCGTCAAGATCAAGATCGGCGGGTCGTGGGGCACCGACGAGCGCCGCGACCTGCGCCGCACCGAGCAGTCCCGAGAGCTGATCGGGGACACCGCGGAACTCTACGTGGACGCCAACGGCGCCTACACCCGCAAGCAGGCCGTCCGGATCGGCCGCAGCCTCGCCGGACTGGGCGTCAGCTGGTTCGAGGAGCCGGTCCCCTCCGACGACCTGACCGGCCTCGCCCTGGTCCGCGACACCGTCCCCGCCGACATCGCCGCGGGGGAGTACGGCTACGACCTGCCCTACTTCGCCCGGATGCTGCCCGCGGTGGACTGCCTCCAGGCCGACGCCACCCGCTGCGGCGGCCTCACCGTCTGGCTGCGGACCGCCGCCCTCGCCGAGGCCCACGGCCTCCAGCTCTCCGGCCACTGCGCCCCGCACGTGCACGCCCACGCCGCCGCGGCCATCCCCAACCTGCGCCACCTGGAGTGGTTCCACGACCACGTACGGATCGAGAACCTGCTGTTCGACGGCGCCCTCGACCCCCGCGGCGGGGTGCTGCGCCCAGGCGCGGACGGCGCACCCGGCCTCGGCCTGGTCCTTCGCGAGGACCGCGCCGAGCAGTACCGCACCGGCTGAGCACCCGCCGAGCACCCGAAGGAGGACCCCGCCCGTGACCGAGGACCGCCCGCTGCCCCACGCGCTCCGCGACCACGCCCTGCTCGCCGACGGCGAACGCGGCGCCCTGGTCGGGCCACGCGGCGACCTGGTCTGGATGTGCGCGCCGCGCTGGGACAGCGACGCCCTCTTCTCCGCGCTGATCGGCGGCCCCGGCTGGTACAGCGTCAGCCCGGCCACGCCGTTCGTCCAGGGCGGCTACTACGAGAGCGGCACCCTCATCTGGCGCAGCCGCTGGGTGACCACCACCGGCATCGTCGAATGCCGCGAAGCCCTCGCCCACCCCGGCGACCCGCACCGGGCCGTCGTCCTGCGCCGGATCCTCGCCGTCGACGGGCCCGCCACCGTCGACCTCACCCTCCAGCCGGCCGCCGGGTTCGGCGAGCACCCCGCCCGCGATCTGCGGCGCGACGAGACGGGACGCTGGACGGCCCGGACCGGCGGCCTCCAGCTGCGCTGGACCGGCGCACCGGCGGCCGAGCCCCGCCGCGACTGCCGGCACCCCACCCTGCACACCAGGCTGGACCTGGAGGAGGGCCGACACCACGACCTGGTCCTGGAGATCTCGGACACGGCCCTCGGTCGCTGCGAGAGCGCCGACCGGCTCTGGCGCGCCACCGAAGCCGCCTGGGCGCAGCAGATCCCCACCTTCCCCCGCGCCCTCGGCTCCCGGGACGCCCGGCACGCCTACACCGTCCTGCGCGGCCTGACCGGCGCGAGCGGCGGCACGGTCGCCGCGGCCACCACCAGCCTGCCCGAACGCGCCGAGCAGGGACGCAACTACGACTACCGGTACGTCTGGATCCGCGACCAGAGCTACATCGGGCAGGCCGTCGCAGCCGCCGGGCCGCACCCGCTGCTGGACGACTCCGTCCGCTTCACCGTCGCCCGCCTCCACGAACACGGCCCCGCCCTCGCCCCCGCGTACACCACCACCGGCGCACCGATCCCCGACCGCCGAACCCTGGACCTGCCCGGCTACCCCGGCGGCTTCGACGTCGCCGGAAACCACGTCAACAAGCAGTTCCAACTCGACGCTCTCGGCGACAGCCTGCTGCTCCTCGCAGCCGCCGCCCGCCACGGCCGCCTGGAGGCCGACGGCGAACGGGCCGCCGCCATCGCCGCCGCCGCCATCGCCGACCGCCACACCGAGCCTGACGCCGGGATCTGGGAACTTCACGCCGACCACTGGACCCACAGCCGCCTCACGGCCGCGGCCGGGCTGCGCGCCGCGGCCACCGCCGGGCTCACCGACCGCGGCGCGGCCGCCCGTTGGGAGGCCCTGGCCGACCGGATCACCGCGCACACCGCCGCCACCGGCACCCACCCCACCGGGCGCTGGCAGCGCACACCCACCGACCCCGGCGTCGACGCCGCCCTCCTCCTCCCGCCGATCCGCGGCGCCCTCCCGACGGACGACCCGCGCACCCGGGCGACCCTCGACGCGGTCCGGGCCGAGCTGTGCCAGGACCACTACGCCTACCGCTTCCGTCACGACGAGCGGCCGCTCGCGGACACCGAAGGCGCCTTCCTGCTCTGCGGCTTCGTCATGGCGCTCGCCGAGCACCAGCAGGGCCGCCCGGTCGAGGCCGCCCGCTGGTTCGAGCGCAACCGCGCCGCCTGCGGGCCGCCCGGCCTGTACGCGGAGGAGTTCGACATCGCCCAGCGCCAGTTGCGCGGCAATCTTCCGCAGGCGTTCGTGCACGGCCTGCTGCTGGAGGCCGCCGTCCGGCTCGGGGAAGCGGCGGCGGAGCGCTGAACCGTCCGGCCACCGCGCTGGGATCAGATCGCCCCCGGGTCACCGGGCGTCGGGGGCGCCGCCGGCCGGTCGGCCCGGCGGCAGCTGGGCCACCGCCCCGGCCGTCCCGGCGGCCGTTCGGGATGCCCGGTCCCGGCTGTCCTCCGATGGTCCGCCGGACGCGTGGCGGCGGTGCCGGTGGCGGGCGCGAGGGCGGCGGGACCCGGCCGGGTCGAGCAGCCGGTCCTCCAGGCGCCCCAGCGCCAGGACCGCCACCAGGCAGACCACCGGAAGGAGCAGCGCGAGGAGCGCTCCCGCGGTGCCGGACATCACGGTGCCGCCGGGGCTGGGCCGCTCAGGGCTGTTGCGTGGTCGGCCATCGGTCCTCCAACGCTCGGGTCCTGCCTGGTGTCCGGTCCCGCCTGCCCCCGGGAGCGGTTCGCATGCCCAGCGACCTGCTCCCGTCCGCTACCCGCGCTGCACCTGCCCCGTCGGCCGCCCGAGCGCGCTGCCCGCCAGCCCGGCCAGCAGGGCGGCGGCATCCTCGTGGACCTCCACCGCCCCCGCCGCCCGCAGGTCACGCTCGCTCCAGCCACCGGAGAGCACGGCGATGCACGGGACCCCGGAGGCCGCGGCCGAGCGCACGTCCCAGGCCGTGTCCCCGACGAAGACGGCCTCCTGCGGGCGGGCGTCCACCTTCGCCAGCGCGGCCCGGACCAGATCGGGCGCGGGCTTGCTCGCCTCGACGTCGTCCGCCCCGGTCGCGGCGGCGATCACGTCGTCCGCGCCGAGCGCGCGGCGCATCACCGCCAGGTCGCGGCCGGAGGCCGAGCTGGCCAGCACGACCGTCCAGCCCCGCGCGGCCACCGCGCGCAGGAGGTCGGCGGCGCCGTCGAAGGGCCGCAGCCCCGGCCAGAACCGGGCGTACAGGGCCTGCTGGGCGGAACTGATCTCCTCGTCGCGGGCACGGTCCCGGTCCTCGCCGAGCAGATGGCCGAGCAGCTTGTCACCGCCCATGCCGATCGAGGCGTGGATGCGGGCCATCGCCGGGGCGTGCCCGTACTGGGCCAGCGCCTCGGCCCAGCTCAACGTGTGCAGGTAGTTCGTGTCGAGGAGCGTCCCGTCGACATCGAACAGCGCCGTCGGCGCCATCCGGCCACCTCCCGTCCGGAGCGGTCGATCAGGTCTTCGACGCTACGGCTGCCCCGCCCGAACCGCGACACACCGGCCCCGGTACACCGCCCCCGGCACACCGCACCCGCAGGCGTGTGCCCGGCGCGTTTGCCCGCCGGAACGCGGGACAGACGGGGGGCATGAACTCAACGAGCGGCACCGGACGGGTGGTCGTGGTGACCGGCGCCAGCGCCGGGATCGGGCGGGCGTGCGCCGAGGCGTTCGCCCGACGCGGCGACCGCCTGGCACTGATCGCCCGGGGCCACGCAGGCCTGGAAGCAGCGGCGGCCGAGGCCCGGAAGGCCGGGGCCACCGCGATCACCATCGAGGCCGACGTCTGCGACCCCGACGCCGTCGAGGCCGCGGCCGCCCGCACCGAGCACGAACTGGGCCCGATCGACGTCTGGGTCAACGACGCCTTCACCTCCGTCTTCGCCCCGTTCACGGAGATCACCGCGGCGGAGTTCCGCCGGGTCACCGAGGTCAGCTACCTGGGCTACGTGTACGCCACCCAGGTAGCGCTGCGCCGCATGGTCCCGCGCGACCACGGCACGCTGGTGCACGTCGGCTCGGCGATCGCCTACCGGGGCATTCCGCTGCAGAGCGCGTACAGCGGTGCCAAGCACGCCCTGCAGGGGTGGCACGAGGCGCTGCGCTGCGAACTGCTCGCCTCCGGCACGTCGGTGCGCTCCACCATGGTGCAGATGCCCGCGGTGAACACCCCCCAGTTCGACTGGGTGCTGTCCCGGCTGCCGAACCGTGCGCAGCCCGTCCCGCCGATCTACCAGCCGGAGGTCGCGGCGCGCGCCGTGCTGTACGCGGCGGACCACCCGGCGCGGCGCGAGTACTGGGTCGGCGCGAGCACTGCGCTCACCCTGATGGCGAACGCGCTCGCCCCCGGCCTGCTGGACCGCTACCTGGCCCGGACCGGCTTCACCTCCCAGCAGACCGACCGGCCGCGTCGCAGCACCGACCCCGTCAACCTGTGGACGCCCGTCGACGACCGGGAGGACCACGGCGCGCACGGACGCTTCGACGACCGGGCCCGCGCCCGCAGCGCACAGCTCTGGGCCACCACCCACCGGGCGCCGCTCGCGGTCCTCTTGATGGGGGCGGCCGGCGCCGGGCTGTACGCGAGGCGGCGGCGCCCGCTGCGGTGAGGGCGACGGCGAGGGTGTCCGGCGGGCCGGGACCCCGGGGCCGTCCGGATCCGGCGTGGCGACCGCGCGCCGCCGGGCGCCCGGCCGTAGCGTCGGACGGACCGCCCCACCGGCCCGGGGCACGAGCGCGGGAGGCCTCGATGCCGGCCACAGCACAGTTCGACGGCGTCTGCTCGTGCAGCATCCTCGCGCACCGCGCCCGCCGCCGGTCCGCCCCCGCGTAGCCGCGGCCGTGGACGCCCGTCGCGGTGACGGC
>NZ_JAIZ01000732.1:371-7417 GCF_000710465.2 Kitasatospora sp. MBT63 | reverse complement strand
GCGGCTCCGGCCGGCCAGGCGGCAGCCGAGGCAGTCGGCGTGGGCGGTCATGGTGTCCCGCACCCGCCACGGCCACTGCTGCTCCGGGCGCGGACCGCTGGGCTTGCCCCAGCCGGCCAGGTGCAGGACCCAGGTGACGACGGCGGCCAGGACGGCCAGCGCGCCCCCGAGCCACAGGCCCGCCACCGACCCGGCGCACAGCGCCACCCCGGCCACCGTGAAGCCGGTCAACGCGACCGCCGTGCCGGTCCACCCGGCGACGGTGTGGCCCATGTCGTGGCTGCCGTGCAGGGCACTCATCGCTTCCTCCGGGGGATGTGGGGGCATGGCACGTAGGCTGGAGAGACCGTTTATCTCACGAGCTAAGTATCTTAGAGACTAAGAGGAATCCGCATGCAGGGCAAGCCCCGTCCGGCGGCGACGGCCGCACAGGCACTCGCGGGCATGGACCAGCTGATCGCGCTCAGCCACATCGGGCAGCAGGACATGGCGCAGCGGCTCGGGCTGAGCAGCACCGACCTCACCTGCCTCGGCCACGTCATCGGCGCGGGCGAACAGCCCATCACCGCCGGCGAGCTCGCCGCCCGCGCCGGGCTGACCACCGGCGCCGTCACCGGCGTCGTCAACCGGCTGGAACGTGCCGGGTACGCCCACCGGCAGGCCGATCCGGCGGACCGCCGACGGGTGCGGATCGTCCCCGAGGAGACCGCCAACCTCCGTGTGATGGAGCTCTACCAGCCGTTCTACGAGCGGCTGAACGCGCTGTTCGCCGACTACACCCCGGACGAGGTCGCGGTCCTGACGGACTGGTTCACCCGCACCACCGACCTGATGCGCACCCGCCTGGAGGAGATCCGGCACGGCTGACCGCGCCTGCCCCGGATGCCGCCGCCCGCCCGCGGCAACCGGCGATACCCCCGGCTACTCGCGCGCGGCCGCCCAGTCGTACGGCGCCGGCAGCAGCTCGGCGATCCCGACCGACCGGGGCCCGCCGGGCGCGCCCACGATCACCCGGATGTCGGGGAAGCAGTCGGCCAGCACCTGCCGGCAGCGGCCGCACGGCGGGATCACCCCCCGCTCACCGTCGGCGACCGCGACCATGGTGACCAGGTCGTACGCGCCCTGCCCCGCGGCCGCGCCGATCACGGTCAGCTCGGCACACGGACCGCCGGTGAAGTGGTACACGTTCATCCCCGTGACGATCCGTCCGTCGGCGGCCCGGGCCGCGGCGGCCACCGTGTGCCGGTCACCGGACGCGTAACGGGAGACCACCGCCTCGGCGGCCTCGACCAGCTCCAGGTCGGCGGCGTCGGCGGCTGTGCTCACGGGCGGACTCCCTGGTCGGACGCGGGAACGGGGGCGGCGAGGCAGACATGAACGGGGCGGGCACCGGCGCCGCGCGGGGCCGGCCCCGTCCACGATAGGGCGCCCGACCGGCCCGGCCCGGCGGATCGCTCCCGGCGCGCCGCCGGACCGGGCGGCGCACTCGCGCAATACCCGCATCCGCCGTGAACGCCGTGAACCGGTCAGGTCAGGTCAGGCCCAGGTACCGGGCCAGCGGGTCGTCCCGGCCGGGAGCCAGCAGCAGCGGCGCCAGCGCGCGGCACCAGGCGAGCACCCGGTCGCCGTCGGCCGCGGGCACCAAGGCGGCCAGCTCCTCGATCCGGGCCGTCAGCTCCGCCGGGCCGCCGACCCCCGCCACCGCCCAGTCGACCAGGTCGAAGTCGGGATCACCCAGACAGGGGCGGGGATCGATCGCGACCGGGCCGTCCGGGCCGTCCAGCACGTTGGCGGGGTGCAGGTCGCCGTGGACCAGCGCAACCGGGCCGCCGGCGGCCAGCTCCCGAGCGGCGCCGCGGCAGCGCTCCGCCACCGGCACGTCCCGGCGCAGCGCCAGGTCGAACACCAGCTCCGTCCGCTCGGCCAGCCGCGGCAGTCCCGGCGGCAGCCCGACCGGTGCCCGCAGGGCGGCCAGCAGCCGCCCCACCTCGGCGGTCCGCCACGGCCGGCCGCGCAGGGTCGACCCCGGCTCGACCCCGGCCAGCAGCAGCGCCCCGGCCGCCGGCTCGTACGCCAGCAGCCCGACCACCGACGGCACCGCGGCCCAGGCCGTCAGGGCCAGTGCCTCCTGGCGGGCGATCAGCGGATCAGGCGTCAGCTTCAGCCACACCGGGGTCCCGTCCGGCCCGCGCGCGCAGCGGTACAGCAGCGCCGTGCCGCCGCCGCCCGCGGCCAGCACCTCCAGGTCCCAGCGCTCGGCCAGCCCGGCCACCAGGTCCGGCACCTCCCGGTACCAGGCCAGGGCCGCCGGCCCGAACCGCCGGACCAGCCGCTGCGCGCCCCCGGCGCCTGGGCCGTCCACCACCGGGTGCTGTCCGGCCGCTTCCACCGCTCCCCCTTCGATCGATCCGTCCGCCCCCGATTCTGGCAGGGCCCGATTCTGGCAGGGCCCGCCGCCGGCCCGGCGGAGCGGGAGCGGGACCCGGGTGGATACCGGCGGCGGGCGGGGGCAGGCGTGGGGTCACGGACACGCGAACAGAGGAGGAGTACCGATGAATCTCGTCATGGTCCTGCTGCTGGCTCCGCTCGCCCTGGCCGCCGTCGTCACCGCGCTCACCCCCGGCAGCCAACCCCGCCACCGCGGCCGCCGGGCGCCCGGCGCGGCCCGGCCCACCGGCGCCGCACCGCGCCACCGTCTCGGCTGACGGAGGATCGGGGAGCGCGGCCGGCGGGCCGGGTCAGGTGGTCAGGTGGTCTTCCTGGCCCGGCTCGGCTGCACCCGGGCGGGCTCGCCCGGCATCTTCGGGTGGTCCGGCGGGTACGGCAGGTCGCCGAGGTCCTGCCGGTGGTACAGCTCCAGCACCGGGTCCAGCGAGAACGCGTGCTGCTCGATGTCCGCGTGCACGTCCCCCAGTTCGGCGAACCGCTCGGGCACCGTGCGCAGGTCGAAGTCGGTCGGGGCGACGTCCGGCACCTCCTCCCAGCGCAGCGGGGTGGACGCGGTGGCCTCCGGCCGGGGGCGCAGCGAGTACGGGGAGGCGATGGTCCGGTCCCGGGCCATCTGGTTGTAGTCCACGAAGATCCGCTCGCCGCGCTCCTCCTTCCACCAGGCGGTGGTCACCCGGCCGGGCATCCGCCGCTCCAGCTCGCGGCCGAGCGCGATCACCGCGTGCCGGCAGTCGGTGAAGGTCCAGCGCGGCTCCAGCGGCACGTACACGTGCAGGCCGCGCCCGCCGGAGGTCTTCGGCCAGCCCCGCAGCCCGTACTCCTCCAGCAGGCCGCGCAGTTCGAGGGCGGCTGCCACCGCGTCGTGGAAGTCGGTGCCGGGCTGCGGGTCGAGGTCGATCCGCAGCTCGTCCGGGTGCTCGGTGTCCGTGCGGCGCACCGGCCAGGGGTGGAAGGTCAGGCAGCCGAGGTTGGCCGCCCAGAGGACGGCGGCCGGCTCGTTCGGGCAGATCTCGTCCGCGGTACGGCCGCTCGGGAAGGCGATCCGGGCCGTCGGCAGCCACTCCGGCAGGCCCTTGGGCGCGCGCTTCTGGTAGAAGAACTCGCCGGTCACCCCGTCCGGGAAGCGTTGCAGCGTGGTCGGCCGGTCGCGCAGCCCGCGCAGCACGCCGGGCGCCACCGCCAGGTAGTAGCGCGCGATGTCCAGCTTGGTGTAGCCGCGCTCGGGGAAGTACACCTTGTCGGGGTTGGAGAGCCGCACCGCCCGGCCGTCCACCTCCAGCTCCACAGCTCCTGCCATGGCCCCACGCTAGGCCGGGCGCGCCGAGGGGGGCGTATCGGCGCGCGGAGGGGCTGTCGGGCCGCCACCATCGGAGCATGCAGCTACCCGTGATGCCGCCCGTCCCGCCGATGCTCGCCAAGTCCGTGGCCGAGATCCCGCCCGGCATGCAGTACGAGGCCAAGTGGGACGGCTTCCGGGCGATCGTCTTCCGTGACGGCGACGAGGTGGAGATCGGCAGCCGCACCGGCAAGCCGCTCACCCGCTACTTCCCCGAGGTGGTCGCGGCCTGCCTCCGGGAGCTGCCGGAGCGCTGCGTACTGGACGGCGAGATCGTGATCGCCCGGGACGGGCGGCTGCGCTTCGAGGAACTGCTGGAGCGCATCCACCCCGCCGCCTCCCGGGTCCGCACCCTCGCCGAGCGCACCCCGGCCTCCTTCCTCGCCTTCGACCTGCTCGCCCTCGGCGACCGCGCCTTCGACCAGGAGCCGCTCGCCGAACGCCGGGCCGCCCTCGCCGAGGCCCTGGCCGGTGTCGCCGCCCCGGTGCACCTCGCGCCCGCCACCACCGACCTCGGCCTCGCCCGTACCTGGTTCACCCAGTACGAGGGCGCCGGCCTGGACGGTGTGGTGGCCAAACCGCTGGACGCGCCGTACCGGCCCGGCGAACGGACCATGTTCAAGGTGAAGCACCAGCGCACCGCGGACTGCGTGCTGGCCGGCTACCGCGAGCACAAGAGCGGCCCGGTGGTCGGCTCGCTGCTGCTCGGCCTGTACGACGACACCGGCCGGCTCCAGCACGTCGGGGTCAGCGCCTCGTTCCCGATGGCCCGGCGTCGCGAACTGGTCGAGGAGCTGCAGGAGTTGCGGATGGACTCGTTCACCGGCCACCCCTGGGCCGAGTGGACCGAGGAGAGCGCCCAGGCCGCCTCCCGGCTGCCCGGCGGCCAGAGCCGCTGGACCGGGAAGAAGGACCTCTCCTGGGTGCCGCTGCGTCCCGAACGCGTCTGCGAGGTCGCCTACGACCACATGGAGGGCAGCCGCTTCCGCCACACCACCCAGTTCCGCCGCTGGCGCCCCGACCGGGACCCGGCGAGCTGCACCTACGAGCAGCTGGTGGAACCCGTCTCGTACGACCTCGGGGAGCTGCTCGGGCCGTAACTGCTCGGACCGCAAGGGGGAGCGGGCGGAAGGAACTGCGCCCGGGGCTCGTCCCACTTTCAACCTACAGCCGGGTGGGGGCCTTGCCGCAAGGCCCCCACGGTGGGCCAGAATCCATCCTCCCGACCCCACCACCGCTCCGCCGAGGAGGACCCTTCCGATGCGCTTCCTGCTGTCCACCATCGGGTCTCGAGGTGACGTCCAGCCGATGGCCGCGCTGGCGTCGGAGCTGAGCGGGACCGGGCACCAGGTGCGGGTGTGCGCGCCGCCCGACTTCGGCGAGTGGATCGAGGGCCTGGGGATCCCGTTCGTCCCGATCGGGCCCGAGCTGCGCACCGCCGCCGCCTCCGGGCCCCGGCCCGCGGCGGCCCGGCCGACGCCGGAGCAGCTGCGCCGGCTGGCCCGGTCCACCGTCGACGCCCAGTTCGCCACCCTTCCCGCGGCGGCCGACGGCTGCGAGGTCATCGTGGCGGGCGGGGCGCTGCAGATCGCGGCCCGCTCGGTGGCCGAGCAGCTGGGGATCGGCTACGTGTACGCGGGGTACTGCCCGACCACGCTGCCCTCCCCGCACCATGCGCCGCCGCCGCTGACCGCACTGGGGCAGCGCCCGGCGCCGGCGGCGGCCGACCACCTCGGGCTCTGGGCCGAGAACGCGGCGCACCTCAACGACACCTTCGGCGCCGCGCTCGCCGAGCACCGGGCGGCCGTCGGGCTCGCGCCGGTCGACGACGTCCGGAGCCACCTGTTCACCGACCGGCCCTGGCTGGCCGCCGACCCGGTGCTCGGACCCTGGCCCGGGAGTCCCGGCGGGCCGGAGGTGGTGCAGACGGGTGCCTGGCTGCTCACCGACGAGCGTCCGCTGCCCGCGGAGGTGACGGCCTTCCTGGAGGGCGGCGAGCCGCCGCTGTACTTCGGCTTCGGCAGTATGCGCGCACCGCAGGACCTCGCGGCGACGATGCTCGGCGCCGCCCGCGCGCTGGGCCGCCGGGCGATCGTCTCCCGCGGCTGGGCCGGACTCGCGCCGGCCGACGGCGGCGCCGACTGCCTGTCCATCGGCGAGATCAACCAGCAGCTGCTGTTCCCCCGGGTCGCCGCGGTCGTCCACCACGGCGGAGCGGGCACCACCACGGCGGCCGCCCGGGCCGGCGCGCCGCAGGTCGTCCTGCCGCAGATGTACGACCAGTACTACTGGGCCGGGCGGGTCGGGGAGCTCGGAATCGGGACCCCGCACCCGAAAGGTGCTCCGACGGTCGACTCGCTGACCGCCGCGCTCGGCCGGGTGCTGCGGCCCGGGGTGGCGGCCCGCGCCCGGGCCGTCGCCGCGACGGTCCGCACCGACGGTGCGGCCACCGCCGCCCGGCGCCTCACCGAGCGGACAGCGGTCTGAGGCGGCCGGGCCGGTGCGCTCAGCGGCGGTTGCGGGGGTGCTGCTTGGCGGTGCGTTCGTTGCCGTGCTTGTAGTGGCCGGTCCACCGGGCCATCACCAGCTGGGCGTCTCCGGATTCGGCCTCGGTGGTGAACTCGGCGGCGCGCGGTCCGCGCAGCTTCGCGGCGACCTTGCCGTGGTGCCACACCACGACGGTCCCGTCGGGGCGCTGGTCGTAGCTGAATCCGGATGGTGACGGCATGGGTTCCTCTCGGCGTGGTGCAGGGACGCCCGTACCTTGGCAAGACCGTGCGGCGGGTGCAACGGGTTTTCCGGCTGCAGGCCGCGGGCCGCGGTCCGCGGCGCCGGTTCAGGGGCGGGCGGTGGCGACCAGGACGGCGATGCCGTCCAGGATGCGCTGCAGGCCGAACTCGAACAGCAGGTCCAGGTCGAAGTCGTACCCCTCGGTGGCGAGGCGGTCCAGGGTCGGGAAGCCGCCGGCGGCGAAGACCGCCCGCAGTTCGGGCTCGTGGGCGTCCATCCACTCCTCGCTGTCCAGGCCGGTCGCGGCCTGCGCCTCGGCCTCGGTCTCCAGGTTGACCGCCGTGCCCCGGATGTAGTTGATCAGCGCCAGGTAGCAGGTGAAGGCGGTCTGCAGGTCGAGGCCCTGCCCGGCCAGCGTCGCCAGCACCCACTCGCTGAACGGCATCGCGCCGGGCAGCGGCTGAGGCCTGGTCAGCGACATCGCCGGGGCCAGCCACGGATGGCGGCGGAAGGTCGACCACAGGTCGCGGGC
>NZ_JAIZ01000732.1:0-302 GCF_000710465.2 Kitasatospora sp. MBT63 | reverse complement strand
GGCCGGGGGCCGCGCCCCCCAGCCGGTCCCGCCAGACGGCCTGCGGCCCGGCCGGGAAGGACCAGCCGGCCAGGGCCGTGTCCAGCATCTGCACCACCAGGGCGTCCTTGTCGGCCACGTGCCGGTACAGCGACATGGTGGCCACGCCCAGTTCGGCGGCGACCCGGCGCATCGACACCGCCGCCAGCCCCTCGGCGTCGGCGACCGCGATGGCGGCGGTGACGATCGGCGCGAGGGCGAGCGTCTGCTCGGGCACCGCCCTGCGACGCGCGGGCGGCGCGGGGGCGGGCGGTGCGGGGGCG
>NZ_JAIZ01000731.1 GCF_000710465.2 Kitasatospora sp. MBT63 | reverse complement strand
GCGGGCCGACGATGATGAGCCAGCCGGTCATCCCGCAGCCATTGTCGCTGATGAGGATCGCCCCCCGGCCGCGTTCCAGGTACCAGGCCTCGTCACCGGCGTCGCCGAAGACGGTGCGGTAGTCGTCCAGGTAGTCGTCCTCATCGCGGGTCGTGGGCTCGTACCCGGCGGCGCGCAGGGTCGCCATCTGCCGGTCGGCCCAGCCTTCCGTCTCGACGAACGGCCCGCCGGAGTCCGGCAGCCAGTGGTACCCCCCGTCCCAGAGCCATCCCCATGCCCCGTCGATCCGGCACAACGACGTGAGGTGGCGCGCCGGGCCGGGGCCGCCGGCCCCGACCTCCGCCACAAACGTGCGGTACTCGTCGGGGAGCGTGACGCCGAGCTGTGCTTCCACCTCCGCGATCTCGGCGGGTGTCAGGACAGGCTCGAACACCGGGAATCCAGACATCTCACAGCCACGCGCCCGCCGTTCGGCCTCCTCCACGGCGATGACGCGTTCCCGGACTCCGGACCAGTCCACATGCGTGTCCACAGCTCTCCCATCGACGGCGAGCACGGACACTAGGGCCTGTGTGATGTTGTGATCAGGTGAGCGGTCGCACGAGGTCGTCTATCCAGATCATCGAGGC
>NZ_JAIZ01000730.1 GCF_000710465.2 Kitasatospora sp. MBT63 | reverse complement strand
GGCGGGTTGCCGTGCTTGCGGCTGGGCAGGTCGGCGTGCTTGGTGCGGAGCATGGCGAGGGCTGAGGCGAGGACGGTGCGGGTCTCGGCCGGGTCGATGACGTCGTCGACGAGGCCGCGTTCGGCCGCGTAGTACGGGTGCATCAGCTCGCTCTTGTACTCCTTGATCTTCTGGGCGCGCATCGCGTCGGGGTCCTCGGCGCCGTTGATGTCCCGGCGGAAGATCACGTTGGCGGCACCCTCGGCGCCCATCACGGCGATCTCGTTGGTCGGCCAGGCGTAGGACAGGTCCGCGCCGATCGAGCGGGAGTCCATCACGATGTACGCGCCGCCGTACGCCTTGCGCAGGATCAGCTGGATCCGCGGCACGGTGGCGTTGCAGTACGCGTACAGCAGCTTCGCGCCGTGCCGGATGATCCCGTCGTGCTCCTGGTCCACACCGGGCAGGAACCCGGGCACGTCCAGCATGGTGATCAGCGGGATGTTGAACGCGTCGCACATCTGCACGAACCGCGCGGCCTTCTCCGACGCGTGGATGTCCAGCACCCCGGCCAGCGACTGCGGCTGGTTGGCGATGATCCCCACCACGTGGCCGTCGATCCGCGCCAGCGCGCAGATCACATTGGTCGCCCACCGCTCGTGCACCTCGAGGTACTCGCCGTGGTCGACGACCTCCTCGATCACCTTGCGCATGTCGTACGGCCGGTTGCCGTCCGCCGGCACCAGGTCCAGCAGCGGCTCGTTGCGCCGCTGCACCGGGTCGTCGTTGGGCTGCACCGGCGGCATCTCACGGTTGTTCTGCGGCAGCAGCGACAGCAGGAACCGCACCTCCTCGATGCACGACTGCTCGTCGTCGTACACGAAGTGCGACACGCCGGAGACCGTCGAGTGCACGTCCGCACCGCCCAGCCCGTTCTGGGAGATCTTCTCGCCGGTCACCGCCTGCACCACGTCCGGGCCGGTGATGAACATCTGCGAGGTCTCACGCACCATGAACACGAAGTCCGTCAGCGCCGGACTGTAGGCGGCGCCGCCCGCGCACGGGCCCAGCATCACCGAGATCTGCGGGATCACCCCGGACGCCCGCGTGTTGCGCTGGAAGATCCCGCCGTAGCCGGCCAGCGCGGTCACGCCCTCCTGGATCCGGGCACCCGCGCCGTCGTTCAGCGACACCAGCGGCGCACCCGCCGCGATCGCCATGTCCATGATCTTGTGGATCTTCTGCGCGTGCGCCTCACCCAGCGCACCACCGAAGATCCGGAAGTCGTGCGCATAGGTGAACACCGGCCGCCCGTGCACCGTCCCCCACCCGACGATCACACCGTCGGTGTGCGGCTTCTTCGCCTCCAGGCCGAAACCCTGCGCCCGGTGCCGCCGGAACGGCTCCACCTCGTTGAACGAACCCTCGTCCAACAGCAACGCGATCCGCTCACGCGCGGTCAGCTTCCCCTTCGCGTGCTGCGCCTCGGTGGCCTTCTCGCTCGGGCCACGGCGGACCTGCTCCCGAAGGTCGTGCAGCTCGGCCACCCGACCCCG
>NZ_JAIZ01000729.1 GCF_000710465.2 Kitasatospora sp. MBT63 | reverse complement strand
ACGGGGCGGGGCGGGGCGGCGCGGGGGAGGCGCGGTGTCAGTACGCGGTCCAGCCGCCGTCGACGGGCAGGCTGGCGCCGGTGATGTAGGCGGCGGCCGGGGAGCACAGCCACAGCGCCAGTGCGGCCACCTCGGCGGGCTCGATCAGCCGCTTGACGGCGGTCCGGTCGAGCATGATCCGCTCGACCACCTCGTCCTCGGGGATGCCGTGGGCGGCGGCCTGGGCGGCGATCTGCCGCTCCACCAGCGGGGTGCGGACGTAGGCCGGGTTGACGCAGTTGCTGGTGACGCCGTGCGGGGCGCCCTCCAGGGCCGCCGTCTTGCTCAGCCCCTCCAGGGCGTGCTTGGCGGTGACGTACGCGGACTTGTAGGGGCTCGCCCGCAGCCCGTGCACGGAGGAGATGTTGACGATCCGTCCCCACCCCTGCCGGTACATGTGCGGCAGGGTGCGGCGCAGGATCCGGAACGGCGCCTCCACCATCACCCGCTGGATCTGGGCGAACCGCTCCGGCGGGAACTCGTGCAGCGGCGCGATGTGCTGCAGGCCGGCGTTGTTGACGACGATGTCGGCGTCGTCGGGCAAAGCGTCCACCGCGCGGGGGTCGGCCAGGTCGGCGACGACGGCCGTCCCGCCGATCCGCGCGGCCAACTCCCCGGCCGGGCCCGCACTGAGGTCGACGACGTACACCCGGGCGCCGGCCGCGGCGAGCGCCTCGGCGCAGGCCCGGCCGATGCCGGAGGCGGCACCGGTGACCAGGGCGGTGCGGCCGCCGAGCGAGGGCGGCGCGGAAGTGGTGTCCATGGCCGAGAACGGTAGGAAGGGCGGGCCCGCACTCCTATGTGCCCGGCAGCCATAGCGGGGGAGGGCCGCATGGGGGGTCGCGCCATGTGCGGCGATTCGGGACAGCCGACCCCCAACCCAAACACGCCGGGCCGGAGCTTCCCCACAACGGACGCCAATGCATCACCCGTTCGGAGGATTGCCCGCCCAGATCCGCCCATAGCGCCCGAATGCTCGCTACATTCACGCCGATTCCCGACAGGGGCGCCGCCCCGAGCACCGGGGGGATCCGGTGCGGCGCTCGAGAGGTGTTGACAGACATGCCCCAACGGCCTGCAACCGACAGCCCGGCGTACGGACCGCTCGATCCGCTCGACCTGCACGACCCGCACGACGTGCCGGACGGGGCCGCCGCGCAGGTGCCCGCCGGGCCCGCCGCCGCGGTGCCCCCGGCCGACCCGGCCGGAGGTCCGGTCCGGACCCAGAACCCTCAGCTCGCGGCGCTCATCGAGGAGTCAGGCTTCTCGCACGCCGGCCTCGCCCGGCGGGTCGACCAACTCGGCCTGGAGCACGGGCTCGACCTGCGCTACGACAAGACCTCGGTGACCCGCTGGCTGCGCGGCCAGCAGCCGCGCGGCGCGACCCCCGCGCTGATCGCCGAGGTCTTCACCCGCCGCCTCGGCCGCCGGCTGACCGCGCAGGACGCCGGCCTGGACGCCTGCGCCCCGGTCTACGCCGGGCTCGAGTTCGCCGAGACGCCGCAGGAGGCCGTGGACATCGTCGCGTCGATGTGGCGCAAGGACAACGGCCCGTACGCCGAACTCCGCAAGATCGCCTTCACCCCGGCCGGCCTGGTGGTCCCCAGCCGGGACTGGCTGATCGGTCGCACCGACGAACGGGTCGCCCGGGACGGCTCCGCGCCGCCGGCCCCGGACACCGCCGACGGGCGCCCGGAGCCGGCCGTCGCCAGGGCCGGCCTGCCCGGCGCGGCACCCCGGGTGCCCCAGCAGGCCCGGGTGCCGCAGCAGAGCCGCCGCCCGCCCGCGGCCGGACCGGAGCAGGCCGAGACCGCCCGCGACCACCGGCCGCAGGTCCGGGTCGGCCGGGGCGACATCGCGGCCATCCGCGCGGTCGGTGACCTCTTCCGCGCCCTCGACCAGGCGTACGGCGGAGGCCACGCCCGGCAGGCGCTGGTCCGCTACCTGGAGAGCGAGGCCGAGCCGATGCTGCGCGGCCGCTACGGCGAACCGGTCGGCCGGGCCCTGTTCAGCGCCGTCGCGGACCTGACCAGGCTGGCCGGCTGGACCTCGTTCGACATCGCCGCGCACGGGCTGGCCCAGCGCTACTTCGTCCAGGCGCTGCGGCTGTCCCAGGCGGCGGGGGACAGAGTGCTCGGCGGCTTCATCCTCACCACCATGAGCCAGCAGGCCGTCCACCTCGGGCACGCCCGGGAGGCGATCCAGCTCGCCCGGGTCGCCCAGCAGGGCGTCGGCACCACCGCGGTGCCCGTGGTGCAGGCGCTGATGCACGCCGCCGAGGCCCGCGGCCACGCCCTGCTCGGCGACGTCCGCTCCTGCACCACCGCGCTGGTGCGCTGCGAGCGGGCCCTCGCGACCGGCCGTACGGGCGACGAAGTCCCCTCCTGGGCCCGCTACTTCGACGACGCCCAGCTCGCCGACGAGTTCGCCCACTGCTACCGCGACCTCCAGCAGTGGCGGCCCGCCGCCCAGCACGCCGAGAAGTCCCTACGGCTGCGCGGGCCCGCCTACGCCCGCAGCCGGATCCTCTGCCGCCTGGTGCTGGCCTCCGCCCGGCTCGGCCTCGGCGAGGCCGAGGAGGCCTGCGGCATGGCCACCGACGCGCTGCGCGCCGCCGGTGAGATGCGCTCCGCCCGCACCGTCGAGTACCTGCGCGACTTCCACCGCCGCCTCGCCCCCTACCGCAGCCACCCGGCGGTGCGCGCCTTCGAGGATGCCGCCCG
>NZ_JAIZ01000728.1:17959-19729 GCF_000710465.2 Kitasatospora sp. MBT63 | reverse complement strand
CCCCCGGGCCCGGGTGGCGGGGCTGGCCCGCGCGCTGGTCGCCCAGCTCGCCACCCTGCACCCGCCGACCGGGCTCAACCTCGTGCTGGCCGCCGCCGACGAGGAGGCCGCCGCCGAGTGGACCTGGGCCCAGTGGCTGCCGCATCTGCGCCCGGCCCACGGCCAGGCCTGCCGGCTGCTGGTCGGGGCCGGCCCCGAGCAGACCGCGGCCCGGCTGGCCGAGCTGGCCGCCGTCGGCTCCGGCCCGCCCGCCACCGTCGTGCTGGTCGACGGCGACCCGGGCACCCCGGCCGGCCGCGAGGCACTGGCCCAGCTGCTGCACCGGGGCCCGGCCGACGGTGTCTTCACCATCTGCCTGTCCGAAGGGGCCGAGCAGCTGCCGGCCGGCCTCGGCGCGAGGGCCCTGGTCACCGGCGAGGTCGGCACCCTGCTCACGGTCGAGCGGCCGGCCGGCGGGACCCGGGAGGCAGCGACCCGTGAGGCAGCGACCCGCGAGGTGGTGGAGGAGGTCGCCCTCGACGCCGTCCCGCCCGCCTGGGCCGAGCGGCTGGCCCGGGTGCTCGCCCCGCTGCGGGAGGCCGCGCCGGTCGCCCGCGGACCACTGCCCGCCTCGCTGCGCCTGCTCGACCTGCTGGGCCTGGACAGCGTCACCCCCGCCAAGGTGTCCGCCCGCTGGTCCGAGCTGCCGCTGTCGGCCGGCGCGGCCGGGGCGCTGCTCGGCACCGCGCGCGGCGGCGAGCCATGCACCGTCGACCTGGCCGACCCCGAGCTGGCCTCCGTCCAGCAGGGCGGGCCACACCTGCTGATCGGCGGCGGCGCGGGCGCCGGCAAGACCGAGCTGCTGCGCACCCTGATCGCCTCGCTGGCGGTCGCGGAGCGGCCGGAACGGCTGCGGCTGACGGTCATCGAGGGCCGGGCGCCGTCCGGTACGGACGAGGCCGGCGGCCTCGCCGGCTGTACCGACCTGCCGCACGTGACCGACCACCTCAACGCGGCCGCCGACCCGCGGCAGGCCCTGCTGACGGCCGAATCACTGCTGGACGAGCTGACCACCCGCACCGAACTGCTCGGGGAGCTCGGCTTCACCGCCTGGCACGCCGCCCGGCGGTTCGCCCGGACCCCGGCGCTGGTCGCCAGCGGCGGCACGCCGGCGGGCAGCCGCTCCGGTGACGGCCCGCGGATCATCGAACCGCGCCGGGCCCCGGGCAGCCCGGCCGCGGACGGGCCGGCCCCGAGCCGGCTGATAGTCGTGGTCGACGACTACGACGCGCTGCTGGCGCCGACGTCCGCCGCCGGGCGGCCGCTGGCCCGGGCCCTGGCGGAGGTGGCCCGCCGCGGCGGACGGCTCGGCGTGCACCTGGTGGCGGCCACCGGGGCGCCGGAGCTGACGGCCGGATCCGAGGTGGACGAGGCCGCTCTGCTGCGGATCGCGCTGCGCACCGACCAGCCGTCCGAGTCCGACCTGCTGATCGATCTGCCGGACGCCGCGGCCGTCCCGGAGGACACCCCGGGCCGCGGTTACCTGCGCCGCCCCGACGGCGGGGTGACGGCCTTCCAGGCCGCCAAGGTGAGCGGCCGGATCCCCCGTACGGCCACCCTGCGGCCGACGGTGGTCGCGATCGACCCGTCCCAGCTGGGCGCGCCGCCCACCCGCCGCCCGGTCCGCGAGCTGGGCAACGGCCCGACCGACCTAGCGCTGCTGGCCAGCGCGCTCCAGCGGGCGGCCGCCGGCTAGCGCCACCGGGCGGGCGCGCCGCACCCTCGCGTCGC
>NZ_JAIZ01000728.1:9043-17885 GCF_000710465.2 Kitasatospora sp. MBT63 | reverse complement strand
CCCACCGGCCCGCGCGTACGGGTGGGGCGTGGACGCCCCGCCCGTACGCGTACCGGTCTCCGGGCGCTGCGCCACGGTTGTGCGCACTCACCGCTACCCGGCCGGCCGTCGCCGGGGGAACGCCAAAGGGCGGGACCGCGTGCGGTCCCGCCCTCCGGTGGGCTGCTCAGTGGCCGGTGCGCAGCAGGGTGCGGATCACCCGCATCGCGACGGACAGGCTGGACAGCTCGTAGTTGTCCGAACCCCTTATGTCGTCGAGGGTGGTCTTGGCCCGCGTCATCAGCGTGCTGTTGAGCTCGGCCCAGGCGCCGTAGCGCTCCTCCGGCGAGGAGCCCTCGGGGCCGCAGGCCAGGATGTCCGCGGTGAGCGCGGCGTGCGCGGCGAACAGGTCCTCGCGGATGGCCGCACGGGCCATCGAGGACCAGCGGTCGGTCCGCGGCAGCTCGATGATCCGGTCCAGCAGGTGGGTGATCTGCAGGCGGTCGGCGAGGTCGTAGTAGAGCTCGGCGACCTCCATCACGTCGGCGTCCGAGCGGTCCGCGACACCGACGATGTCCAGGGTCGGGAAGGCCGAGGACAGGCCGGCCACCCGGGTGGCGAGGGCCTCGGGCACGCCCGAGGCGGACAGCTCCTGGTAGATCTTCTCGAACCAGGCCGCGTCCTCGCCGCGCAGCGGCTTGGGCAGGCTGTCCCAGACCTGGTTGACCCGGTCGTGGAAGAACTCGATGGTGCCGGCGATGTCCAGCGGCTGGCGGCGGTTGTTGAGCATCCACCGGGTGGCACGCTCGACCAGACGGCGGGCGTGCAGCCGCATCCGGGTCTGGACCTCGGCGGGGACCTGGTTGTCCAGCTCCTCGATCTGGTCCCAGAGCTGCTCCAGGCCGAACACCGCGCGGGCGGCCGCGTGGGTGCGGGCGATCTCCTCCATCGTCGCGCCGGTCTCCTCGCGGAGCCGGAACGCGAAGGTGCAGCCACCGCGGTTGATCGTGTCGTTGACGATCAGGGTGGTGATGATCTCCCGGCGCAGCGGGTGGTTGTCGATCGCCTCGGCGAACTTGGCCCGCAGCGCGCTCGGGAAGTACGCGTGCAGCACGGTGCGGAAGTACGGGTCGTCGGGCAGCCCGGTGGCGAGCAGCTCGTCGGCCAGCGTGATCTTCGTGTAGGCGAGCAGCACGGACAGCTCGGGCTGCGAGAGCCCGCGGCCGTTCTGCTGGCGGTCGCGGATCTGGCGCTCGGTGGGCAGGAACTCCAGCGCCCGGTCGAGCTGGCCGTTGGCCTCCAGGCGGTTGATCATCCGGGAGTGCACGTTGACCATCGAGACGGCCTGGGCGACGGCGTTGGCCAGCACCACGTTCTGCGCGTAGTTGTTGCGCAGCACCAGGTGGCCGACCTCGTCGGTCATCTCGGCGAGCAGGGCGTTGCGCTGCTTGACCGTCATGTCGCCGTCGGCGACCACCTGGTTGAGCAGGATCTTGATGTTGACCTCGTGGTCCGAGGTGTCCACACCGGCGGAGTTGTCGATCGCGTCGGTGTCGATCCAGCCGCCGGTGCCCTCGGGGCCGCCGGTGGCCGCGTACTCGATCCGGCCGAGCTGGGTGCAGCCGAGGTTGCCGCCCTCGCCGATCACCCGGGCCCTGACCTGCTCGCCGTTGACCCGGATGGCGTCGTTGGCCTTGTCGCCGACCTCGGCGTTGGTCTCGCTGGAGGCCTTGATGTAGGTGCCGATGCCGCCGTTCCAGAACAGGTCGACGGGCGCCTGGAGGATGGCCTTCATCAGCTCGGCCGGGGTGAGCTTGGCGGCGTCGAGGCCGAGCCGCTCGCGGACCTGCGGGGAGAGCTGGATGGCCTTGGCGGAGCGCGGGAAGACCCCGCCGCCGGCCGAGATCAGCGACTTGTCGTAGTCGTCCCAGGAGCTGCGCGGCACGTCGAACAGGCGGCGGCGCTCGGCGAAGGAGACCGCGGCGTCCGGGTCCGGGTCGAGGAAGATGTGCCGGTGGTCGAAGGCGGCGACCAGGCGGATGTGCTCGCTGAGCAGCATGCCGTTGCCGAACACGTCACCGGACATGTCGCCGATGCCGACCACGGTGAAGTCCTCGGTCTGGGTGTCGTGGCCCAGCTCGCGGAAGTTGCGCTTGACCGACTCCCAGGCGCCGCGGGCGGTGATGCCCATGCCCTTGTGGTCGTAGCCGGCCGAGCCGCCGGAGGCGAACGCGTCGCCCAGCCAGAAGCCGTACGACTCGGCGACCCCGTTGGCGATGTCCGAGAAGGTCGCGGTGCCCTTGTCGGCGGCGACCACCAGGTAGGTGTCGTCCTCGTCGTGGCGGACCACGTCGGCGGGGTGGACGACGTCACCGGCGACCAGGTTGTCGGTGATGTCGAGCAGCGCCGAGATGAAGGTCTTGTACGAGGCGATGCCCTCTGCCATCCAGGCGTCGCGGTCCACCGACGGGTCCGGCAGCTGCTTGGCGACGAAGCCGCCCTTGGCGCCGACCGGGACGATCACGGTGTTCTTGACCATCTGGGCCTTGACCAGGCCGAGGATCTCGGTGCGGAAGTCCTCTCGCCGGTCGGACCAGCGCAGACCGCCGCGGGCGACCTTGCCGAAGCGCAGGTGGACGCCCTCGACCCGGGGCGAGTAGACCCAGATCTCGAACGCCGGGCGCGGGGCCGGCAGGTCCGGGATGGCCTTCGGGTCGAACTTCATCGACACGTAGGAGTGCCACTGGCCGTCGGCCGCGTGCTGGAAGAAGTTGGTCCGCAGGGTGGCGTTGATCAGGTGCAGGAAGGAGCGCAGGATGCGGTCCTCGTCCAGCGAGACGACCTCGTCGAGGGCGCCGTTGAGCTCCTCGAAGATGCCCTCGGTGAGCTCCTGCGCACCCGAGCGGTGGCTGGGGCTGAGCCGGGCCTCGAAGAGGTTGACCAGCAGCCGGGTGGAGTGGGTGTTGTTGCGGAGCGCGTCCTCCATGTAGTCCTGGGAGAAGGTGCTCCCGGCCTGCCGGAGGTACTTGGCGTACGCGCGCAGCACGACGGCCTGGCGCCAGTTCAGCCCGGCGGTCAGGACCAGCTCGTTGAAGCCGTCGTTCTCGGCCTTGCCCGTCCAGGTGGCCGAGAAGGCCTCCTGGAAGCGCTCGCGCGCCTCGTCGCTCAGCTCGGTGGCCTCGCGCAGCTTCAGGCCGAAGTCGTAGACCCACGCGGTGCTGCCGTCGGAGCGGCGCAGCGCGTACGGGTGCTCGTCGAGCACCTCGACGCCCAGGCGCTGCAGGACCGGCAGGACCTCGGTGAGCGAGATCGGGCCGCCGACCCGGTAGATCTTGAAGCGGCGCTCGTCGTCGCCGGCGCCGACCGGCTGGTAGAGGTTGAGCCGGAAGTCGCCCTCGCCGTGCAGCGCCTCGATCTGCTTGAGGTCGGAGACCGCGGTGCGGGCGGTGAAGTCGGCCCGGTAGCCGTCGGGGAAGGCGTTGGCGTAGCGGTGGCCGAGCTCGGCGGCCCGCTCCTCGCCCAGCTCGATGTGCAGCTGGTCGTGGAAGCTGTCCATCCAGAACCGGGCGGCCTCGGCCAGCTTGGCCTCGATCCGCTCGATCTCGGCGTCGCCGAGCTGCGGCAGCTCGGTGCCGGCGGCGACCCGGACCACGAAGTGCAGGCGGGTCAGCACCGACTCGGTGGCGTGCACGGTGTAGTCGATCGACTCGCCGTTGAGCTCCTCCATGAGGATCTCCATCAGGCGCAGCCGGATCCGCGTGGTGTAGCGGTCGCGCGGCAGGTAGACGAAGGCCGAGAAGTAGCGGCCGTAGTCGTCCTGGCGCAGGAACAGCCGCAGCCGGCGGCGCTCCTGCAGGTAGAGCACGCTGGTGGCGATGGAGAGCAGCTCGGCGGCGGCGGTCTGGAAGATCTCGTCCCGGGGGAAGGTCTCCATGATCTGCAGCAGGTCGCGGCCGTCGTGGCTGTCGCTGGAGAAACCGGAGTCGGCGAGGACCTCCTGCACCTTGCGGCGGACCACCGGGATCCGGGTGACCGACTCGGTGTACGCGGCGGAGGAGAACAGGCCGAGGAAACGGCGCTCGCCGATCACCTCGCCGTTGGCGTCGAACTTCTTCACGCCGACGTAGTCGAGGTAGGCGGGGCGGTGCACGGTGGCGCGGCTGTTGGCCTTGGTGAGGACCAGCAGCTTCTTCTCGTGCGCCTTGGCCCGGACCGGGGCCGACAGCCGGCCGAACGCCTCAGCCACCGGGTGGTGGTCGACGTCGTGGCTGATCGGGTCGGAGCGCAGCACGCCGAGGCCGGTGCCGGGGACGGCCCGCAGCACCTCCTCGCCGCGGTGCTCGGCCAGGTCGTACTCGCGGTAGCCGAGGAAGGTGAAGTGGTCGTCGGCCAGCCAGCGCATCAGCTCCCAGGCCTCGCCGACCTCCTGCTCGGGCAGGTGGGCCGGGGGCTCCTCGGCGAGCTCGTCGGCGAGCCGCAGCGCGGAGTCGCGCATCTTGGTCCAGTCCTCGACGACCTCGCGGACGTCGCCCAGGATCCGGCGCAGGTTGGTCTCGATGGCACGGAGGTCGTCGCGGTCGGTCTCGCGGTCGATCTCGATGTGCATCCAGGACTCGACGGTCGCGTCGGCCGGCCAGCCGGTGCCGGCGGCCTGGCTGCGCGAGCAGGCGTCGATGTCCAGGATCTCCAGCAGCTTGCCGGTGATGTCACGGCGGACCGCCAGCTGGGGGTGGATCACGACGTGGATGCCGCGGTCCTCGCGGGTCAGCTCGTTGGTGACCGAGTCGACCAGGAAGGACATGTCGTCGGTGACCACCTCGACCACGGTGTGGCCGCAGGACCAGCCGTTCTCCTCGACGGTCGGGGTGTAGACCCGCACCTCCGCGGTGCCCTGGGGCCGCTTGAGCCCCAGCCGGTAGTGCGAGGCCGCCGCGCCGTACACGTCGACCGGGTCCCGGTCGACCAGGTCCTCGGGAGCGGTGTGGAGGTAGTAGTGGTGCAGGTACGCGGTCAGAGCGCCGTTGCTCAGACCCTCTCCCGGCGCCGCTCCCCCCACCTGGCTGTTCTCAGCGGCTGCTGCTGCCTTGGCGAGCAGTTCGGCCTTGGCTGCGTCCAGCTTGGTCTGCATGACTGTTTGGCTCCTGTCGCGCGCCGTTGCGTGACTCGGTGGTGGTGGCTGGGTGTACACCGCCGGGTCCGTCCGCAATCCTCCCGCATGATCCTGATGAAAACCGCTCATGCCACGCATGAGCGGCTGCGCATCTGGGTACGAGACGACGTTTGGCCTGCGTCGATCGGGTCCGGCGACGCCAGTCAGCCTAACCTGATGAAACGAAGGTGTCAGGGGACACGGAGGAGCAATCCTGCAGGGAGATCGTTCCTTCCTGGACACCTTGTCCAAACGGCATGATCGGACTGTCAGCGACTGCCGGATTGCGCGGCGGCGTCTCCCCGTCCGTGACCCCGGCCTTCACCGCTTCTTGATCGACTCTTCGCCGGACCTTCGTCCCGTCCGCTCAGCCCATGTGCGGGTACCGGTGGCCGGTCGGCGGCACGAAGGTCTCCTTGATCGACCGGGGCGAGGTCCAGCGCAGCAGGTTCTGCGCCGCGCCCGCCTTGTCGTTGGTGCCGGAGGCCCGTCCGCCGCCGAACGGCTGCTGGCCGACCACCGCACCGGTCGGCTTGTCGTTGACGTAGAAGTTGCCCGCGGCGAACCGCAGCCGCTCCACGGCCTGCGCGATGGCGTACCGGTCCTGGGCGATCACCGCGCCGGTCAGCCCGTACGGCGAGCCGCCGTCCACCCGGTCCAGCACGTCCGGCCAGCGGGCGTCCTCGTAGACCTGCACGGCCAGGATCGGGCCGAAGTACTCGGTCCGGAAGACCTCGTTGCGCGGGTCGGCGCAGAGCAGCACGGTGGGCCGCACGAAGTACCCGATCGCGTCGTCGTACTGGCCGCCGGCCACCAGCTCCACCGCCGGGTCGCGCTCGGCCCGCTCGATCGCGGCGACGTTCCTGGCGTACGCCTTGGCGTCGATCAGCGCGCCCATGAAGTTGCTCAGGTCGCTGACGTCGCCGACGGTCAGCGCGTCCACCTCGGCCAGGAAGTCGTCCTTGATCCGCTGCCACAGCCCGCGCGGCAGATAGGCCCGGGACAGCGCCGAGCACTTCTGCCCCTGGTACTCGAAGGCGCCGCGCAGCAGCGCGGTGCGCAGCACGCCGGGGTCGGCCGACGGGTGGGCGACCAGGAAGTCCTTGCCCCCGGTCTCGCCGACGATCCGCGGGTAGCCGCGGTACGAGCCGAGGTTGGCGCCGATGGTCTGCCACAGTGTCCGGAAGGTGGCGGTCGACCCGGTGAAGTGCAGCCCGGCCAGCGCCGGGTTGCCGAGGACGACCTGGGAGGTCGCCTGGCCGTCCCCGGTGACCAGGTTGATCACCCCGGGCGGCAGGCCGGCCGCCTCGAGCAGCCGCATCAGGTAGTGCGCCGAGAGCGTCTGGGTGGGCGCCGGCTTCCAGACCACGGTGTTGCCCATCAGCGCGGGAGCGGTGGGCAGGTTGCCCGCGATGGCGGTGAAGTTGAACGGGGTGACCGCGTAGACGAAGCCCTCCAGCGGGCGGTGGTCGGTGCGGTTCCACACCCCGGGCGAGGACTGCGGCTGCTCGGCCAGGATCTGCCGGGCGAAGTGCACGTTGAACCGCCAGAAGTCGGCCAGCTCGCACGGCGCGTCGATCTCCGCCTGCTGGGCGGTCTTGGACTGGCCGAGCATGGTCGCCGCGGCCACCGTCTCCCGCCACGGTCCGGCCAGCAGGTCGGCCGCGCGCAGGAACACGGCGGCCCGGTCGTCGAAGGAGAGCGAGCGCCACTCGGCGCCCGCCGCCAGCGCCGCGTCCACGGCCAGCTGCGCGTCCTGGTGGGTGGCGTTGCCGAGGACACCCAGGCGGGCCGCGTGGTGGTGCGGCTGGACCACCTCGATCCGCTCGCCGCCGCCGAACCGCAGCTCGCCCGCGATGGTCATCGGGAGCGGGATCTGCTCGCCGGCCAGCTCGTCCAGCTTCTGCTCCAGCCGGGCCCGCTCGGGACTGCCGGGCGCGTAGCCGTTCGGCGGTTCGTTGACGGGGGTCGGGACCTGGGTCACTGCGTCGATCGGCACGGGGTCGCTCCACGGGGTCCGGGTGGCCGGCGCCGGCCGGCTCGGGCCGGCGCCGGCGTCAGGCGGGGTTGACCCGTCCAGACTGGCCAACCGGCCACCGAACCGCCCGGGGCGACACGCCCGGCGGCCCGGTCACCGGGCGGGGCCTGCGCCGACGGGTCAGTGCCGGGGAGCCCGCCGACGGGCCCCTCCCGGGCGACGGGCAGACCGGACGCCGCTCAGGCCGCCAGCTCCGCGGCCAGCTCGACCGCCTCCGCCAGGGTGTCCACCACCGGGACGCCGACCACCTCGAGCTTCGCCCGGGTGTGCGAACCGCCGGTGTACAGCACCGCGTGCAGCCCCCACTCCAGGGCGGCCTGCGCATCGTCGGCGGCGTCCCCGATCAGGACCGTGTGCCGCGGCTCCACCTTCGGCCCGAGCTCCGCCAGGTGGCGGGCGAGGTGGCCCGCCTTGCGCCCGCCCGAGGCACCCCGGCGGCCGTCCACCCGCAGGAAGTGCTCCAGCAGCCCGAACCCCTCCACCACCGGCACCAGCCGCTCGTGCTCGTACATCGACAGCAGCGACTGGCTGCGGCCCGCCTCGCGCCAGCCGCTGAGCAGGCCCGGTACGCCCTCGGTCAGCGGGCAGGCGGGGCTCAGCTCGGCGTACCGGCGGTGGAAGGCCTCGTCCAGCGCCTCCCACTCGGCCTGGCTCGGGTCACGGCCGAGCAGCCGCTGGTAGAAGCGGGGGATGGGTATCTCGTACATCTCCCGGTACTGCTCCAGGGTGAGCGGGGAGATGCCGATGGTCTCGAAGGCCGCGTTGCTCGCGCCGAGCACCGCGTCCATGTCGTGGAACAGCGTTCCGTTCCAGTCCCAGACGATATGAGTGCGCACCCTGGAACGGTACCGGCCGGGCCGGCGCGAGCGGAAAGGGACGTCCCCGGCGGGGGGCTCGGGGCTCGGGCCGGCCGGGCTCAGGCCAGCAGGCCGGGGATCTCCTGGGTCGCGAACCAGAGCAGCTCGTGGTCCTCGGCCCCGCCGACCGTGAACTGGGCGTCCGCGTCGCCCTTGTCCGCCGCGGCGATGGCCTGCGCGGCGGCGGCCACGTCCGCCGCCACCTCCTCGTCGGCCGCGTCCGCGTGCACGGCGGCGGCCTTCGCCAGCCGCACCGGGCCCGACAGCACGACCCGGCCGAGCGCCGACTGGTCCTGGTACTCGTCACCGGGGAACGGCTGCACCGCGGAGTCGGCGACCTCGACGGCCACCACGACCCGGCGGCGCGGCGCGGCGCCGTCCTCGGCGAGCAGCCGGAGCGAGGACTCGGCGGCCCGGTTGAGCGCCGCGTACTCCAGCTCCTCGAGGTCGTCGCTGACGTACCACTCGCGCAGCGCGGGCGTCACCGCGTAGGCCACCGCCCGGTCCAGCTCGCCGCCCGGGTGCGCGGCCGCCAGACCCTTCAACGTGGTGGGCACGTACACGCGCATCGGGAGCACCTTCCTCGATCTGGCCGCGGCCATCACGCCGCGTCCCCAAGAATACGGCCCGCGTGATCACCCCGGCACCGCCGTCCCGGCGACGGTCCGGCCCCCGCGCGGGACCACCGAGCCCTTCCGGGGGCGACGGGGCCGCACAGGGCCGGGCCGGCTCCCGTGCAGGACCGCACGCACGCACGCGCGCCCGCCCGCCGCCTCACCCGAACGCGGACCACCCCACTCCCGCAAGCCACCCCGCCCG